>NZ_JBIWNL010000012.1:90646-253440 GCF_044767225.1 Kitasatospora sp. NPDC101447
CCGGGACGGCCGCCGCCGCCCCGGGGGTGTAGCTCGTGCTGCTCTGCGTGCCGTACGCCCTCGGCGCCACCCGCTCCGGGGCCCCCCCCCCCCGGGGGGGGCCCCCCGCCTCCGCGTTTTCCCGGAGACCCCGGGCCGCGGAATCCCCGGAACCTCCCGGAACCCTCGGGACCTCCGGAAACGCTCGGGACCTCCGGGAACGGCGAATATCCGCACAGTCGATCCATTTCCGAACCGGCGTTCCCGGAAATGAATTCCCCAGGTAATTCGAAAAAGCGTGCAGTTGCCTTTGCGGCCATTTCCGGATGGGATGTGAATTTCCATTCCGAAGGGCTCCGATCACCATGCCTGTGCTCACCCGGCTCGTCCTGCCGCACGCCGCTCCCCGGGTGACCACCGCGCGCCCCGCGGACAAGGGGGACGTGGTGTTCGGCCTGCTGCGCGCCCGCTGGCACGACCGCGGCCTGGAACTCACCGGCTTCGCCCGCCCCCAGGGCCTGGACACCCGCCGCCCCGGATCCGCCTGGACCTGGCTGACCCTGCGCCACGAGGACGCGGACGCACCGCCGCTGCACCTGCGCTCCAGACCCCGCAGGATGCCCGAGGTCACCGACGACAGCGCCCGGCCCGAGCACAACCACGACTGGTCCGGTTTCACCGTCCTGCTGGCGCCCGGCCGGCTGCGCCGGGACGGCCGGTGGCTGCTCGGCGACTGGCGGATCGAGACCACCCTCTTCACCCGCCCGCGCGCCGTCCGGGTGCGCCGCCACTACGGCGCCCTCGCCCCGCACTGGTGCGGCTCCGGCGAGTACCCGCCGGCCTGCTGGGTGGACCACGACGTCCGCCTCCAGCCGTACTTCGAGGACGGCCGGCTGCGGCTGCGGCTCGAACGCCCGGCCGTCCGGATCACCCGGGCCGCCCGCACCGCCGTCGGCCTCGGCCTCGGCGGCGTCGCCGACTCCTGCCCGGCCGGCACCGTGCTGCGGCTGCGCCACCGGCAGAGCGACGCGGTGATCGAGCAGCCGCTCACCCGTGGCGGCGACACCTTCACCGTCCGGCTGCCGTACCGGCCGTTCACCGCCGAGGGGCGCGGCCGCGGGGACCTGGAGCACTGGGACGCCGAACTGCTGCGGCCGGACGGCGGCACCGAGCAGCTGTGCCTCGACGAGCGCGGCGGCCCGGTGGCCGGCCAGCACCCGCTGCCCGACACCCGCGACCGCGTGCTCTACCTCAAGCACCTCGCCGACGGCCGCCTCCAGCTCTGCGTCCAGCCCGCGGTCGGCCTGGTCGACCGGATCGCGGTGCGGGCCGACGGCTTCGAGCTCTCCGGGCACTGCCCGGAGCCGGCCGCGGACCGCCTGGAGCTGGTGCTGCGGCACTCCGGCACCGCGAGCGAGGTCCGCGGCCCGGTCGCGAGCGGCCCGGACGGCCGCTTCCTGGCCCGGGTGCCCGCCACCCGCACCGGCTCGGACGGCGCCGCACTGCCGCTGCGCAAGGGCATCTGGGAGGCCTCGCTGGAGCCGCCCGACGGCGCCGGGCCGGGCCGGTCGCTGCTCGCCGCCCCCGCCGCACTGCCCGCCGTCCCCGCCGCCGCCACGGCCGGCGGCAAGCGGATCCTGCTGCAGCGCCGCTGGCACGACACCCTGCTGGTGGACTCCACCCCGGTGCTCAGCGCCGCCGAGCGCAGCGCCTGGACGCAGCGCCGGCAGCGCGCCGAGCACTACCCGGCCGCCCGCCGCGCACCGCTGCGCGACGCGGTGCTCTACGACGTGTTCGGCGGCCGCGGCTACGCCGACTCCCCGCGCGCGGTGCACGCCGAACTCGCGCGCCGCAGCGCGCCGCTGGCGCACCTGTGGGCCGTCGACGACGCGCAGGCCGCGGTGCCGGCCGGGGTCACCCCGGTGCGGGTCTGGAGCCCCGAGTGGTACCGGGCGCTGGCCACCTGCCGCTACCTGGTCGGCAACACGCACTTCCCGGACTTCCTGGAGCGCCGCCCCGGCCAGGTCGTCGTGCAGACCTGGCACGGCTCGCTGCTGAAACGGATCGCCCACGACGTCGAGAACCCCTGGCTGGCCGACCACGGCTACCTGGCGGCGCTCGACCGGGAGACCCCGCAGTGGAGCCTGCTGCTCTCCCCCAGCCCGTTCGCCACCCCGATCCTGCGCCGCGCCTTCCGCTACGGCGGCGAGGTGCTGGAGTCCGGCTACCCGCGCAACGACGTGCTCGCCCACCCGGACCCGCGGACCGCCGCGGCCGTCCGCCGCCGGCTCGGCGTCCCCGACGGCAAGCGGATCGTGCTGTACGCGCCGACCTGGCGCGAGGACCAGCGGCGCGGCGACGGCGACGGCTTCCGGCTCGACCTGCGGCTGGACCTCGACCACGCCCGTCGGCTGCTCGGCCGGGACCACGTGCTGCTGGTCCGCCCGCACGCGCACGTGCGCGAGCCCCTGCCGGGCGCGGGGGACGGCTTCCGGTACGACTGCGGCGACTACCCCGACCCGCAGGAACTGCTCCTGGTCGCGGACGTGCTGGTGACCGACTACTCGTCGATCATGTTCGACTTCGCGATCACCGGCCGTCCGATGTACTTCTTCACCTACGACCTGGAGCACTACCGCGACACCCTGCGCGGCTTCTACTTCGACTTCGAGCCGAACGCCCCGGGCCCGCTGGTGCCGACCTCCGCCGAACTGCTCGGCGCGCTGCGCGAACTCGCCGACCGCGGCGGCGGGTTACCCCCCGGCTACGCCGAGCGCTACCGGCGCTTCCAGGCCGAGCACTGCGCGCTGGACGACGGCGGTGCGGCCCGCCGGGTGGTCGACCGGATGCTCGGGACGCAGCCCGCCGCGGGCCGGTCCCGGGCGGCGCCGGGAGCGCGCCGGAACCGCCGTCAGGAGAAGGAGTAGCTCCGCCAGGGCCGCCAGACCTCGTCCGCGTCGAACCGGGAGAGGCCGAAGCCCGGCACCACGAAGGACGCCCGGAAGCCGCGCGCCTGCTCGTACGCCTGGTCCAGCACGTCGTCCGGCAGGCCGTGGGCGACCGTCACGTGCGGGTGGTACGGGAAGGCCAGCTCGCGGGCCAGCGGGCCGGAGCGGACGTCCGCCTCCAGCAGCCGGCACTCCTGCGCGCCCTCCTCGACCCGGACGTACACCACCGGGGAGACCGGGCGGAAGGTGCCGCTGCCGCGCAGCAGCATCCGGAACGGCCGGTGCGCGGCGGCGACCGCCGCCAGGTGCTCCTCGATCTTCGGCAGCGCGTCGGCCGGCACCTCGGTCGGCGGCAGCAGCGTGACATGCGTCGGTATCGACCGGGCCAGCGGATCGCCGTGCCCGGCCCGGGCGTCCTGGATCGCCGCGCCGTGCGGGTCCGGGACGCTCACGGACACGCCGATGGTGACGACCTCCGGGAGGTCGCCACCACCGGGCAGGCGTGTGAGGGGAGTCACCGCTTGGCGGCCGGGAGGAAGCCGATCCGGTCGTACACCGTCTCCAGCGTCGCCGACGCCACGTCGCGGGCCTTCTCGGCGCCGATCGCCAGCACCCGGTCCAGCTCGGCCGGGTCGTCCAGGAAGGTGCGGGTGCGCTCCTGGAAGGGGGTGACCCACTCGGTGAACAGCTCGGCCAGCTCGGTCTTCAGGGCGCCGTACATCTTGCCCTCGAAGTGCGCGACCAGCTGCTCGACGGACTGCCCGCTGAGCGCGGAGTGGATGCGCAGCAGGTTGGAGACGCCCGGCTTCTCCTCCTCGTCGTAGGACACGACGGTGCCGGTGTCGGTGACGGCGCTCTTGAACTTCTTGGCGCTGACCTTCGGGTCGTCCAGCAGGCTCACCAGGCCCTTGGGCGAGGAGGCCGACTTGCTCATCTTGACGGCCGGGTCCTGGAGGTCCTGGATCTTCGCCGTCTCCTTGAGGATGTACGGCTTCGGCACCGTGAAGGTCGGGCTGTAGCGGGTGTTGAAGCGGTCGGCGATGTCGCGGGTGATCTCCACGTGCTGGCGCTGGTCCTCGCCCACCGGCACGGCGTCGGCCTGGTAGAGCAGGATGTCCGCGATCTGCAGGATCGGGTAGGTGAACAGGCCGACGGTGGTGCTCTCGGAGCCGTAGCGGGAGGACTTGTCCTTGAACTGGGTCATCCGCGAGGCCTCGCCGAAGCCGGTGAGGCAGTTCATCACCCAGGCGAGCTGCGCGTGTTCGGGCACGTGCGACTGGACGAAGAGCGTGCAGTGGTCCGGGTCCAGGCCCGCGCCGAGCAGCTGGGCGGCGGAGATCCGGGTGTTCTCGCGCAGCGTCGCCGGGTCCTGCGGCACCGTGATCGCGTGCAGGTCGACGACCATGTAGAAGGCGTCGTTGTCCTTCTGCAGGTCGACCCACTGGCGCACCGCGCCCAGGTAGTTGCCGAGGTGGAACGAGCCGGAGGTGGGCTGGATGCCGGAGAGCACCCGGGGACGCTCCTTGACCGGACCGGTGACCGCTGCGTTGACCATGCGGGCCATTCTTCCAGTTCCACCGGTCGCTCAGGAAACGTCCGCCCCCGGAGGTTCGGCCAGTGTGACGGCACTCACCCTCACCCGGGCGATCCGCCGGCCCTCGACCTTGGCCACCGTCAGCAGCACCCCGCCGCCGCCGTCCAGCGGGACGCGCACCTGGTCGCCGTCCCGGGGCAGCCGGCCGAGCGAGGCGACCAGGCAGCCGGCCACCGTCTCGTAGGGGCCCTCGGGCAGGGTGACGCCGGTCTCCTCGGCGAAGTCCCCGAGGTTGAGCAGGCCGTCCAGCTCCATGCCGCCGCCGGCCAGCCGACGGGTGGGGGCGGACTCCGGCCGGTCGTACTCGTCGCGGATCTCGCCGATCACCTCCTCGACCAGGTCCTCCAGGGTGACGATCCCGGCGGTGCCGCCGTACTCGTCCACCACGATGGCCAGGTGGTGGCCCTCGCGGCGCATCTCGCCCATCGCCTCCAGCACCCGCTTGGTGCCGGGCAGCAGCTTCACCGGGCGGGCCAGGTCGCGGACCTTGGCGGCCTGTCCGCCGCGCGCGCCGTACAGGTCGCGGACGTGGACGAAGCCGACCACCGCGTCGGCGCTGCCCTCGACCACCGGGTAGCGCGAGTGCGGGGAGGTGTCGGCCTGGTGCCGTACGGCGGCCAGCGGGCGCTCGGCGTCCAGGAAGGTCACCTCGGTGCGCGGGACCATCACCTCGCGCAGCTGGCGCTCGCCGGCGGCGAACACGTCGGCGATCAACGCCCGCTCGTCGCTGCCCAGTTCGGTGTTGGCGGCGACCAGGCCGCGCAGCTCCTCGGAGCTCATCGAGCCGCGCCCGGCCGTCGGGTCCCCGCCGAGCAGGCGGACCATCAGGTTGGTGGAGTGGCCCAGCAGCCAGATCGCCGGGCGCAGCACGACCGACATCACGTCCACCACCGGGGCGGAGAGCACCGCGATGGACTCGGCGCGCTGCAGGCCGATCCGCTTGGGGGTCAGCTCGCCGAGCACCAGCGAGACGTAGCTGATCACCAGGGTGAGGCCGACCAGGGCGACCGCGTCGGCCACGCCCTCGGACAGGCCCGCCCGGACGAACACCGGGGCGAGCTTGCCCGCCAGGGTGTCCGCGCCGAAGGCGGCGGACAGGAAGCCCATGCAGGTCACCCCGACCTGGACGGCGGCCAGGAAGCGGTTGGGGTCGGCGGCCAGGTGCGCGGCCCGGGCCGAGCGCCGGGTGCCGTGCGCCTCCAGCGTCCGGATCTGGCCCTCGCGCAGCGAGATCAGCGAGATCTCGGCGACGTTGAAGAGCCCGCCCAGCAGGATGAAAACGAGGACGAGCGCGGCGTCCCCGAGGGTTTCGTTCACAGCGGGCCAGTGTAGGGCGGCCGGTGCGGGGCCCCGAGGCCGGACACGGCGGCGGCCCGCCGCTTCCCCGGGGGGAAGTCGGCGGGCCGCCGGTGCTGCGGTGCGGGCGGGCTCAGATGAGGCCCAGCTCCTGGACCGCGTCGCGCTCCTCGGTCAGCTCCTGGACCGAGGCGTCGATGCGGGCGCGCGAGAAGTCGGAGATCTCCAGGCCCTGGACGATCTCGAACTTGCCGTCCTTGGTGGTGACCGGGAAGGAGGAGATCAGGCCGGCCGGGACGCCGTAGGAGCCGTCGGAGACGACACCCATGGAGGTCCAGTCGCCCTCGGCGGTGCCGTTGACCCAGGTGTGGACGTGGTCGATGGCGGCGTTGGCGGCCGAGGCGGCCGAGGAGGCGCCGCGGGCCTCGATGATGGCGGCGCCGCGCTTGGCGACGGTCGGGATGAAGTCGTTCTCCAGCCAGGCCAGGTCGCTGCCGACGGCCTCGAAGGCCGGCTTGCCGGCGATCTCGGCCTGGAAGACGTCCGGGTACTGGGTCGCGGAGTGGTTGCCCCAGATGGTGACGCGCTTGATGTCCGAGACCAGGGCGCCGGTCTTGGCGGACAGCTGGCCGACGGCGCGGTTGTGGTCCAGGCGGGTCATCGCGGTGAAGCGCTCGGCCGGGACGTCCGGGGCGTTGCGCTGGGCGATCAGGGCGTTGGTGTTGGCCGGGTTGCCGACGACCAGGACCTTGATGTCGTCCGCGGCGTGGTCGTTGATGGCCTTGCCCTGCGGGCCGAAGATGCCGCCGTTGGCCTGCAGCAGGTCGCCGCGCTCCATGCCCGCGGTGCGCGGACGGGCGCCGACCAGCAGCGCGACGTTGGCGCCGTCGAAGGCCTCGTTCGGGTTGTCGGTGATCTTGATGTCGCGCAGCAGCGGGAACGCGCAGTCGACGAGCTCCATGGCGGTGCCCTCGGCGGCCTTCAGGCCCTGCGGGATCTCCAGGAGGCGCAGGTTCACCGGCACGTCGGCACCGAGCAGGTGGCCCGAGGCGATGCGGAAGAGCAGCGCGTAGCCGATCTGGCCGGCGGCTCCGGTGATGGTGACGTTGACGGGGGTGCGGGTCATTTCTACCTTCTCCAGCAAATCGCCAGGTGCCCCAGGCACACCGGCGCACTGGAGCCGAGGATGGTCTCTCGACATCGAGAGACCGGCGTCAGGTTATCGCAAAGGGAAGCGTACGCCGCGTGTGCGGGCGTGGCTGATGCGTCACAGACGCACCGCGGCCCCCGCCCCGCCCCCGGGAGTCCGGGGGGGTGGGGCGGGGGCCGCGGCGGGCCGGACCGGTCGGCGCCCCGGCCGGTCGGTGCCGCCGGTCAGTGCTTGGGCCGGCCCATCAGCTGGCCGATGTTGTCCAGCAGCGGAATCTGCACCCACGGGTTCGGCTGGGCGACCAGGGTCAGCAGCACGATCGAGGCGCCCAGGAAGGTCAGCACGATCACGTCGGTGAAGCGGCTGCGCACCGCCAGCATCCCGACCTCGGGCAGCACCAGGCGCAGCACCGCGCCGAGCAGCACGCCGCCGCCGAGGATCAGCAGCCCGTACTTGAAGCCGTCCTTGAAGTCGGCGAACCAGGTGACCGCGAGGCCGGCGCCGACCACCAGCAGGACCAGCGTTATCGGCCACTGCCGGACCGGCAGGGCGTGCTCGCGTCCGAGGGCCGCGGCCGAGCCCTCGGGCGGCAGGGTGCCGGTGGTCTTCACCGGCCTGTGCCGGGACCGCGCCGGTCGCGGTTCAGTCATGTTCGCCGTCCCTGGGGTGTCAGATGCCGGCGCGGCGCTCGGCCGCCTCGACGATGTTGTTGAGCAGCATCGCGCGGGTCATCGGGCCCACGCCGCCGGGGTTCGGGGAGATCCAGCCGGCCACCTCGGCCACGCCCGGGTGGACGTCGCCGACGATCTTGCCCTCGCTGCGGCTGACGCCCACGTCCAGCACCGCGGCGCCCGGCTTGACGTCCTCCGGCTTGACCAGGTGCGGCACGCCGGCGGCGGCCACGATGATGTCGGCCTTGCGCAGGTGGGCGCTCAGGTCCCGGGTGCCGGTGTGGCACAGGGTCACCGTGGCGTTCTCGGAGCGGCGGGTCAGCAGCAGGCCGATCGAGCGGCCGACCGTGATGCCGCGGCCGACCACGACCACCTCGGCGCCGTTGATCTCGACGTCGTGGCGGCGCAGCAGCTCGACGATGCCCAGCGGGGTGCAGGGCAGCGGGCCGTCGATGCCCAGGGCGAGCCGGCCCAGCGAGGTCGGGTGCAGGCCGTCGGCGTCCTTGTCCGGGTCCATCAGCTCCAGGACCGGGTTCTGGTCCAGGCCCTTGGGCAGCGGCAGCTGGACGATGTAGCCGGTGCAGGACGGGTCGGCGTTGAGCTCGCGGACGACGTTCTCCACGTCCTCCTGGGAGGCGGTGGCGGGCAGCTCGCGCTGGATCGAGGCGATGCCGACCTCGGCGCAGTCCTTGTGCTTGCCGTTCACGTACCAGCGGCTGCCCGGGTCGTCACCGACCAGGACGGTGCCGAGGCCGGGCGTGACGCCCTTCGCCTTGAGGGCCGCCACGCGGGCGGCGAGTTCGGACTTGATCGCGGCGGCGGTGGCCTTGCCATCGAGAATCTGGGCAGTCATGACCCCATTCTCCCGGATCGCGGCAGGGTGCCGTACCACGGGCGGCCGGGTGCCGCGGCGGCGGCCGGTCGGACGGCCGGACGGGTACGGAACGTCCGTACCGCATTGCGGTTGCGCCACAGTCTCGACCCGGCGCCGGAACCGGCTGGACAGGGCGCTGCCGTCCGGATGACGATGTTGCCCGCATACCCTGCCGCAACCAGGCCCGGTGACGGGCCGACGGATACCGCGGCGGGGCGTATCCGGGGGAAAGAGCCAGTGATCCGACCACAGCAGTCCGAGCAGCCCGACCGCCGCAGCGCCGCGTCCGCCGCACTGCGCCCGTCCCGGTCCGCGCTCGCCCGTTCATCACGCTGCTGAGCCGGTCGTACCGCCCGCCACTGCCGCCGGGCTGTCACCGCGCCCCGATACCGTCCCGTGCTGTCGCCGACCCGACTCGCGACCGCACCAGGGGCCTCCGCCGTCCCGTCCCCGCGTCCCCGTAACTGCCCGGAGGCATCGATGAGTTACCCGCCCGACCCGAACAACCCGTACGGCCAGCCGCCGGCCGCCCCGGGCTACGGCTACCCGCAGCAGGCCCCGCCGGCCGCGTACGGCTACCCGCAGCAGCCCCCGGCGTACGGCTACGCGCCGGTGGCGCCGCCGCGCTCCATGCCGGGCCTGGTGATGACCGCCCGCGTCCTGCTGTTCGTCGTGGGCGGCGTGCAGGTCCTCCTCACGGGCCTGCTGCTGATCGTGGCCGCGAGCGCCAAGACGGTCGCCAACCAGCACAGCACCAGCAGCGACACCGCGATCTTCGGCAACGCGGCCGCGGGCGTGCTGCTGGTCCTCGGGATCCTGTACCTGCTCGCCTCGGTGCTCTCGATCACGCTCGGGGTGAAGTTCGGCAAGGGCGGCCCGGCGACCCGGATCACCACCATCGTGTACGGCTCGGTCGCCCTGCTGCTCGGTGCGCTCGTGACGATCAGCGCGATCACCGGGAGCACCCAGGCCCAGGCCGCGGGCAGCGGCTTCGGCGTGGTGGTCGGCGTGCTGTGGATCGGGATCTGCGTGCTGTGGATCGTCGCCATGAGCACCCGGGAGGGCGTCGACTGGTTCAACCGGCCGCGGTACTGACCGGCCCGTAGGAACCCCGCCCGTACCGCATGACAGAGCGGCCCGGCTCCCCTCGGGGGGCCGGGCCGCTCTGTCATACCGTCACGTCATCAGTGGAAGAAGTGCCGCGCACCGGTGAAGTACATGGTCACGCCGGCCTCGGCGGCCGCCGCGACGACCTCCTCGTCGCGGATCGAACCACCGGGCTGGACGATGGCCCTGACCCCGGCGGCGATCAGGATCGCCGGGCCGTCCGCGAACGGGAAGAACGCGTCCGAGGCCGCGTACGCGCCCTTGGCCCGCTCGCCGGCCCGCTCGACCGCGAGCTTGCAGGAGTCGACCCGGTTGACCTGGCCCATGCCCACGCCGACCGAGGCGCCGTCCTTGGCCAGCAGGATCGCGTTGGACTTGACGGCCCGGCAGGCCCGCCAGGCGAAGGCCAGCTCGGCCAGCTCGGCCTCCGACAGCGCCTCGCCGGTCGCGAGCGTCCAGTTCGCCGGGTCGTCGCCCTCGGCGTGCACCCGGTCGGCGTCCTGCAGCAGCACGCCACCGGAGATCGGGCGGACCTCCTGGCGGTTGGCCGGGGCCTCGGGGGCGAGCAGCACCCGCAGGTTCTTCTTACGGGTCAGCACCTCCAGGGCGCCGTCCTCGTAGCCGGGGGCCACGACGACCTCGGTGAAGATCGGGGCGATCTGCTCGGCCAGCTCGACGGTGACCGGGCGGTTGACCGCGATGACGCCGCCGTACGCGGAGACCGGGTCGCACTCGTGCGCCTTGCGGTGCGCCTCGGCGACGTCGGCGCCGGTCCCGATGCCGCACGGGTTGGCGTGCTTGATGATCGCCACGGCCGGCTCGGCGTGGTCGTAGGCGGCGCGGCGGGCGGCGTCGGTGTCGACGTAGTTGTTGTACGACATCTCCTTGCCGTGCAGCTGCTGCGCGCCGGCCAGGCCGCCGGTGCCGTCGCTGTACAGCGCGGCGCCCTGGTGCGGGTTCTCGCCGTAGCGCAGCACGTTCTGCCGCTCCCAGGTCGAGCCCAGGAACTCGGGGAAGTGCTCGTCGCTCGGCGCGTAGCCGGCCTCGAACCAGGAGGCGACGGCCACGTCGTAGGCGGCGGTGTGGGCGAACGCGGCACCGGCCAGGCGCTTGCGGGTGGCCAGGTCGAAGCCGCCCTCGCGGACGGCCGTCAGCACGTCCTCGTAGCGGGCCGGGTCGACCACGACGGCCACCGAGGGGTGGTTCTTGGCGGCGGCGCGGACCATGCTCGGGCCGCCGATGTCGATCTGCTCGACGCACTCGTCCGGGGTGGCGCCGGAGGCGACGGTGGCCTTGAACGGGTAGAGGTTCACCACGACCAGGTCGAAGGGCTCGACGCCCAGCTCGGCCAGCTGCGCGCGGTGCGACTCCAGGCGCAGGTCGGCCAGCACACCGGCGTGCACGCGGGGGTGGAGCGTCTTCACGCGCCCGTCCAGGCACTCCGGGAAGCCGGTCAGCTCGGAGACCTCGGTCACCGGGACACCGGCGGCGGCGATCCGGCCGGCGGTGGAGCCGGTGGAGACGATGGCGACCCCGGCGGCGTGCAGGCCCTGGGCCAGCTCCTCCAGACCGGTCTTGTCGTACACGCTGATCAGCGCGCGACGGATCGGACGGACGTTCTCCGAAACGGGCGTGGTGGTGGAGCTGGCACTCATGCCGGGATCCATACCTTTCGGTCCTCGATGCGGTGACCCTCGCGGGCCAGCCGGCCCACGACGTCGACGAGCAGCTTGCGCTCGACAGTCTTGATGCGCTCGTGCAGCGCGTCGCCGCCATCGGCGTGGTCGGCGTCGACGACCTCGACGACGCCCTGCGCGATGATCGGCCCGGTGTCCACGCCGGCGTCGACCAGGTGGACGGTGCAGCCGGTGACCTTCACGCCGTACGCGAGCGCGTCGGTGACGCCGTGGGCGCCGGGGAAGGCGGGCAGCAGTGCGGGATGGGTGTTGACGATCCGCCCGGCGAAGGCGGCGATGAACTCGGGGCCGAGGATCTTCATGAATCCGGCCGTGACCACCAGGTCCGGCTCGTACTCGGCGACGGAGGCGGTCAGCGCGCGGTCCCAGGCGGCCCGGTCCGGGAAGTCCTTCACCCGGTGGACGAAGGTCGGCAGGCCCGCCTTCGCGGCACGCTCCAGGCCGGCGATCCCGTCCCGGTCCGCCCCGACGGCGAGGACCTCGGCGCCGTAGGCCGGATCCGCAACGGCCTCCAGCAGCGCCTGCAGGTTGGTTCCGGAGCCGGAGACCAGCACCACCAGGCGAGCCGGTCCGGACGTACGGGGCGGGAAGTGCTGGGCGGGGGCGGCGGCCACTGCGCGATTCTCCGTAGGTCGGGCGCCGTGCGCTGGTACGTCCACCGGCGGTGGGGCCACTACGAACGGCAGGTCGAGCGAGGGGGAACACCAGGAAAACCCGCCGCGACGCGGGCCCCGGGAACCGATGTGAGCTGCTGACCGTCACCACGATAACGGCTGGTCGGACGGCCTCCGAACCCTCCCGGCGGCGCTACGCGCGTAGTTGAGACGGGGATCTCCTCGGGCCCGCCGCACCGGAGTTGTGCCCGGCCCGGCGGGGGCCGACCGGGCCCGGGCACCGGCCCGCCGGTCGGTCGGCGAACGGCTGCGGGATCATTGGGGGGCGCGGGAGACCGCGCCGACCGCGCCGGCCGCGGGACCGCGACGACCGCGGGCCCCGGCCCGGCTCCCGCCGAGCTCCGGCCGAGCTCCGACCGACAAGGATTGGCTGAACCCATGAGCAGCGGCGACGACACCGACGAGCGCAACCCCTTCGCGCCGCCGCCGGCGGACGCCCCGGACCAGCCGTGGCAGCCGCGCAGCCCCTGGACCGGCGGGGACGGCTCCGGCGGCCAGGGTGGCGAGCGCCCGCAGCTCCCGCCGCCGTGGGGCTCCGGCCAGGGCGAGGGCGGGCCCGGTCGGCGGCCCCCGGCCCCGCAGCCGCCCCGGCTCGACCCCACGAACCCGGCCCACCGCCGGGCCCGCAACGCCGCGCTTGCCGGGCCGTTCGCGCTGGTCTGCCTGTTCACGGGGTTCCACTGGATCGCCCTGCTGGTCGGGGTGCTCGGCATCGTCTGGGGCGTCGCCGCCCTGCGGAGCCCGCGGCCCGCCCCGGGCGCGGCCGGTGCGCCGGCGGGTCCGGCCACCACGGCGAGCCCGGTCGGCCCGGTCGGCCCGGCCCGCGGGGGCTCGGCGCCGAACCCGCTCGTCCCGGCCGCGCTCGCCGGGATCCTGACCGGTGCGATGACCGTCGTGGTCGCCACCTCGGTGATCGGCCTCAACTACCACTACCGCGCGTACGTCACCTGCGTCCGCGACTCGCTGACCTCCGTCGGAGCCCAGAACTGCGACCGCTACGCGCCGCAGTGGTACGTGGACTTCACCGGGAACGCCGAGTAGCCCGGGCGACCCGCCCGCGCGACGGTCCGTCAGTCGAGCGGGTCCGCCTCCGGCTCCGCGGGCTCGCGGGCGGGCCCGGACAGGTGCAGCACGAGGGCGTACGTACGGGCGCGCAGTCGCAGTGCGCCCCGGTGTGCCTGCCGTGCGAGCCTCGCGTACACGCCACCGCCGTCCGCGGGGGCGAGCACCAGGTGCCGGACGAGCAGGGCGCCCGGGACGGCCACCAACGCGAACCAGCCCGCCGCCGCCAGGCCCGCCGACCACGGCACCGGCCCCAGCCGGGCCATCCGCCCGCCCGCCAGCGCCCCGCCGGACAGCCAGCCCAGCAGCGCCGCCCCCGCCCCCACCACGAGGGCCGCCGCCAGCGCGGCCGTCACCGTCGCGGCGGGCGGCCAGGGCCCGGCGCCCTCCTCGTCGCCTCCGGTCGCCCCGGCCGGGCCCCGCCGGCCCGCCGCCGCCCGGCCGAGCAGCACCGCCGGCACCACCCCGGCCAGCAGCGGCAGCACCAGCGCCGCCCACCGCCAGCCGCCCGGGCCGTCGGCCGGCAGCAGCGCGAACAACGGGAACTCCGGCACCGGCCCCAGCGCCGTACCGTCCGGCGACACCACCGTCCCGGCGCCCACCGCGAACCCGGGGCCCAGCGCGTACGCCGCGCCCCACAGCACCGCGTTCGGCAGCAGCACCAGCGCGAGCAGCGACAACCCCAGCAGCGCGGCGGGCCCTCGCCCCAGCAGCGCCATCCCGCGGCCGCCGCCGGTCGCCGCGTCCAGCACCGCCGACAGGGCCACCAGCACCCCACCCGCGGCGACCAGCCCGGCCCCGGCCGCCAGCGCCGCGGCACGCACCACCGCCGCGCCGCCGGCCGGACGGCACGGCGACGGGAGGCGGTCCAGCGGGGAGCCGGCGAACGGGCCGCCCGCGGCGTCGACCGATCGGACCCCGGCAGCCGTCGCGAGGGCCGCCACCAGCGCGACCACCAGGACGTCCGGCACCACCCTGCTGCGGAACAGCCCGGCGCCCGCACCGTGCAGCGCGACCGCGACCGCCACCGCGCAGTAGCCCGCCCACAGGGCCACCGGCCCGCCCCAGCGCGAGCGCAGTCCGCGCCGGGCCGCCACTGCGGCGCCGGCCCGGTGCAGCCGGACCACGGCCAGGACACCCAGCAGCAGCGGAGTGACGGTCAGTGGGGTGTCCGCCTCCCCGCGCAGCACCGGCGCGCCGTGCCCGAGCAGCCAGAGGACCCCCGCCAACCGGGTGGCAGCGGCCGCGCCGTCGTCCGCGTACGGCGTCACCACCCACAGGCCGAACACCGGCGCCCCGACCACCGCCAAGCCGACCAGCGCCGTCCGCACCCCCGCCAACAGGTCGGCCAGCGCGGGGCGTCCGCCCAATTCTCCCGGCGCCTCCAGGATCGGACGGCCCATCAGCTGCGTCATGCGCCACATCGTGCCAAGGCGACTCGCCATGCTCCGTGAAGCGGCAAACCGCCGCCGTGTCCCAGATTATTGGCTTATGCGCATTTTCAGACCCTGCCCCCGCACCGTCGGCACCCCGGCCCGGAGTGTCTGATGACCACGCCGCCGACCGCGGACTCCCCCACCCCCGAGCGCCACCGCGACCCCGCCCGCGCCGACCACTCCCCGGCGCGCCTGCTGCGGAAACTGACTCCCCGTGAGGCCCAGACCCTCGCCCACCTCGCCGCCGGCCACGACCTCCCCCGCACCGCCGCCTCCCTCGGCGTCACCCCCACCACCGCCCGCAGCTACCTCCTGCGCGCCATGCGGAAGCTCGGCGCCTCCAGCGAGGCCGAGGCCGTCACCCTCGCCGCGGGCTCCCTGCCGTACGTCCCGCCCCCGGGCCCGGCGAACTTCGCCGGTCTCACCCCGTCCTCCCTCGGCCCCGTCTCCTCCAACGGCCGGCCGACCGCCTACGGCGCAGCCGCACCGACCGCCGCGCAGGCGTCGGGGCGCCCCGACACCGCGGGCGCGCCGGACGGGCTCCCGGTCTCCGGGAGCGGCGGAGGACGCGACGCCGGACGCGACGGCGGACGCGACGGCGGACGCGACGGCGGACGCGACGGCAACGCCCGCCTGGCGCCGGCCGGGCCGACGGCGGCGCCCCCGCCCGCGAACCCCCGGGCCGCGGCCCCCACGGTCCCGGACCGGGAGGAGGCGCCCACGGGCGACGGGCGGGGCCCGGCCACCGGCGCCCGACGCGGCCGGTCGGCGCAACGCGCCCGGCAGGAGCGCGGAGACACGGCGCACACGCCCGCGCGCGGGCGTCCGGCCACCCGTCCCGACCGCGCCACCCCGCCGAACCGCCCCGACACCGCTCCGGCAGCCGACGAGGGGCCGCGCACCGGCGCCGTCAGCGGCCCGGCACCGTCGGCCGCCGCACGGCGAGGACGACGGGGCCGTACCGCACCGGTCGTCGCGACTGCGGCACCGGTCGTCGCGAAGGAGACCGCACCGGCCGAGACGGCGGCACGCGGGAGAAGCGGTGCCGCGGACGAGGACGGACCGCGACCGGCCGACGCCGGCCGCGCGCAGCAGGCCGCCCGGGAGGAGCGCGACGGCACGGCCGAAGCTCCCACTCCGGAGCACCGGCGGCCCCCCTCCGCCGACCGCACGGCCCCCTCGGGCGCCGTACCGGACCGCGACGAGCCGACGGGGACTCCCCGGGCCGCCACAGCCACAACCAGCCGACTGGCCGCGTCCTCCGCCGACGGGCCGGACCGGGCGGGCTCCGCGCACCCGGCGAGGCGCGGCGACGTGGCTGCGGAGGTCCGGGCCGCCACCACGGCGGAGGGGCCGCAGCGCCGCTCCGGCGGCGGGCGCGCGCAGCCGGGTCCGGACACGCCCCCGCCCGCCGCGGCCGGGCGTGACCGGGCGGGCCCGGAAGCAGGTGGCACCGCGGCGGGCAGCGAGCAGCCCCCCGCGGGCACGGACGGGCACGGCGGACCGGCGCACACGGCCCCGCCCGCAGCGACCGCACCGGTCGCGGACGGGAGCGCCCGGCCGCCCGAGCGGCACCGCGACCCGTCGCCGGCCGTCCCGCCCGCCGCACCGCTCCCCGCCGACCTCCCGGCGCCGACCTTCGAGGAGCTGTACGAATCGGCGCACACCCGCCTGGTGCAGCAGGCGTTCCTGCTGACCGCCTGCCGCCACCGCGCGGTGCACTGTGTGCGGCGGGCCTTCGGGGAGGCGCGGCGCAGGTGGCCCGCGGTGGCCGGATCGGGTGACCCGGAGGGGTGGGTGCGGCTGCGGGCCTTCGAGCTGGCGCTGTCGCCGTGGCACCGGGGCGGGCCGCGGCGGGCGCACGCGTGGAGCCTTCCGCACCGGCGGATCAAGGTGCGGCCGGCGGACGAGTCGCAGGCGGTCCTGCCGGACCACGACCGGCTGACCGACCGGGACCGCGCGTTGCTGAAGGCCCTCAAGCGCCTGTCGCGGCCGCAGCGCCGGGCGCTGGTGCTGCACGACGGCCTGGGGCTGACGGCGGCGGCCATCGCCGTGGAGGTGGAGTCGACGCAGGCGGCCGCCGAGGGGCGGGTGTGGACGGCCCGGACGGCGCTGGCGCTGTGGGTGCCGGACCTGGTGGGGCCGGATCCGGCGGCGCCGGGGTTCGCGGACGGGCTGAGCCTGCTGCTGCACCGGGCGGCGGTCCGGGGTTGCCCCCAGCCGCACCGCTCGCCGATCCCGGTGCTGCGGGCCCGGCACCGCTTGTGGACGGCGAGCCGAACGGGCGCGGCGGCGCTGCTGACGGTGGCGGTGGGCGGGGCGACGCTGGCGACCCTGGCGGGGGTGCGGCCTGCGGTGCTGTTCCGGCCGTCGGATCCGCCGACGCCCTCGCTGTGCCTGCCGGTCGGCGAGGCGCAGGAGCCGGGCGTGCCGGTGCTGCCGGGCGGGGCACCGAACGGGATCAGCAGCCTGTGGTGCAGCCCGGCGCCGGGGCTGGAGGCGGTGCTGGTGGAGCCGCACACCCAGGCGGTCGCGCGCTGGGAGCTCCCGGCGGCGGCAAGGGGAGCGGACGCCCCGCCGCCGCGGGGGCCGGCGGTCTGCCGGATGTGGTCGCCGCTGCCCTGCACGACGGGGCCGACGGGTCACTGAGGGACAGGCGCCCGGGAGAAGGATCGCCGAGAGACGGGCCGCTGAGAACAGGCGAGCGCCCCCGCCCGGGGAGGGCGGGGGCGCTCGCTGCGCTTCGGCGCGGGGATCAGGCCTGGGCGGCGATGATCTCGCGGGCCAGGCGGGCGGTCTCGGACGGCGTCTTGCCGACCTTGACACCGGCGGCCTCCAGGGCCTCCTTCTTCGCCTGGGCGGTGCCCGAGGAGCCGGAGACGATGGCGCCGGCGTGGCCCATGGTCTTGCCCTCGGGGGCGGTGAAGCCCGCGACGTAGCCGACGACCGGCTTGGTCACGTTCGCCTTGATGAAGTCCGCGGCACGCTCCTCGGCGTCGCCACCGATCTCACCGATCATGACGATGATCTCGGTCTCCGGGTCCTCCTGGAAGGCCTTGAGAGCGTCGATGTGGGTGGTGCCGATGACCGGGTCGCCACCGATGCCGACGGCCGAGGTGAAGCCGATGTCGCGCAGCTCGTACATGAGCTGGTACGTCAGGGTGCCGGACTTCGAGACCAGGCCGATCTTGCCGGAGGTGGTGATGTCGGCCGGGATGATGCCGGCGTTCGACTGTCCGGGGCTGATGAGACCGGGGCAGTTCGGGCCGATGATGCGGGTCTTGTTGCCCTTGGCACCGGCGTGCGCCCAGAAGGCGGCGGTGTCGTGCACCGGAACGCCCTCGGTGATGACGACGGCCAGGCCGATCTCGGCGTCGATGGCCTCGACGACGGCGGCCTTGGTGAAGGCCGGCGGCACGAAGAGGACCGAGACGTCGGCGCCGGTCTTCTCCATCGCCTCGGCGACGGAGCCGAAGACCGGGATCTCGGTGCCGTCGACGTCGACCGTGGTGCCGGCCTTGCGCGGGTTGACACCGCCGACGATCTGGGTGCCGGAGGCGAGCATGCGGCGGGTGTGCTTCATGCCCTCGGCGCCGGTCATGCCCTGGACGATGACCTTGCTGTCCTTGGTAAGGAAGATAGCCATGGTGTTAAGTCCCCTTCCTTACTTGTTGGCCAGCTCGGCGGCGCGGTCAGCGGCGCCGTCCATGGTGTCCACGCGCTGGACCAGCGGGTGGTTGGCGTCGTCGAGGATCTTGCGACCCAGCTCCGCGTTGTTGCCGTCCAGGCGGACGACCAGCGGCTTGGAGACGTTCTCGCCCTTGCTCTCCAGGAGCGCGAGGGCCTGGACGATGCCGTTGGCGACCGCGTCGCACGCGGTGATGCCACCGAAGACGTTGACGAAGACCGACTTGACGTCGGGGTCGCCCAGGATGATCTCCAGGCCGTTCGCCATGACCTCGGCGGACGCGCCGCCACCGATGTCGAGGAAGTTGGCGGGCTTGACGCCGCCGTGCTTCTCACCGGCGTAGGCGACCACGTCGAGGGTGCTCATGACGAGGCCCGCGCCGTTGCCGATGATGCCGACCTGGCCGTCGAGCTTGACGTAGTTCAGGCCCTTGGCCTTGGCGGCGGCCTCCAGCGGGTTGGCCGCGGCCTTGTCCTCCAGGGCCTCGTGCTCGGGCTGGCGGAACTCGGCGTTCTCGTCCAGGGAGACCTTGCCGTCGAGGGCGATGATCTTGCCGTCACCGGACTTGATCAGCGGGTTGACCTCGACGAGGAGGGCGTCCTCCTTGATGAAGACGGTCCACAGCTTCTGCAGGACCTCGGCGACCTGGTCGGCGATCTCGGCCGGGAACTTCGCCGCGGCGACGATCTCGGCGGCCTTCTCCGGGGTGCAGCCCTCGTTGGCGTCGACCGGGATCTTGGCGAGCGCCTCGGGGTTCTGCTCGGCGACGACCTCGATCTCCACGCCGCCCTCGACGCTGGCCATGGCCAGGAAGGTGCGGTTGGTGCGGTCCAGCAGGAACGAGACGTAGTACTCGTCCTTGATGTCCGCGGTCTGGGCCAGCATCACCTTGTGAACGGTGTGGCCCTTGATGTCCATGCCGAGGATCTGCTCGGCCTTGGCGACGGCGTCCGCCGGGTCGGCGGCGAGCTTGACGCCACCGGCCTTGCCTCGGCCACCCACCTTCACCTGAGCCTTGACGACGGCGCGGCCGCCGAAGCGCTCCGCGATGGCGGCAGCGTCTGCGGCGGTCTCGATGACATCGCCGTCAAGCACGGGCACGCCGTGCTTGGCGAAGAGGTCCCTCGCCTGGTACTCGAACAGGTCCACGTGTTTGTCCTTGTTCGTGGTCGCGGATTGTGTCTCTACGAGCGTGCCACGGCAGGATCTTCGCTGCGGGTCGTCGGGGCGGTGCGGGTACGCAGAGGTACGGCCTTGCGGCCCACACAGCCACGGGCGCACACGTCAATCAACACGCGCGTCACGTCCGTCTGGCAGGTTATCCCCGTGGGACGGGACTGTTCCGCCCGGGGGCCTGCCCGTCTTGGGTGAGAACCGTCACAGACACCCTAGAGCGTCCCGGTGAACGTCCCGTCCACCGATCGGGTGGATTCCCGCGTCCGGGTGAATCCGTCACACCCCCTGGTCAGGCACCGGGATCGGACGCTTCTCGATGGCCGCGGCCATGATCCCGGGGAAGGCGTCCGGGGTGCAGGCGAAGGCCGGCGCGCCGAGGGCGGCCAGAGCGGCGGCGTGCGCGTGGTCGTAGGCGGGCGCACCTTCGTCGGAGAGCGCGAGCAGGGCGATGAACTGGACGCCGGCCGCCTTCATCGCGGCGACCCGCTTGAGCATGCCGTCCCGGATGCCGCCCTCGTAGAGGTCGCTGATCAGCACGACGACGGTCTCGGAGGGGCGGGTGATCCTCGACTGGCAGTAGGCGAGCGCGCGGTTGATGTCGGTGCCGCCGCCGAGCCGCGTCGCGAACAGGACGTCCACCGGGTCGCTGAGCTGCTCGGTGAGGTCGACCACCGAGGTGTCGAAGACGACCAGCCGGGTGTCCAGGGTGCGCATCGAGGCGAGCACCGCGCCGAAGACCGCCGAGTGCACGACCGAGGACGCCATCGAGCCCGACTGGTCGATGCAGAGGATGACGTCCTTCTTCACCGCGCGCTGGGCGCGGGCGTAGCCCACCAGCCGCTCGGGGACGACGGTGCCGTGCTCGGGCAGGTAGTTCTTCAGGTTGGCCCGGATCGTCCGGTCCCAGTCGATGTCGCGGTGCCGGGGGCGGTCGACCCTGGCGCTGCGGTCCAGGGCGCCGCCCACGACGGCCCGGGTGCGGTCGGCGAGCCGGCGCTCCAGGTCGGCGACCACCTTGCCGACCACCGCCCGGGCGGACTCCCGGGTGGTCTCGGGCAGCGCGTGCTTCAGCGAGAGCAGGGTGCCGACCAGGTGGACGTCCGGTTCGACGGCCTCCAGCATCTCCGGCTCCAGCAGCAGCCGGTCCAGTCCGAGCCGGGTGATCGCGTCCTGCTGCATCAGCTGGACGACGGTGGACGGGAAGTACGCGCGGATGTCGCCCAGCCAGCGGGCCACCTGCGGGGCCGAGCCGCCCAGTCCGGCGCTGCGGCGGCCGCCGCGGCCCGCCCGGCCGCCGTCCTCGGGCGCGCCGCGGTAGAGCGCGGCGAGGGCGCCGTCCATCGCGGCGTCCCGGCCGCGCAGGGTGCAGCCCGTGCCGTCGGCCTCGCCGCCGAGCACCAGCCGCCAGCGGCGCAGCCGTTCGTCGGTCGTGGGCGTTGCCATCTCGTCCTCCTCCTTCAGCGGATGTCGGGTGGTGCGGGTGTCGGTGGTGCGGGTGGCGGGCGTGCCGGGCGTGGCGGGCGGGCCGGGCGTGGCGGGCGGGCCGGGCGTGAGGGGTGCCGGGTGGGCCGGGTGCCGGGTGCCGGGCGGGTCAGGTGTCACGGCCGGTGGCCTGCCGGGGGATCCTCGGGCGGACGCCGAGCAGCAGCGCCACCACCGGGACGGCGGCGTCGGCGCGGGCCCGGTCCAGCTCGCCCGCCGGGGCAGGGTCCGCCGGTGGTTCGCCGAGCGGGCCGGCCGCGACCCGGCCGCCGATGGTCGTCCGCACGCCCGCCTCCAGCCCGGCGAAGGTACGGCGCAGCAGCGGCAGGACGTCGGTGAAGGCCTCGCCGCTCACCCCGGTCAGCCACTCGTCCAGCAGGGCGAGCAGCCGGGGGTCGTGCAGCAGCAGGGCGCCGCCGCCGGCCAGGAAGCCCTCGACCCAGCCGGCCGCGTCCACCGGGGCGTTGGCGACGGACAGGACCAGCCGCAGGCGGCGGCCGGCCTCCTCGGAGTCGAGCCGGCCGTCGTCCAGCAGCAGCCGGACGGCCCGGCCGCGGAGCAGGCCGGGGGCGCCGGTCGCCGGGCCGCCGGACGGCTCGCGGGCGGCCAGCGAGCGCAGGGCGGCGGCCCAGCGGTCGGCCAGGCCGACCGGCCCGTCGGGAGCGCCCGGGGCACCGGAACCGGCAGGGGTGTCCGGGGCGTCGGCGTCGACCGGCCCTGGTGCGGCGGAGCTGCCCCGGGGCCCGGCGGAGGTCAGCAGGCCGATCGCGCCGTGCACCTCGTCGAGGCGGCCGCGCATCGCCGCCGCGTTCTCGGCGTCCAGCCCGACGCATGCGGGCGGCAGGCCGACGCAGACCCGCTCGGCCAGGCCGGCCGCCGCCCCGGCGAGCGCGCCGTGGTCGGTGCCGCGCACGTCGCCGTAGCGCAGCGCGCGGACCAGTGCGGGCAGCGCGCCCGCCAGGTGCGCGACGTCGGTGTCCAGGGCCGCGCAGTCGGCGAGCGCCCGCATCACGGCGGGCAGCGCGTCGGACAGCCCGGCCAGCAGGCAGGTCTCCACCAGGCCGGTCAGCTCGGCGAGTTCGACGGCGGCGCGGGCGGTGCCGACCGCCTTGCCGGTCGCCGCGCCCTCGACTGTGGTGCCCCACTGGGCGGCCTCGGCGATCCGGACCGCGAACTCCGGCTGCCAGCACAGCCGCCAGCTCTCCCGGAACGTCCCGGTCGAGTTGACCGCGGAACGGGCCGGCACGCCCCAGTCCACGCCCAGCAGCCGCAGCCGGTGCAGCAGTCGGGAGCGGGCCGCGTCGGTCTCCTTGCGCAGGTCGAGGTCGACGTCCTTCGGCGCGGCCTCGGGCTTGAGCCGCAGCGAGCGCTGCAGCCGGGCCAGGTCGCGCTGCAGCGGCACCGCCGGTGCGGCGTCCGGCACCTCGCCGAGCGCGTCGCCGACCACCAGGCGGTCCCGGACCAGCTCCAGGGCGACGTCCGAGCCCTCGCAGAGCACCGCGCGAACGGCGTCCAGGGTCTCGGTCAGCCCGGCCAGCGGGCGGCCGCGCAGCACGGCCAGGGTCTCGGCGAGCCGGACCGCCTCGATGACGTGGGCGGAGGAGACCGGGTGGTCCTCGGCGCGCAGCAGGCCGGCGGCCCGGGTGAGCCAGCGCGGCACCGGGTCGCCGTCGGTGGTGAACAGGTGGTGGTACCAGCCGGGCGACTGCACGCCCGCGCCGTACCCGGTCGACTGGGAGAGCCTGCGGTGCGTCCACGGCACCCAGGTGATGTCCGTGCGCACCTTCTTCGGCAGCCCGGCGAGCAGTGCCCGGTCGTGCGCGACGGTGGGCATAGCCGCCAGCGCGGGGACGTGGAAGGCCCCGCAGACCACGGCGATCCGCCGGTGCCCGGCGCGGCGGGCGGCGCGGATCCGTCCGCGCATGTACGCCTCGCGCAGCAGGTCCCGGCGGGACTCGAAGAGCCCTTCGGCGCGCAGCGCGCCCATCGCCTCGGCGACGGCGGCGAACGGGGCCAGCGCGTCGGCGCCGGGCGTGCGGTGCTCGACCACGTCCTCCCACCAGCGCTCCGGGTCGTCGTGCCCGGCCGCCTCGGCGAGCAGCGCCACCGGGTCGGCGGGGAGCCCGTCGGCGTCGTCGGTACCGGGCGCGTCCCCGGGATCGGTCCCGTCGCCGCATTCGGCCGCGTCCTCGGGCGCGGCCGCGAAGCCGTACCCGGCGGGCAGGTCGATGAAGTGCACCGGCAGGTCGTGCTCGACGGCGTGCCGGATCGCCACCCACTCCGGGGAGAACTCGGCGTACGGCCAGAAGGCGGCCTTCGCCGGGTCGTCCACCGCGTGCGCGAGCAGCGCGACCGGCGGCACCAGGTCCTTCTCGGCGGCCAGGTGGACGATGCCGTCGGCCTCCGGCGGGCCCTCGATCAGCACCGCGTCCGGCTGCCACTGCGTCAGCGCGGCGGCCACCGCCCGGGCGGAGCCGGGGCCGTGGTGGCGGACGCCGAGCAGGGCCACCTCGGCGGCGCTCATGCCGCCACCCCGCTGCCCTCGGCGGGCGCTCCGCGCAGCCGGCACCGCCCGACGGTCCGTTCTCCCCCGGCCCCGGGCCGGGAGCACTCCCGTCGCCCGCTCACGCCGTCACCTCGCGGGCGGCCCGGTAGAAGTCCTTCCAGCCGTCGCGCTCGCGCACCACCCCTTCGACGTACTCGCGCCAGACCGCCTGGTCCGCCACCGGGTCGCAGACGACGGCGCCGAGGATGCCGGCCGCCACGTCCCCGGCGCGCAGCACGCCGTCGCCGAAGTGGGTGGCCAGGGCCACGCCGTTGGTGACCACCGAGATCGCCTCGGCGGTGGAGAGGGTGCCGCTCGGGGTCTTGACCTTCGTCCGGCCGTCCACCGTGATGCCGGCCCGCAGCTCCCGAAAGACGGTCACCACGCGCCTGATCTCCTCGGCGCCGCCGGGCAGTTCGGGCAGCTCCAGGGAGCGCCCGAGCTGGTGGACCCGGCGGGTGACGATGTCGACCTCCTCCTCCAGCGAGCCCGGCAGCGGCAGCACCACGGTGTTGAAGCGGCGGCGCAGCGCGCTGGAGAGCTCGTTGACCCCGCGGTCGCGGTCGTTCGCGGTGGCGATCACGTTGAAGCCGCGCACCGCCTGCGTCTCGGTGCCCAACTCCGGTACCGGGAGCGTCTTCTCGGACAGGATGGTGATCAGGGCGTCCTGGACGTCGGCCGGGATGCGGGTCAGCTCCTCGACCCGGGCGATCCTGCCGTCGGCCATCGCCCGCATCAGCGGCGAGGGCACCAGGGCGTCCGGGCCGGGGCCGCGGGTGAGCAGCTGGGCGTAGTTCCAGCCGTACCGGACGGCCTCCTCGGGGGTGCCCGCGGTGCCCTGCACCAGCATCGTGGAGTCGCCGCTGATCGCGGCGGCCAGGTGCTCGGACACCCAGGTCTTCGCGGTGCCGGGCACGCCGAGCAGCAGCAGCGCGCGGTCCGTCGCCAGGGTCGTCACGGCGACCTCGACGACGCGGCGCGGGCCGATGTACTTGGGGGTGATCCGGGTGCCGTCCGGCAGTTCGCCGCCGAGCAGGTACGTCGCCACGGCCCATGGCGACAGCTTCCAGCGCTCGGGGCGCGGACGGTCGTCCTGCGCGGCCAGGGCGGCCAGTTCGCCGGCGAAGGCGTCCTCGGCGTGCTGCCGCAGAACGTCGGTCATGGGGGCTCCTTCGGGTCGGCCGCCGGGTGCACGGGTGCCACGGCGGCGGGATGATCGGGGGGAGCCAGGCCGGCGTCCCGGCCTGTGGGAACCACCCTGCACCGACCCACTGACAACGCCCGGCGGCCCGCGGGAGGCCCGGGAGGAGGCCCGCGGGAGGCCCGGATGGCGGCCCGCGGACGGGCAGTCAGCCACTGTCAGTGCCGCCGCCTACGGTCGGTCGCATGGAGGAACGCTGGAGCACCGAACACGTCCTGTCCCTGGCGCCTGACGCCGCGTCGCAGAAGGCGGCGGGCAAGCTCTCCTCGCCCGCGTCGTGGTCCGGCGCCGGCACCGACGGCACCGCGCTCTGGGGCGAGTGCAGGGGCAGCGGCCGCACGCCGTACCGCACCGTGATCGAACTCGCCACGCCCGCCTACCAGTGCAGCTGCCCCAGCCGGAAGTTCCCGTGCAAGCACGCGCTCGGGCTCCTCCTGCTGTGGAGCGGCTCTCCCGGGGCCGTCCCGGCCGCCGAACCCGCCGACTGGGCGGCCGACTGGCTCACGTCCCGCCGGGAGCGCGCCGAGAAGCGTGCGACGGCTCCGGTCGACCCGGAGGCCGCCCGCCGCCGGGCCGAGAAGCGCGGCGCCCGGGTCGCGGCCGGCGCGGCCGAGCTGCGGCTGCGCCTGGCCGACCGGATCCGGCACGGCCTGGCCGACCGGTCCACCGCCGGCCCGTGGGAGGAGGTCGCCGCCCGGATGGTCGACGCGCAGGCCCCCGGCCTGGCCGCCCGGGTCCGCGAACTCGACACCGTGCCGCAGGAACGGCTGCTGGAGGAGTACGCGATGCTCCACCTGCTCGCCACCGCCGCCACCCGGGTCGACGAACTGCCCGCCGAGCTGGCCGCGACCGTCCGCGCCCGGGTCGGCTACACCCTGGACGCCGCCGAGGTGCTGGCCGGCCCCACCGTCCGCGACCGCTGGCTGGTGCTCGGCAGCCGCACGGTGCCGATGGAGGGGGGCTCCGACGACCGGCTCACCACCCGCCGGGTCTGGCTGCGCGGCGCCAAGACCGGCCGTCCGGCCCTGCTGCTGGCCTTCGGCCGCCCCGGCCAGGCCCCCGACCTCGCCCTGCCCACCGGCCACCTGCTGGAGGCCGACCTCGCCTACCACCCCGGCGCCCGCCCGCTGCGCGCCGCCCTCGGCACCCGCTACGGCGCGCCCGAGGCCGGCCCGGCCGACCCGCCCGCCGGGCTCACCGTCGCCGAGGCGACGGCCGGCTACGGCACCGCCGTCGCCGACGACCCGTGGCTGGAGGCCTGGCCGACCGTCCTCGGCGACGTCGTCCCGGTCCGCGCCCCGGACGGCTGGTACCTGACGGACGGCCGGCACACCGTGCCCGTCCACGCCCCGGCCGTCCCGGAGGCGGCGCTGTGGCGGCTGGCCGCGGTCTCCACCGGCCGCCCGCTGACGGTCTTCGGCGAGTACGGCCACCAGGGCTTCGCACCGGTCACCGCCTGGCCCGTCGGGCACCGGCCGGTCGGCCTCACCAACCCCTAGGAGCACCGAGAATGACGATCACCCAGGACCCGTGGGAGACCCTGCACACCAGCGCCCTGCTCGGCACCGACCGCCGCCCGCTCCCGGCCACCGTCCTGCCGCTCGCCGACGCCGTGGACACCGCCGACCAGGCCACCGCCCTGCTGGAGCTGGCCGCCCTCGCCACCGTCCGCCGCCGGGCGGGCGCGCTGCCCGTGCCGGCGGCCGAAGCGCCCGGCCCGCCCGCGCCCGGGGACACCCGCCCGGAGCTGCCCGAACCGGCCGCCCGCCGGCTGGCGGTGCTGCTGGCCGGCCGCACCGGCGGCGGGGGCGGCGGCACCCTGGCCAACCTCACCGAGTTGCTGCCGCAGTGGCTCGCCACCGCCCGCGCCCGGGGCCTGCGGCCGCCCGCCGCGCTGGTGCCCGGCCTGCTCGATGCCGCCCGCGCGCGCAGCGAACTGCGCTCCGACGCCGTCGCGTTGGCCGGTCCGCTGGGCCGCTGGCTGGCCGGGCGGAACCCCGACTGGCGGTTCGTGCTGCGCACCACCGCCCAGGAGCCGGCCCGGGAGCAGGACGACCCGGCCGACCACCAGCTGTGGCACGAGGGCCTGTTCGCCGAGCGCGTCACCCACCTCACCCTGCTGCGCCGCCACGACCCGGCGGCCGGCCTGGAACTGCTGCGCAGCACCTGGTCCACCGAGCGCGCCGAGGACCGCCTGCTCTTCCTGGACGCCCTCCAGGACGGCCTGTCCCCCGCCGACGAGCCGTTCCTGGAGGCCGCCCTCGGCGACCGCAGCAAGAACGTCCGCGCCACGGCCGCCGAACTGCTCTCCACCCTGCCCGGCTCCGCCCTGGCGGGCCGGATGGCCGGCCGGGCGCGGGCCGCCGTACGCCTCGCCGGGACGGGCACCCACCTGCTGGTCACCCCGCCCGCCGAGTGCGACGCGCAGATGCAGCGCGACGGCATCACGCCCAAGTCCCCCACCGGGCGCGGTGAACGGGCCTGGTGGTTCGGCGAGGTGGTGGCCGCGGCGCCGCTCGCGCTCTGGCCGGAGAGCACCGGGCTGACGCCCGAGCAGCTGCTCGCCCTGCGGGTCGGCGACAGCATGGACGAGACCGACAGCAGTTGGGCCGACGACCTGCGGGAGGCCTGGGCGCGCGCCGCCGTCCGCCAGCACGACGCCGCCTGGGCCCGGGCGCTGCTCGGCCCGGCGCCGGTCCCGCCCACCCGGGGTGCCGGCCGGGCCCGTTCCCCGCGCGCCACCGGCGCCCCGGCCAAGCTGCTGGCCGTCCTGCCGCCCGAGGAGCGGGCCGCCTGGACGGCCGCCTTCATCGAGGTGCACGGGCTGGGCGAGGCCTTCCAGCTGCTCGGCGCCTGCGCCACCCCGTGGACGCCGCCGCTGTCCACCGCGGTGGTGGACGCCCTGGCCCGGGCTGCCGCCTCCGGCGCGTACCCGTGGAGCCACAGCGGGGTGCTCGGGATGACGGAACGCGCGCTCGCGCCCGAGACGGCCGACGCGGTGGAGGAGTTGGCCGCCGGGGCCGCCCCGGACTCCGCCTGGGCCGAGACCTTCGCCCGGCTGGCGGGCACCCTGCGGTTCCGGGCCGCGATGCTCGCGGAGCTGGCGGGCTGACGCCGGACGGCCCGACCGGCGGCGGAAGCGGAAACGGCGGAGCGGGCCTGCCCCCCGGGGGCAGGCCCGCTCCGCCGTACCGACGACCGGCTCGTCCGGAGCCCGGTTCGCCCGAAGGCCGGTTCGCCCGGAGCTCAGCTCGCCCGAAGGTTGGCCTCGACCCAGGCGACCACGTCCCGGGTGGGCGTGCCCGGCGTGAAGATGTCCGCGACGCCCATCGCCTTGAGCTCGGCGATGTCCTCGTCCGGGATGATCCCCCCGCAGAAGACCTTGATGTCCGCCGCGTCGCGCTCCTTCAGCAGCTCCAGGACCCGCGCGCACAGCGTCATGTGGGCGCCCGAGAGGATCGACAGCCCGATGCCGTCCGCGTCCTCCTGGATCGCGGTGTCGACGACCTGCTCGGGCGTCTGGTGCAGCCCGGTGTAGATGACCTCCATACCGGCGTCGCGCAGGGCGCGCGCAATGACCTTGGCGCCACGGTCGTGACCGTCGAGCCCCGGCTTGGCGACCACCACACGGATCGGCCCCGACACACTCATCACTGCCTCCTGGACCTCGTCGTCCATCACCCCACCGGGCCTCGTGGGCCACGGGTGCGGTTAACGGTCAATAACCAACCTGAGGGGAGGTTAGCGCCACCCGACCCGGTTGACCGAGCCCCCTCCCAAGAGGAGGGCAAAGTCACAGCTCCGGGCCTTGCTACCAGTGGGTATACCCTTCTCACCCCCGACCTCCCCACAGACCCCCCGGGCGCCCCCTTGACAACACGGGGTTTTTCCGGAGCGTCGGCCTTCCGGCTACAGTCACGGCTGTTCGACCTCGACCGACGCCGTGACCGAGGCCCACCGAGGAGGCAGCCCCCGATGGCTCCCGAAGCAGCCGCCCGTCCGACCCGCGCGGAGCTGCGCCTCGCCGCCCGCGAGCAGTCCCGCGCCCAGCGCCGCGGCGCCGCCAAGGCGGCCACCCGGACGGCGCTGCTGCGGGTCGCGCTGCCGTCGGTGGCCGCGCTCGGGGTCGCGGCCGCGGCGGCGATCACGGTGCAGGGGCAGGCCGACCAGCAGCGCGCCCAGGCCGCCGGCCGGATGCCGGCGCAGGCATCGGCGGACGACGCCCCCGGCCACGCGGCCGCCGGGTCGGCGGCCGCCCAGGCCGTCGCGACCGGCGACCGGGCCCAGGCCTCGCGCGGCGACGCCCGCCAGCCACTGGCCGGCGCCCAGCCCACCGGGGCCCCGGACGCGCAGCCCACCCCCGAGCCGGCCCCCGAACCGGTCAAGCCCAAGGTGGTCATGCCGGTCGCGCAGCACGGCCTCGGCGAGCTGTTCGGCGAGGCGGGCACCCACTGGGCCAACCGCCACACCGGCATCGACTTCCCGGTGGACGGCGGCAGCCAGGTCATGGCCGTCGCGGACGGCACCATCCGCACCCAGTGGAACCCGTTCTACGGCTACATGTCGATACTCAAGATGTCCGACGGCACCGAGGCCTGGTACTGCCACCTGCGCGCCTACAAGATCCGCAAGGGGCCGGTGAAGCAGGGCGACGTCATCGCCTTCGTCGGCAGCAGCGGCAACAGCACCGGGCCGCACCTGCACTTCGAGATCCGGCCGGCCGGCAGCGGGCCGATCGACCCGCTGCCGTGGTTCCTGGCCAACGGCCTGGACCCCCGCTAGGACTGCGACGTCCCGACGGCTTCCCGCCGGGACCACAGCTTCTCGGACTACAGCTTCTCGACCGGCGCGTAGCGCAGCAGCAGCTGCTTGCGCCCGTCCGCGCCGAAGTCGACGGTGGCCTGTGCCCGGTCGCCCACGCCCGTCACGGCCACCACCGTGCCCAGCCCGAAGCTGTCGTGGGTGACGCGGTCGCCGACCGCCAGCGAGACGACGTCGCGCTCGACGACCTTGCCGCCGCGCCGCGCGGACTGCCCCCAGCCCGCCTTCGGTGCGGCCGAGGCCGAGAACGAGGAGGACGAGGACCCCGAGGAGGAACGCGAACTCCCGCCCCCGGAGGAGGACTTGCCCCAGGACGAGCCCGAGGAGTAGCCGCGCTGGGCCGGCGCGTGCACTCCCCCGGTGCGCTTCCACTCCACCAGCGTCTCCGGGATCTCCTCCAGGAACCGCGAAGCCGGGTTGTACGCCGGCTGCCCCCAGGCGCTGCGCAGCACCGAGCGGGTCAGGTACAGCCGCTCGCGCGCCCTGGTCAGCCCGACGTACGCGAGCCGGCGCTCCTCCTCCAGCTCCTTGACCTGGTTCAGCGCCCGCATGTGCGGGAAGATGCCGTCCTCCATGCCGGTCAGGAAGACCACCGGGAACTCCAGGCCCTTGGCGGTGTGCAGGGTCATCATCGTGATGACGCCCTGCCCCTCCTCGTCCTCGTCCGGGATCTGGTCGGAGTCGGCGACCAGCGCGACCCGCTCCAGGAAGTCGGCCAGCGAGCCGACCGGCGGCGCGCCGTCCTCCCCGGCGTCCGGCCGCTCGCCCGGGTCCTGCTCGTACTCCAGGGCGACGGACGCCAGCTCCTGCAGGTTCTCGACCCGGGTCTCATCCTGCGGGTCGGTGGAGGACTGCAGCTCGGCCAGGTAGCCGGTCTCCTCCAGGACGGCCTCCAGCACCGCCGCCGGGCCCGCGCCCGACTCGACCACCTGGCGCAGCCCGGCCATCAGGACGTTGAACTTCTTGACGGCGTTGGCGGAGCGCGCGGCCATCCCGTACGCCTCGTCCACCCGCACCAGCGCCTGGGCGAAGGAGATCCGCTCCCGCGCGGCCAGCGCGTCGATCATCGCCTCGGCCCGCTCGCCGATGCCGCGCTTGGGCACGTTGAGGATCCGGCGCAGCGGCACGGTGTCCTCCGGGTTGGAGAGCACCCGCAGGTACGCCAGGACGTCCCGGACCTCCTTGCGCTCGTAGAAGCGCACCCCGCCGACCACCTTGTACGGCAGGCCGACCCGGATGAACACCTCCTCGAAGACGCGGGACTGGGCGTTGGTCCGGTAGAAGATCGCGACGTCGCCGGGCTTGGCCTCGCCCTTGTCGGTGAGCCGGTCGATCTCGTCGGCGATGAACTGGGCCTCGCCGTGCTCGTCGTCCGCGACGTAGCCGACGACCTTCTCCCCGTGGTCGCCGGCCGTCCAGAGCTTCTTCTCGCGACGGTTCGCGTTGCGCTCGATGACGGCGTTGGCGGCGCTCAGGATGGTCTGCGTGGAGCGGTAGTTCTGCTCCAGCAGGATCGTGGTCGCGTTCGGGTAGTCCTCCTCGAACTGGAGGATGTTGCGGATGGTCGCGCCGCGGAAGGCGTAGATCGACTGGTCCGCGTCACCGACGACGCACAGCTCGGCCGGCGGCACCTCGGCGAGGTGCGCGGCGGCCGGGTTCACGAAGTCCCCGTCCGCGGTGCGCTTCGGCGCGGCCGCGACGGACCCGCCGCTCAGCTCCCGGACCAGCATGTACTGGGCGTGGTTGGTGTCCTGGTACTCGTCGACCAGGATGTGCCGGAACCGGCGCCGGTAGTGCTCGGCGACGTCGGGGAAGGCCTGCAGCAGGTTCACCGTCGTCATGATGATGTCGTCGAAGTCCAGCGCGTTGGCCTCGCGCAGCCGCCGCTGGTACAGCGCGTACGCCTCGGCGAGCTTCTTCTCCGTCGGGTTGGCGGCCTGGTCGGCGAAGGTCTCCTCGTCGATCAGCTCGTTCTTGAGGTTGCTGATCTTCGCCGTGAAGGACTTCGGCGGGTACTGCTTCGGGTCCAGGTCGAGGTCGCGGCAGACCAGCGACATCAGCCGCTGCGAGTCGGCCGAGTCGTAGATCGAGAAGCTGGAGGTGAACCCCAGCTGCTTGGACTCGCGGCGCAGGATCCGCACGCAGGCGCTGTGGAAGGTGGACACCCACATCGCCCGGGCGCGCGGGCCGACCAGCGCCTCGACGCGCTCGCGCATCTCCCCGGCGGCCTTGTTGGTGAAGGTGATCGCCAGGATCTCCCCGGGCTGCACCCCGCGGGCGCCCAGCAGGTGGGCGATCCGGTGGGTCAGCACCCGGGTCTTGCCCGAGCCGGCGCCGGCCACGATCAGCAGCGGCGACCCCGCGTGCAGCACCGCCTCGCGCTGCGGGTCGTTCATCCCCTCCAGCAGCTGCGCCGGGTCGATCATCGTGCGGGCGGCGCCGTTGCGGTACCAGGCGTCCCGCTCCGCCTGCGCGGCGTGGTCGGTCTGGAACAGCCCGTCCGGGATCGCCTCCTCGTACGCGTCGTACGGGACCTCGTCCTCGTACGGCGGCGGTTCCTCGTCGACGTGGTCGACGGGGGCGGCGGGCTGCTTCGACCCGGCGGCGGGTGCCTCGAAACCGGGGAGCGGGAGGTCGTCAAAGAGGCTACTCATGGCACTCCGAGTCTATGGCCACCCACCGACAAGCCCGCCCGGCCGGAGCAGCTCCATCGCTGCGGACCGGCCGGGCGGGCTCGACTGCGGGCGCGGCTCAGACCAGGCGGCGGGCGGTGGCCCAGCGGGTCAGCTCGTGGCGGTTGCTCAGCTGGAGCTTGCGCAGGACGGCGGAGACGTGGCTCTCGACGGTCTTCACCGAGATGAAGAGCTGCTTGGCGATCTCCTTGTAGGCGTAGCCGCGGGCGATCAGGCGCAGCACCTCGCGCTCGCGCTGGGTGAGGCGGTCCAGGTCCTCGTCGACCGGCGGGGTGTCGGTGGCGGCGAAGGCGTCCAGGACGAAGCCGGCCAGCCGGGGCGAGAACACCGCGTCGCCGTCGGCGATCCGGAAGATCGCGTTCACCAGGTCGGTGCCGGTGATGGTCTTGGTGACGTAGCCGCGCGCGCCGCCGCGGATGACGCCGATCACGTCCTCGGCGGCGTCCGACACCGACAGCGCCAGGAACTTCACCCCTCCCTGCTCGCCCATCACGCCGACCGAGCGGCGCAGCACCTCGACACCGCCGCCGCCGGGCAGGTGGACGTCGAGCAGGACCACGTCGGGCCGGGTCTCGGCGACCACGCGGACCGCGGAGTCCACGTCGTCGGCCTCGCCGACCACGTCGATGCCGGTCACGTCGGTGCGGCCGATCTCGGCCCGGACACCCGTCCGGAACATCCGGTGGTCGTCCACCAGCACGACCCGCGCGGTACGCCCGGCCCCCTCCGCCGGGACCCCCGTCGGCGCTGCCTCAGTCATTCGCTCTCTCCATCTCCAGCTCGACCTCGGTACCGCCGCCCGCTGCCGGCCGCACCCGAGCGGTGCCGCCGTTGCGCTTCATCCGGCCGATGATCGACTCCCGTACGCCCATCCGGTCCTCGGGCACCGTGTCGGGGTCGAAGCCGGGGCCGTGGTCGCGGACGAACACCGACACCGTCCTCCCCTCCACCTCGGCGTAGACCTGGACCGGTCCCCCGCCACCGTACTTGGCCGCGTTGACGGTCGCCTCCCTCGCGGCCTGCATCTGTGCCGCGATCCTCTCGTCCATCGGGCAGTCGCCGACGATCACCAGCTCGACCGGGACGCCGTGCCGGTCCTCGACCTCGGCGACGGCGGCGCGCAGGGTCTCCGCCATGGTGTCCGGCGCGGCCTCGGCGGCGGCCTCCGGGCGGTACAGCCACAGCCGCAGCTCGCGCTCCTGCGAGCGGGCCAGCCGCAGCACCTCCTTGGGGTCCTCGGCCCGGCGCTGGATCAGGGTCAGGGTGTGCAGCACGGAGTCGTGGATGTGCGCGGCGATCTCGGCCCGCTCCTGGGCGCGGATGCGGGCGGTGCGCTCGGCGCCGAGGTCCTGCCACAGCCGCAGGCCGTACGGGCCGAGCAGCACCAGCACCCCGGCGAGCACCGCGAGCGAGGCCTCGATCACCGAGCTGAGCGTGGAGCCGCTGCCCTGCATGGCGAGCAGCGCGATGGTGCCCGCCACCGCGAGCAGCACGCCCGCGCCGACCCGGGTGTAGGCGCCGCGCCGGCGCTCGCCCTCGATGCCGAACCAGCGCTGCCAGCGCGAGTCGTCGGCCTGCCGCCAGACCAGCGCGACGCCGACGCCGATCGCCAGCAGCGGCCAGGTGTACGGCTTGGCGGTCTGCACGCCGAGCACGTTGAGCAGGGCGATCAGGCCGATCACGACCATGACCAGGGCGGCGAGCTGGCCGAGGCCGCCCTGCCCGTTCTTGCCGGCCGGCGCCGCGTCCTCGCCCTCCGCGGGCGCCGTCACCGGCTCGCCCTGGAGGGTGTGCTGGAGCAGCTGGCGCAGCCGCCCGAGCCGGCCGCCGGCGGGGCCCTTGCTCAGCAGGCCGCCCTGCAGCCCGGGCGCGGCCGGGACGAACACCCCGTTGAGGTACACCCACTGGGCGCCGCCGCGCTGCGAGGGCTCGCCGATGCCGATCGGCACCACGAACCAGAACGCGGCGTACAGCAGCGCGCCGATCCCCTGCGCGAAGAACAGGAGGACGAAGGCGAGCCGCACCCAGCGCACCGGCAGCCCGAGGTGCACGGCCAGGCCGTGCGCGACGCCGCCGAGCATGCGGCCCTGCGGGCTGCGGTAGAGCCGGCGGTAGGGCGGCTTCCCGCCGTCGGGCGCGTTGGGGTCGGCGCCCGACGACGGCGCGGCGTCGGGGGCGATGGTTCGGGGATCGGTACCGGGGGCTGCCACGCCACCGATGGTTCCACGCACGCCCGTACGGGCGCATCAGGGTGTGCCCCTGGCCCTTATCAGGGACAAGTCAGGGTACGTGCAGGGGTGCTCCCGGTTGGGCCGGACCGGCACCTGCCGGAAGGATGGTGCCCATGACCGAGGACCCCCGCATCGAGGAGGCCGGGCCCGCCGCCCCGCCGGAACCGGAACGCCCGCCACTGACCAGGGCCGAGCACCACCGCGTGGTGGCCGGCGTCTGCGGCGGCCTCGGCCGGCACCTGGACATCGACCCGGTGGTCTTCCGCGTGGTCACCGTGGTGCTCTGCCTCTCCGGCGGCCTCGGGCTGTTCCTGTACGGCCTGGCGTGGCTGATCGTCCCGACGGACGACGACCCCAAGGGCCGCGGCGGGCGCACCGAGCTCCAGCGGGTGCTCACCGGCCGGGTGGACGGCCAGTCGGTCGGCGCGGTGCTGCTGACCGTGATCGGCACCGGGGTGTTCTTCTCCTCGATGGGCGACGGCGACCAGCTGTTCCCGCTGCTGCTGCTCGCCGGCCTGGTCTTCCTCGCGGTGCGCTACGACCCGGACCGCCGTCGCGGCCGGGGGCGCGGCCACCGGCAGGGCGGCCCGTACGACCGCCACTTCCCCGAGTCCGAGGCCGGGGCGGCCGGGGCCGAGGGCTACGTCTGGCCGCGGCCGGCGTCCGACGAGGCGGCGCGCGCCCACCACACCGCCGACCGGGCCGCCGGAACGGTCCCCACCGACGCCCCGCCCCCGGGCCCGAGCGGCTACCTGTGGGACCCCCGCCACCCCGAGCGCAACCCGTACGGCGCCGCCTCCGCGAACCCGACCCCGCCGTTCGGCACCCCGGTGCCGCCGGCCGGCGGCCCGGCCCAGCCCTGGTGGCAGCGCGCCGACCTGCCCGAGGGCGACCCGCTGCGCAAGGCCGGCCCCAAGCGCCGCGCCGAGGCCGCCGCCGTGCGGCACCCCCGGGAGGGTTCGGCGCTCGGCTTCTTCGGCTTCCTGCTGGCGATCGGCGCGGCCACCGCGGTCTGGGCGTCCTCCCGGAACCACCACGACCCCACCGCGCTGAGCACGACCGCGCTGGCCGCCGCGCTGCTGGTGGTCGGCCTGACCCTGCTGGTCGGCGCGAAGTTCGGCCGGGCCCGCAAGCTGGCCGCGACCGGACTGCTGCTGACCCTGGCGCTGGCCTTCGTCGGCCACTCGCCGGACTCGATGAAGAACGCCGTCGGCCCGCGCGAGTGGACGGTCACCGCGACGTCCGACCTGCACGACCGCTACAACCTCGGGGCCGGATCCCTCCGGCTGGACCTCTCCGGACTCGACCCGGCCGGGGCCACCCTCGCCACCAAGGTCGACCTCGGCGCCGGCGACATGACCGTCACCGTGCCGGCCGACGTGACCGTGAACGTGGTCGCCCGGGTGGGCCTCGGCGACATCGACGTCCCGGGCGACCGCAGCGACAGCACCGGACGGCACACCTATCTGATCGGCCCGGTCAACGGCCAGGCCTCCAAGGGCACGCTCAACCTCGAACTCGGAATCGGGCTCGGCGACATCAAGGTGGTCCAGCAGTGAGGAAGCACCGGCTCGACCTGTTCTCGCTGATCGCGGGTGGGCTGTTCACCGTGCTCGCCGTGCTCTACCTGGTCGCCGCGCTCAACGACCAGTCGGTGAACGGGCGGATCGTCATCCCCGTCACGTTCATCGTGCTCGGCGTCGGCGGTCTGGCCGGCGCGGTCGCCGCGGTGGCCCGGCGCGGCCGCCCCGACCGCAAGGAGTGACCCGCCCGGGCCTCAGCTCTGCTGCGGGCCCAGGGTCAGCTTGTCGCCGTCCTTGGTGACGGTGTACTTCGGCAGCGGCTTGACCGCCGGCCCGTTCACCACCGCACCCGTGGCGGCGTCGAACCGGGAGCCGTGGCAGGGGCAGTAGAGCCGGCCGTCCTTCGGGGCGTCCACGGCGCAGCCGGAGTGGGTGCACACCGAGGACAGGCCGCAGTACTGGCCCGCCTTGGGCTGCACGATGTAGACGGCGTCCCCGGTGGCCGGGTCCTTGACCTGGGCCGAGCCGCCGACCGGCACGCTCGCGACGGGCACCGTGGGCGCGGACGCCGGGGCGGCGGAGACCGGGGCCGCCGACTGCTTGGGCGCGGCCTTGTCCCGGCCGAAGGTGCGGGTCAGCGAGCCGGAGAGCAGCCCGGCGCCGCCGATCGCGACGGCCGCGATCCCGCCGTCCACCAGCGCCCGGCGCTTGACGTGGTCCTCGCCCAGCCCCCGCGCGCGGTCCCGGTCGGCCCGGCGGGCGAGGTAGCCGTCCAGCGACAGGTACGGGGTGCCGGCCAGCACCAGCGGGGTCCAGGCCATCAGGTAGGCGAGGTCGTTGCCGAGGTAGTACGGCGCGACGCTCCAGCTGACGGTCAGCCAGAGGCTGAGGTTGAGGAGCGCGCCGCCGAGCGCCGCGACCCGGCCCCAGAGACCGAGCAGGGTGCCGAGCCCGACCGCCAGCTCGCCGAAGGCGACGGCGAGCGCGAACAGCGTCGAGTGGTGGAGTGCCGGGCCGAGCAGGAAGGAGATCGGGCTGCCGCCCGCCTTGGCCGCCTGGGTCTGCGAGACGAAGGAGGCCGGGTCGCCCGCCCCGGCCAGGAAGTGCCCGTCGGAGAGCTTGTCGAGGGCGGCGTAGACGAAGGTGACGCCGAGGAAGAGCCGCAGCGGGAGCAGCGCGTACTTCGACGCGAGCGCGCGCAGCTGCGCCGCCCGGTCGGTCCGACCGGCCGCTGCCCCGCCGGCCGGCATCGGCTTGCTGGCCTCCGACATCCCGCACACCTTCCCTCTCGGCCTGCCACTCCCTGACAGGTCCGGTCCGCATTCTGCCCGCTCCTGCCCGCTTTCGGTGGGAGGTCCCACCACGGGGAGCGGTCCCGCACCGCGAACGGCCGCGCCGCCGCTCCCTTCAGTACGGGAACGACGGCGCGGCCGTTCAGGCTCCGGCCGGAGTCCGTCGGCGACGGTCCTCAGCGGCCGGCGGGAGTGGTCACTCCCACTCGATGGTGCCCGGCGGCTTGCTGGTGACGTCGACGACGACGCGGTTCACGTCGCGGACCTCGTTGGTGATCCGGGTGGAGATCCGGGCCAGCACGTCGTACGGCAGGCGCGACCAGTCCGCGGTCATGGCGTCCTCGGAGGAGACCGGACGCAGCACGATCGGGTGGCCGTAGGTGCGGCCGTCGCCCTGCACGCCCACGCTGCGCACGTCGGCGAGCAGCACGACCGGGCACTGCCAGATCTCGCGGTCCAGACCGGCCGCGGTCAGCTCCTCGCGGGCGATCGCGTCGGCGTCGCGGAGCAGGTCCAGGCGCTCCTCGGTGACCTCACCGACGATCCGGATGCCCAGGCCGGGGCCCGGGAACGGCTGGCGCTGGACGATCTCCTCCGGCAGGCCCAGCTCCTGGCCGACCATCCGGACCTCGTCCTTGAACAGCTTGCGCAGCGGCTCGACCAGCTGGAACTGCAGGTCCTCGGGCAGGCCGCCGACGTTGTGGTGCGACTTGATGTTGGCGGTGCCGGTACCGCCACCGGACTCCACCACGTCCGGGTACAGGGTGCCCTGGACCAGGAAGTCGACCGACTCACCGTGCTCGCCGGCCTCGGCGATGATCTCGGCCTGGGCCTGCTCGAAGACCCGGATGAACTCACGGCCGATGATCTTGCGCTTCTCCTCGGGGTCGGTGACCCCCTTCAGCGCGTCCAGGAAGCGCTCGGCGGCGTCGACGACCTTCAGCTGCACGCCGGTGGCGGCCACGAAGTCCTTCTCGACCTGCTCGGTCTCGCCCTTGCGCATCAGGCCGTGGTCGACGTAGACGCAGGTCAGCCGGTCGCCGATGGCCTTGTTGACCAGGGCGGCCGCGACCGCGGAGTCCACGCCGCCGGACAGGCCGCAGATCGCGCGCTTGTTGCCGACCTGCTCGCGGATCAGGGCGATCTGCTCCTCGACCACGCTGCCGGTGGTCCAGGTCGGAGCGATGCCCGCGCCGCGGTAGAGGAAGTGCTCCAGGATCTGCTGGCCGTGGTCGGAGTGCAGCACCTCGGGGTGGTACTGGACGCCGTACAGGCGGGCCTCGTCGTTCTCGAACGCGGCGACCGGGACCAGGTCGGTGGAGGCGGTGACGGTGAAGCCCTCCGGCGCGGCGGAGCAGGCGTCGCCGTGCGACATCCACACCGAGTGCTGCGCCGGGACGCCCTCGAACAGGGTGGAGCCGGTGCGGGAGACGGCCAGCGGGGTGCGACCGTACTCGCGGGCACCGTTGTTGTCGACGGTGCCGCCCAGGACCTTGGCCATCAGCTGGAAGCCGTAGCACATGCCGAAGACCGGGACACCGGCCTCGAAGATCGCGCGGTCGAGCTGCGGCGCGCCCTCTTCGTAGACCGACGACGGGCCGCCGGAGAGGATGATCGCCTTGGGGTTCTTGGCGAGCATCTCGGCGACGGGCATGCTGCTCGGCACGATCTCGCTGTAGACCCGCGCCTCACGCACCCGACGGGCGATGAGCTGGGCGTACTGGGCGCCGAAGTCGACCACCAGGACGGTGTCGTTGTCCGGCGCGGACTGGACGGGAATTGCAGAGGACACAGACGGCCTTCCGGCAGCGGTATCGGGGTGTCACGCGGAGCCGCCTCCCCCTGCGGGGCTGCGGTGGCGACGGGCGTGGGGTGTCTGGACACCGATTCTACCGGGCTGTCCGGTTTCACTCGTCTGCCCGTCCAAAGAACCGTGACCGGACGGGGCCCCGGTTCGTTGCTTCAGACGACCGCACGGCCGCGCCGCGTCCGCCAGACGCGCCGACCGACCCCCGCGGGGGCACCGCCGTACGGCTGCAGGACCACGCGTGGAGCTCCACCCCAGTCCACCGGCGCATGTGGCGCCGCCGCCCGGCCCGCCGGGTGCGCGGCTCCGTGGGACCGTGCGCGGGTGCCGCGGCCGGCCAGCAGGGGACAGCGAACCCGGCCGCGACTGGGCCGAGAGGTGGGACGGCCGGAGTCCGGGGACGCCCGGGACCGGCCGTCGCACCCCCGGCCCGATCCGGGGCGCAACCGGCGCACTCCCCCTGTCCGTCCCACGCCGCTACGCGCGTCCGCGTGCGCCGCAACCACCCGAACCACTACGCACCGTGATCATCGACGGCCGTCCCGCCGGTAAATGAGCCGGGTCGAACTGTGCCGAATCGGTTGCAGAGCAAGCCCTTCGTCCAGCACGATGCTCGTTGTAGGCGGTTCTCCCGGCGACCTGACGGCTCACCGAGGGGCTCGCCGACGACCTTCCGCAGCCGCCGCGCAGCGAGGCGACGGCGGTTTGCACTTCACGCTCCGTGAGCAAGGGGCCTGCGTGAACCGACACGCCACCCGCCGCTCCACGAGCGTGCGCGCCCTTCACCGCCGGTGACCCACGCCGGAGCCGCGGGGCGCGATCCGAAGCCGACCGACACGACGGCGCTCCTCCCCCGGCGCCGTCACCCCAGCACCGGCGCGGCCCTGACGCCGAGTGCTGAACGACAAAGGGCCCCGTTCCCCCGCGGGGCCCTTTGCCCGTTCCGGACGCCTCCCGACCACCCGCGCACCCGGTCCCGTCCGGCCCCGGCGCCCCCCGCTCCTTCCGGAAGCCGGGGGCGCTCCGCCCGGCTCAGGGGTGTTCGCGCCAGACGGTCGGGTCGACCGGCTCCTCGCCCCGGGGCTGCGGCACGTCGGCGGGGACCGGGGTCCCGCCCGCGGGGGTGGGCGGCGCCCCGTGCGAGCCCAGCACCTCGCTCACCCCGGCCGCGGGGGCGGGCGGTGCGTCCGACGGCGCGGCGGCCTGCGCCGGGACGCCCGGCGCGGGGACCACCGACGTGGGAGCACCCTGCTCGGGAACGCCCTGCGCGGGAACGCCGTGCGGCGGCGTCGGCCCGTACGGCGGCGCCGGCGGCACGGGCGCGTACGGCTGCGGATGCGCGGCGGCACCCTGCGGCGCGCCACCGTACGGCGCACCTCCGTACGGAACGCCTCCGTACGGGGCCCCGGCGTACGCGGCGTCCTTGGCGGCGCCCCCGCCCCGGACCGCCGTCAGCAGCGGCGGCACCAGCAGTGCACCGACCACCGCCCAGACCGCGTTGGCCGCCAGGACGGTGAGGAAGGTCAGCCCGACCGAGTTCTCCTGGCCCGCCACACCGGCGGTGGTGCTCAGGCCCGTCACGGACGAGGTCCGGGTCATCATCGCCCCGGCCACCGCCATCAGCAGGGTGAGCGCCGCGGCGTGCACCGCCGCCAGACGCAGCCGGTCGACGGCGTCCAGCTGCCGCCGGTAGGCCGTCCAGCCGAGCGTTCCCGCCGCGAACAGCGCCAGCAGACCGGCCCAGCGCCAGTCGGCGGTCACCTCGTCGGGCAGGTCGAAGAAGGAGATGTTCAGGTCCTCGCTGCGGTCGCCCCAGCCCGTCCCGCCGCCGGACACGCCGCTGTGGGCCTGGAACGTCGCCCCCGAACCGAAGCCGAGCAGGGTGAGGCCGAGGTTGGGCAGGAAGGCCAGCGACAGCCCGATCTGCCCGCCGCTCGTGCTGTTCGCCGCGACCAGGACGAAGGCGGCCGCCGCGGACAGCGCCACCGACACCGCCACGGCCCGGCCGGCGGTCAGCGCGGCCAGTGCCCAGCCGCGCACCGCCCTACTGCGCCAGGCGGCCCAGCGCAGCGCGTCGGTGCCGTAGACGACGAAGGCCAGCAGTCCGGCCAGCAGGACGGTCCAGCCGACCGCCTCCAGCCAGCCGGCTTCCGCGGTGACCGCCGGCCGGGACAGGTCCCGGCCGCTGGTGGTGGTGTAGTCGGGGACGCCGTAGGTGTCCTGGGGCTGCCAGGTCGTGCCGCCGAACGCCCAGAGCAGCGTGGTCACCCCGGCCAGGACCAGGGCGGTGCGCAGCGCCTCGCCCGCGGCCTGGCCCCGGGTCAGCTGGCCGGCCACCGCCTTGCGCTGCTGCAGCCCGGCCCGCAGTCCGAGCCAGAGCGCCAGGCACCACAGGACGGTGACGGTCATCGGCGCCACCCGGAAGACGATGTCCATCCGGTCGGCGTGGCCCCGGCTCAGCGGGCTCTGGTAGCCGAGCCTGAACGGCGCGCCGAGCGCGTTCAGTGCCATCGCCAGCGTCGCGCCGAAGCGGTCGCCGAACTCGGGCGAGTGGAAGCGGTACTCGTACTGGTAGTCGCTCGGGACGGCCGCGATCAGGGCGGCCAGCAGCAGCACGACCGTCGGTGCGACGGCCGCCTTGAGCGCCGGGCGCCAGTCGGGCCCGGTCAGCAGTCGGTGGAAGGGCGCCGGCTGGGCGTACGGCGTCCCGGCGCCCCAGCCGCCCACCGCGGGCGGGGCGGGCGCCGGGACGCCGGGGCCCCCGGTGGGGCCGTACCCGTGCGGCGGGGGCGGCGGCGGGACCGGGGGCGGGACGGTCCCCGCCGGGTACCCGGGCGGCGCGGCCGGCGCCACGGCGGGCGGCCCGGCCGGCGGCACCGCCGGCGGGCCGACGGCGGGTGGGGGCGGCGGCGGGGGTGCGAGCGGCCGCCCGCACGAACCGCACGCCGACGCCCCCTCCACCGAAGTCGCACCGCACGCTGCGCAGTTGGCCATGGACCGGTTCCCCCCGTTCGACGAGTCCCTGGGCTGCCCCAAGGAGCCCGTTTATCCCATCGGACCCAAACGAATGTCAACCGACCACCGGGGCAGGCGGATTGGGCGCACGGACCGGCTTCAGTCGCGCTTCTTCGGGACTTCCGGGACGGGCAGCATCGGCAGCCGCAGCGCGCCGAATGCGCCCTCCGGCACGGCCGGTCGCACCGGCGCCACCGGGGTGACCCTCCGGTACGCCTCGTCCTGCGCCGGGCGCCGGTCCGCCTCGCCCTTGTTCGGCCACATCGACAGGGCGCGCTCGGCCTGCGCGGTGATGGTGAGCGAGGGGTTGACGCCGAGGTTGGCGGAGACGGCCGCGCCGTCCACCACGCTGATCCCGGGGTGGCCGTACAGCCGGTGGTACGGGTCGACGACACCGGTCTCGGGGGCGTCGCCGATCGGGCAGCCGCCGAGGAAGTGCGCGGTCATCGGGATGTCGAAGATCTCGCCGACGGTGCTGCCCGCGAAGCCGTTGATCTCGGCGGCCAGCGCCTGGGCGCCCTTCTCGGCGGCCGGGATCCAGGTCGGGTTGGGGGCGCCGTGGCCCTGGCCGGAGGTGAGCCGGTCCTTGCCGAGCGGGCCCTTCTTCAGCGAGACGGTGATCGAGTTGTCCAGGGACTGCATCACCAGGCCGATGATCGTCTTCTCGGACCAGCCGCGCTGGTTCATCGAGCGGGCGAAGGTCACCGGGTGGAGCACCGAGTTGCCCAGGTAGCGCAGCCAGCGCGGGGCCCGTCCGCCGCCCTTGACCTGGGCGATCGACAGCGCGCCCATCGCGTTGGAGCCCTTGCCGTAGCGGACCGGCTCGATGTGGGTGTTGGCGTCCGGGTGGATCGAGGAGGTGATCGCGACGCCCTTGGTGAAGTCCGCCTTGGCGCCGTAGCGCCGGTCGGTGGTCTGTGCGCCCACCAGGGCCTCGGAGTTGGTGCGGGTCAGCTCGCCGAGCCGCGCCGAGATCCGGGGCAGGTGCCCGGCGGCGCGCATCCGGTGCAGCAGCGACTGGGTGCCGTAGGTGCCGGCCGCGACGACCACCCGGGCGGCGGTGATGGTCCGCGCGCCCGCCTTGACCCGGTCCGTCTTCGAGCGGGAGTCGGTGCGGCGCACGTCCACGGCGAAGCCGCGCTCCCCGTCGGCCCCGTCGATCTCCCGGATCCGGGCCACCGTGGTCAGCGGGTGGATCTCCGCGCCGCCCCGTTCGGCCAGGTAGAGGTAGTTCTCGGTGAGCATGTTCTTGGCGCCGTGCCGGCAGCCGGTCATGCACTCGCCGCACTCCACGCAGGCCTTGCGGGCCGGGCCGGCGCCGCCGAAGTACGGGTCGGGGACCTCGTCGCCGGGCGCCGCCTTGGCCGTACCGTCGGTGTCCTTGCCGTCGCCGAAGAACACCCCGACCGGGGCCATGTGGAAGGTGTCGGCGACGCCCATCCGCTCGGCGGCCGCCTTGAGGTGGACGTCGGAGGGGGTGACGGTCGGGTTGAGCCGGACCCCGAGCATCCGCTGCGCCTGGTCGTAGAACGGCGCCAGCTCCTCCTGCCAGTCGGTGATGTGGCGCCACTGGCGGTCCTCGAAGAAGGCCTTCGGCGGCACGTAGAGGGTGTTGGCGTAGTTCAGCGAGCCGCCGCCGACCCCGGCGCCGGCCAGGATCAGCACGTTGGCCAGCAGGTGGATCCGCTGGATGCCGTACAGCCCGAGCTGCGGCGCCCACAGGTAGTTCGGCAGGTCCCAGGAGTTCTTGGGCAGTTCGTCGCGGTCGAAGCGCCGTCCGGCCTCCAGGACGGCGACCCGGTAGCCCTTCTCGGTCAGCCGCAGTGCCGCGACCGACCCTCCGAAGCCGGACCCGACCACGACCACGTCGTAGTCGAACTCCGACGCACCACCGGACTCCACCATCTGCCACTGCTCCTTCACCGTGATGATCATGCGTGTGGGAACCACGAACCGGGCCCCGCCCGGAGCCGGGGCCCGCGTGCCACCGGGGGCCTACCGGAAGCGCAGCGCCTTGAGCGCGCGCAGCCCGCCGGTCATCAGCCCGGCGAACTGCTTGTCGTCCAGGCCGAACGAGGGCGCGATCGGCAGCAGCCGCTGGGTCGCGACGGTCTGCGCCTCGGTGAAGCGCAGGATGCCCTCGGCGCCGTGCCGGCGGCCCAACCCGGAGTCGCCCATGCCGCCCATCGGGGAGGCGATCGACCCGTACGCGGCCGCGTAGGCCTCGTTGACGTTGACCGTGCCGGTGCGCAGCCGGGCCGCGACCGCCCGGCCGCGGCGCAGGTCCCTGGTCCAGACACTGGAGTTCAGGCCGTACGGCGTGGAGTTGGCGGCGGCCACCGCCTCGTCGTCGGTGTCGAAGCGGTAGACGGAGACGACCGGGCCGAAGGTCTCCTCGGCGCAGACCGTCATGTCCGGGGTGACGCCGTCGAGGATGGTCGGCTCGTGGAAGAACGGGCCGAGGTCCGGTCGGGCGCGGCCGCCGGCCAGCACGGTGGCGCCCGCCTTCACCGCCTCCTCCACGTGCCGGGTGGTGGTCTCCAACTGGCGGACGGAGACCAGCGAGCCCATGTCCGCGCCGTACGCGAGGCCGCCGCCGAGGCGCAGCGCCCGGGTGCGGGCGGCGAAGCGCTCCAGGAAGGCGTCGGCCACCGAGCGGTGCACCAGCAGCCGCTCGATCGAGATGCACAGCTGCCCGGCGGAGGAGAAGCAGGCCCGTACGGCGCCCGCGGCGGCGGCGTCGAGGTCGGCGTCGGAGAGCACCAGCATGGCGTTCTTGCCGCCGAGTTCGAGCGAGGCGCCGACCAGCCGCTCGGCGGCGCGCCGGGCGACGTCCCGGCCGGTGCGGGTGGAGCCGGTGAAGGAGACGTAGTCGGCGTGCTCCACCACGGCCGGGCCGATCACCGGGCCGTCGCCGATCACGATCTGCCACAGGTCGGCCGGCAACCCGGCCTCGACCAGCAGTTCGCGGGCCCACAGCGCGGTCAGCGCGGTCTGGGTGTCGGGCTTGTTGACCACCGCGTTGCCGGCCACGAAGGCGGGCAGCGCGTCGCCGACGGACAGCTCCAGCGGGTAGTTCCAGGGCGAGATGTGGCCGATCACACCCTTGGGACGGCGGGCCTCGACCGTGTGGGTGAGCACCGGCAGGGCGCCGCCGCGCCGCTTGTCCCTGAGGTAGGCGTGCGCGGCCCGCCCGTAGTGCCGGGCGGCCATGGCGACGGCCATCACCTCCTCGAAGGCGTGCAGCCGGGCCTTGCCGGTCTCCGCCTGGATCAGGTCCAGGACCTCGTCCTGCCGCTTGAGCAGCAGGTCGTGGAAGCGCAGCAGGACGGCGGCGCGGCGGCGCACCGGCAGCGCGGCCCAGGCCGGCTGGGCGCGGCGGGCCAGCTGGAAGGCGACCTCGACGTCGGCGGGGGTGGACTGCGGCAGGCCGGCCAGCCGCTCGCCGGTCAGCGGGGCGACGGTCTCCACCAGGTCGGGCTCGCCGGCGGCGGTGACGCCGGCCGCCAGCCGGTCGACCAGGGAGGGCGGAACGGCCGACGCGACCGTCCGGCCGCCGCCGGGGGCCGCCGGGTTGCCGGCGCCGGGGTGCTCGGTGGTCACTGCATCTGCTGTGAGGTCCGACATACGGCGCAGCCTAGGCCTTCGGGAGCCGGTCCGGTACCCGTCGGTAACAAGAATCTGCCGCAGTCGGGCGAAAGCGGGGCGCTCCGCCCGTACCGCGTCCCGCTCGGCTCGTCGGCGGGCCGGCGGAGGGCACCAGCGGGTCGACGTGCGGCGTCAGCGGGTCGGCGTGAAGTAGTGGAGCACCGCGTTGAAGCGCTGCTCGGCCTCGTTCCACTCGTTGCCCTTCTCCGGGCTGGACGAGTAGATCGCGTAGCTGGTGCCGTCGTCGTCGATGAACTCCGCCTCGACCGCCCGCCGCCGGCCGCCGCCCTGGGCGGCGTAGCTGAACTCCCAGACGGCCGCCTCGTGGCCGTTGACCGCGACGGCGGTCAGCTTGTGCTGCTTGTAGTCCTTCAGCGACTTGGAGACGGTGCCCTCCATCTCCCGCATGTGCTCCAGCGGCTTGACCGACTGGCCGACGGTGACGGCGAACTGCAGGTAGTGCACCTTGTTGTCGGGGCTGTAGTAGATCTGGTTGTCGGACGTCGCGGAGCGCTGCCACACCGGGCTGCCCGAGGGCAGCGGGAAGCGGAAGCCGGCCGGGTCGTCGACCCAGTGGTAGCCGCCGGGCGCCGCCGGGGGGCTGGCGTCGCCGCTGGGCCCCGGTCCGGTCGACTCGGTCGGCGCGGTCGGCGCCGGGTCGTCGGGGCCGCCGCCCACCACGTACCGGGTGGCGCCGAAGGTGCCCGCGGCCGCGAGCAGGCCGACGGCCAGCGCGATGGCGACGATCCTCGCGGTGCTGCGGCGCTTGGCCGGGCCGCGCGCGGGCGTGACGGAGTGCGCCACCGGCGCGACGGGAGCGGTGTGCGCCTGCGAGGCGGCTGCCGCGCCCCCGGTGGTGTCCTGGACGGCGGGGGACGCCCCGACGGGGACACCGGCGGCCTGCGGCTCGGTCGGCCCCTCGGAGCCCGCCGGCGGAGCCTCCGCGGGCTCCGCGGGGCGCTCGCTGCGGTCCACCACCGGCACCGCCTGGGTGGGCGACCGCATCGGCGCGACGGCCTTGAAGCCGATCGTGTGCCCGGCCTGCACCTCGGCCAGCATCCGGGCCGCCTCGTCCGCGGTCGGACGGTCGGCCGGGTCCTTGGCCATCAGCGCGGCCAGCACCGGCCCGAGCGGCCCGGCCCGGCGCGACTCCGGCAGCGGCTCGTCGACCACCGCGGCCAGCGTGGTGATCGGCGAGTCCCGGCGGAACGGCGACTGGCCCTCGACCGCCGCGTACAGCGTCGCGCCGAGGCCCCACAGGTCGGAGGCCGGCCCGGGCCGCTGGCCCTGGGCGCGCTCCGGCGCCAGGTAGTCCGGCGAGCCGACCAGGTCGCCCGGCCGGGTCAGCTCGGTCGAGCCCTCGTACTTGGCGATCCCGAAGTCCAGCAGGACCACCCGCCCGGTGCCGCGCTCCAGCAGCACGTTGGCCGGCTTCACGTCCCGGTGCAGCACGCCCAGCTGGTGGCCGCGGTGCAGCGCCGCGAGCACCTGGCTGCCGACCTCGGCGGCGGCGCGCGGCTGCAGGGTGCCGTCCTGACTGATCACGTCGGCCAGCGAGCGTCCGTCGACCAGCTCCATGACGATCCACGGCCGGCCGTCCTGCTCCAGCACGTCGTGCACGGTGATCACGCCCGGGTGCTTGATCCGCGCGGCCGCGCTGGCCTCGCGCTTCATCCGGGTGTGCAGGATCTGCAGGTCCTCCTCGGGCAGGTGGTTGACGGTCAGCTCCTTGACCGCGACCTCGCGGTCGAGCATCCGGTCCCAGGCCCGCCAGACCGTGCCCATGCCGCCACGGCCGAGCCGCTCACCGAGCTCGTACCGCCCGGCGAGCAGCCGCTCCACCTCGGCCGCCTCCGGCCGGTCCTGCACACCCATCTGCGACCGCTCCCCCACACATTCCGCCAGCCGTCACCGCGACGGAGGGCCTGGTGCAGACCACTGTTCGAACAAATCCCACGCACACATTAGGCGTACCGCGCGGCCCCCGGTAATCACGCCCACCCCCCGGAGCGGGGCTGCCCGATCCGTCCGGGCCGTCAGCCTGCGAACATCACCACGGCGGCCATTCCCAGCGCCAGCAGGACGAAGACTCCCCCCACCAGCAACGGGCCGAGCAGGGCGGGTGGTATCCGCGGCGGTTTCGCGTCACCGCCGGACCGCTTTCCGGCGCCGCCGGCCGCGCCGGCCGCGCCGGCATTCCCGGTGTCCCCGGGGTTTCCACCCCGTCGGCCGCCGCGGCGCTTCCGCACCGGCACCAGCGGCGCCTCCGGCTTCAGCGTCACCGCCCGCGCCACCCGCTCCTCGTCCACCGGCTCCGGCGCGCCCGCCAGCAGCTCCGCCAGTTCGCGCCACACCGCCTCCGCGGTCGGCCGCAGCACCGGATCGGGCTGCAGCAGCCGCTCGACCAGCGGCCCCAGCGGCCCGCAGACCGCGGAGTGCTCGCGCCGCCCGTCCCGCACCGCGGTCACCAGCTCCGGCACGCCGCCCTCCGGGTACGGCGCGCGGCCGGTGACCAGCCGGTGCACCAGCACGCCGAGCGCCCAGCAGTCGCCCGCCGGGCCGCCGTCCAACGGCCAACGCTCCGCCACCGGGCCCACCAGGGTGGCCCGGACGTCGTACCGGCGCCGCCCGCCCGGCCCGCCGAGCTCCTCGGCCAGCGCCTCCTGCGCCACCCCGGCGAGCAGCCCGCCGAGCATCGCCGCGCCGTCCTCGCAGACCAGCACCGACTCCGCGGTCACGTTGCCGTGGGTGAGCCCGGCCGCGTGCAGCGCCCGCAGCGCGCCGGCCAGGTCCGCCGCCAACTCGGCCGCCCGGTACGGCGGTACCGGCCCGCCGACCAGCAGCTCGGCCGCCGTCTGCCCGGCCGGCCGTTCCTCGGCCGTCCACAGCGACTCACCGTCCACGAAGGCCCCGACCCCGCGCAGCAGCCGCGGGTGCGCGGCCGGCGCGGCCGAGCCGACCGCCGCCACCCGCCGCACCAGCCGGTCCGCCTGGGCGGGCGCCTCCTCCTCCGGGTCCTGACCGGCGGTCAGCAGGGCCGGCAGCTCCAGGGCGCGCAGCAGCACCGATTCGCCGGTCCGCTCGTCCACCGCGTGGGCGCGGAAGGGTTCGGGACGGTCCGTCAGCCGGTACCGTCCCGCCAGCAACTGCCCGGGGCCGCCTCGCATGCCAGTTCCTCTCGCTCACCGAGCAGCCTACTGAGCGGTTCCCCTACGCTCGGCCCATGGACTGGACCGATCTGATCGACACCGCCTTCACGGTGGCGGGGAACACCGACCGAGCCAACCGGGCGGAGGCCGTCCGCACGGTGGAGGCCGCCGTCGTCGACGGCGAGGAGCCGGTCGCCTCCACCGCCGGCCGCCACCCCGACCACTTCCGCAAGGGGGTGCTCGTACTGACCACCCACCGGCTGCTCTTCCTGAAGGACGGGAAGCCGCCGGTACCGGTTCCGCTCACCGCCGTCACCGGCGCCACCGTGAACCGCACCAAGCTCAACGGCGAGGTGCTGACGGTCGTCGCGCTGACCGGCTCGCACCGCTTCGAGGACGTGGCCAAGGCCGACGTCTTCGCCGAGCGGCTCCGGGAGTCCGCCCGGCTCGCCCGCACCGCCGCGGCGCCGGGGAAGCCGGCCGCCGCCGCGCCCTCCGACGGCGAGCAACTCGTCGGACAGCTGGAGCGGTTGGCCGCGCTGCGCGCGTCCGGGGCACTCACCGAGGACGAGTTCAGCCGGGCCAAGCAGCGCCTGATCGGCTGAACCCGCCTCCCGTGCGCTACGGCGCCGGCTGGAAGCTGTTGAAGACGACGTCCCGGACCGGGGCCTGCGCGGCCCACTCCGCGTCCGGGACGATCCAGTAGATCGAGTAGCCGTACTTGGCCGGGGTCCCGGTCACGAAGCCGCGGTTGAGCGAGTGCATCCTGGGCGTGCCGTTGGTCCACTCCCAGTCCGCCGCGTTGGTCCACTGCCGGTAGGTGATCGGCGCCAGGTTCAACCGCTGGTAGTTGGTCACCTGGCCGCGCACGTTGGGCTCGGACTCCTGCCAGTCGGCGACGGCGCTGGCGCCCGGCGTGGTCGTCCACTCGATCCGCAGCTGGCTGCCGTCGGCGGCGTTCTTGAAGATCCGCCGGTTGGCGTCGGACCCGGACGGCTGCAGCCAGTCCGGCAGGACGACCGAGAAGCCGCTCGGGTCCTTGTACTCGTGGTACCCGGCCGGCACCGCGCCGCCCGGAGCGGGCTGCGCCGGGGCCGGGGCGGGTGCCTGCGACTGCGCCGGAGCCGCCGGCGTGGTGGCGGCGGGCTGCGCGGGCGCCGGAGCGGGGACCGCGGGCGTGGCGGCCCCGGCGCCCGGTGTCCCGGTGGCCGTGGCGGCGGGCGCGGGTGCGGACGCGGGCGGCGCCGCGCTCTCGCCCGGCGCGGCGTCCGTGGTCGTCGCCACCGGCGAGCCGGACCCGGCGCCGTGGGTGGACGCGCCCTTGGCGCTGCCGTTCCCACCGCCGACGGCCTGGAGCACCGCGACCACTCCCGCGATCAGCAGCAGCACCACGATCACGGTGGCGATGGCCAGCCGCCGCCGGCCGGTGCGCGGGTTCGCCCCGGCGGCCTGCGTCGCGCCCATCGTCCACTCGCTGGTCACCGGCCGGATCGGCTCGGGCGCCGGCTCCGCCGCCTTCGCGGCGGGCTCCGCCACGGCGGCCGCGGGCGGCTCCTCGTCCCGGGCCCGGCTGCCCACCCGGACCGTCCCCAGCAGCCCGCCCACGGGCCGCTTCCGGCCCTCCTCGGGCTTCTCCGGCTCCGGCTCCGGCTCCGGCTTCGGCTCCGGCTTCGGCTCGCTCGCGGGCTCCGCCCCGGATCCGGCCTCCGGCTCGGTCCTCGGCCCGGCCGCGGACTTCGTCCCCGGCGCGACGGCCGGCTGCTCCACCGGCATCGCGTACTCGGTGGTCGACTCGGACTTCACGGTCGCCTCCGCGACCACCCGCTTGAGCATCGACCGGGTCTGCGTGGCGTCCAGCCGCTCGGCCGGGTCCTTCTCCAGCAGCCCCTCGATCACCGGCAGCAGCGGCCCGGCGTTCACCGGCGTGGCCAGGTCCTCGGTCATCACCGCGGTCAGTGTGGCCAGGGCCGAGCCGCGGTCGTACGGCGGCCGCCCCTCGACCATCGCGTACAGCGTGCCGCCCAGCGACCACAGGTCTGCCGGCGGCCCGGGCTTCTGCCCGCGGGCCCGCTCCGGGGATATGTACGAGGGCGCGCCGACCAGCATGCCGGTGGAGGTGACGGAGGCGTCGCCCTCGACGCTGGCGATGCCGAAGTCGGTCAGCACGACCCGGCCGTCATCGCCGATCAGCACGTTGGACGGCTTGACGTCCCGGTGCAGGATGCCCAGCGCGTGCGCGGCGATCAGCACCCCCAGCACGTCCAGCGCGATCTCGGCGGCCCGGCCGGGCGCGAGCGGCCCGTCCTCGCGGATGACGTCGGCCAGCGAGCGGGACTCGACCAGCTCCATGACGATCCACGGCCGGTCGTCCTCGTCGACGACGTCGAAGACGGTGACCGCGGAGTTGTGCCGGATCCGTGCGGTCGCCTTGGCCTCGCGCAGCGTCCGGACGATCAGCCGGTGCTTCTCCTCCTCCTCGACGCTGGCGTTCATCCGCAGTTCCTTGACCGCGACGGTCCGGCCCAGCATCTCGTCCTCGGCGCGCCAGACGGTGCCCATGCCACCGCGTCCGAGCACGCCGTTCAGCCGGTAGCGGCCGGCCAGGAGGCGGCCGGTGGAACCCTGCGCCTGGGTCATTCGGAACGTTCCCCCATGTGCTGCTGGCGGTCGTGGTGACGGCGTGTCGGACCGGCCGGGCCCGAACGCCCAAGCCTCCATCATCCCCTGTCCCGGTGGCTCCGGACCACCCGCCCCCCGTCCCAAGCCGGGACGAACCGGAACCGGTGCGGCGCTCCGTGCCCGATCTGTGATCGAAAACTCGCCAAGATCCGTTCGAATCACTGCTACCGTTCGGCAGCTCATCGTCTTTTCCGGGGGGATTCGGCGCCCATGACCGCACCCGCACCGGGCGCTGACGGCCCATCGCCCCGGCCGCACACCGCCCAGCACTACTCGGTCGCACCCGCACCGGCCTCCCCCGAAGGCTACGTGGTGCCCGGCATGCCCGGCGCCCCGGTGGCCGGGTACGACCCCGTCGCCCCCGCGGCCCGGACCGCCCCCCGCCGCCGCACCGCCGCGGCCGTCGCCCTCGCCGTCCTCGCCATGCTGCTCGGCGGCCTGGCCTACGGCTGCGCCCCGCTGCGGGCCGCCGACAGCCTCGGCTGGCTGGCCATCGCCCAGGCCGGAGTGGTGGCCCTCCCGCTCGGCCGGCTCGGCGGCCGCAACCGGCTGCTCCCGCCGCTCGGCGCCCTCCTCGCAGCCGGTGCGCTCCTCCTCGGTCAGCTGGCCGAACACCTCCGCCTGGTGGACGCCGACGGCCCCGGCCCGCGCGGCCTCCTGCACGACGCCCTGGCCGGCTGGCGCGCCGACCTGCGCCCGCTCGACGCCGCCTTCTACGCCATCGCCCTCATCGGCGGCTTCCTCCTCACCCGCCGCACGGCCGACCGCAGTTGACGCCCCGCCGACGACCGGGAAGCCCCCGGACAGCCCGAAGGCCCCCGCCGTGCTCGGCGGGGGCCTTCGTCAGCCGACGGCTCAGCGGTGGTCGAGCGCCGGGTTGACCGTCACCTCGACGCGCTGGAACTCCTTGAGCTCCGTGTAGCCGGTGGTGGCCATCGCACGGCGCAGCGCACCGAACAGGTTCATGGTGCCGTCCGGGGTGTGCGACGGACCGGTCAGGATCTCCTCGGTGGTGCCGACCGTGCCGAGGTCCACCCGCTTGCCGCGCGGCAGCTCCTCGTGGACGGCCTCCATGCCCCAGTGGAAGCCCTTGCCCGGGGCGTCGGTGGCGCGGGCCAGCGCGGCACCGATCATCACGGCGTCGGCGCCGCAGGCGACGGCCTTCGGGATGTCGCCGCTGTAGCCGACGCCACCGTCCGCGATCACGTGCACGTAGCGGCCGCCGGACTCGTCCATGTAGTCGCGGCGCGCGGCCGCCACGTCGGCGACGGCGGTGGCCATCGGCACCTGGATGCCGAGCACGTTGCGGGTGGTGTGGGCGGCGCCGCCGCCGAAGCCCACGAGCACGCCGGCCGCGCCGGTCCGCATCAGGTGCAGCGCCGCGGTGTACGTGGCGCAGCCGCCGACGATCACCGGGACGTCCAGCTCGTAGATGAACTGCTTGAGGTTGAGCGGCTCGGCGGCGCTGGAGACGTGCTCGGCCGAGACGGTGGTGCCGCGGATGACGAAGACGTCGACGCCGGCGTCCACCACGGCCTTGGAGAACTCGGCGGTGCGCTGCGGGGAGAGCGCGGCGGCGGTGACCACGCCGGAGTCGCGGACCTCCTGGATCCGCTGCTTGATCAGCTCGGCGCGGATCGGCGCGGCGTAGATCTCCTGCAGCCGACGGGTCGCGGTGGCCTCGTCGGTGATCGCGGAGATCTCGTCGAGCAGCGGCTGCGGGTCCTCGTAGCGGGTCCAGAGGCCTTCGAGGTTCAGCACGCCCAGGCCGCCGAGGCGGCCGATGGCGATGGCCTGCTGCGGCGAGACCACGCTGTCCATCGGGGCGGCCAGGAACGGCAGCTCGAAGCGGTAGGCGTCGATCTGCCAGGCGATCGAGACCTCCTTCGGGTCCCGGGTACGGCGGCTGGGGACGACGGCGATGTCGTCGAAGGCGTACGCCCGGCGGCCGCGCTTGCCTCGCCCGATCTCGATCTCGGTCACTTCGAGCCCTTCTGCTGTGTTGCTGTGCCCGCCGGGTCACCCCGGCCGCACCCCAGTATCCCGTACTACCGGCGGCCGCGCCCCGACGGCCCGCTCCCCGGACGCGCCGGAGGGGCCCGCCGCTGCGCTGCAGCGACGGGCCCCTCGGTGGCTCGGGTGGTGCGGACCGGTCAGCGGGTCGAGTAGTTCGGCGCCTCGACGGTCATCTGGATGTCGTGCGGGTGGCTCTCCTTGAGGCCCGCCGAGGTGATCCGGACGAAGCGGCCCTTGCTCTCCATCTCGGCGATGGTGCCGGCGCCGACGTAGCCCATGGTCTGGCGCAGGCCGCCGACCAGCTGGTGCAGCACGGCCGACAGCGGGCCGCGGTACTGCACCTGGCCCTCGATGCCCTCGGGGACGAGCTTGTCGTCCGAGGCCACCTCGGCCTGGAAGTAGCGGTCCTTGGAGTACGAGCGGCCCTGGCCGCGGGACTGCATGGCGCCCAGCGAACCCATGCCGCGGTAGGACTTGAACTGCTTGCCGTTGATGAACAGCAGCTCGCCCGGGGACTCCTCGCAGCCGGCCAGCAGCGAGCCGAGCATCACGGTGTCGGCACCGGCGGCCAGCGCCTTGCCGATGTCGCCCGAGTACTGCAGGCCGCCGTCACCGATGACCGGCACGCCGGCCTCGCGGCAGGCCAGGGCGGCCTCGTAGATGGCGGTGATCTGCGGGACGCCGATGCCGGCGACCACGCGGGTGGTGCAGATGGAGCCGGGGCCGACGCCGACCTTGACGCCGTCCACGCCGGCGTCGATCAGCGCCTGGGCGCCGTCACGGGTGGCGACGTTGCCGCCGACCACGTCGACGCCCACGGCCGACTTGATCTTGGCGATCCAGGCCAGCGCGTTGTGGCTGTGGCCGTGCGAGGTGTCGACCACCAGGAAGTCCACGCCGGCCTCGACCAGGGCCTGGGCCCGGTCGAACGCCTCGGCGCTGGCGCCGACGGCGGCACCGACCAGCAGCCGGCCCTCGGCGTCCTTGGCGGCGTTCGGGTACTGCTCGGCCTTGACGAAGTCCTTGACGGTGATGAGGCCCTTGATCCGGCCCTCGTCGTCGACCAGCGGCAGCTTCTCGATCTTGTGGCGGCGCAGCAGCGCCATCGCGTCGACGCCGGAGATGCCGACCTTGCCGGTGATCAGCGGCATCGGGGTCATGATCTCGCGGACCTGGCGGCTGCGGTCCGACTCGAAGGCCATGTCGCGGTTGGTGACGATGCCGAGCAGCTTGCCCGCCTCGTCGGCGATCGGCACGCCGGAGATGCGGAACTTGGCGCACAGCGCGTCGGCCTCGGCCAGCGTGGTGTCCGGGCCGACCGTGATCGGGTCGGTGACCATGCCGGACTCGGAGCGCTTCACCAGGTCGACCTGGTTGGCCTGGTCCTCGACGGACAGGTTGCGGTGCAGCACGCCGACGCCACCCTGGCGCGCCATCGCGATGGCCATCCGCGACTCGGTCACCTTGTCCATCGCCGCGGAGAGCAGCGGGATGTTGACGCGGACGTTCCGGGAGACCCGCGAGGAGGTGTCCACCTGGTTCGGCAGCACCTCGGAGGCCCCGGGCAGCAGCAGGACGTCATCGAACGTGAGCCCGAGCATGGCGAACTTCTCGGGTACGCCTGCGGCGTTGTAAGACATTTGGGGGGTACCTTCCGTGGCCGGCCTTATCCGCTCACGCCCTGAGGGTGGGGGCGCATTCATCGCTCACTCGCGCAGACCGCCGAAAGCCGGGCGCAATAGGAGGATCCTCCAAGGGGACCCCGCGCGCACCCGTGAAACTTTGGCAACCCGCCCAGGCGCCGATACCCCATGGTACTGGCACCGCGAATGTGTCCTCGTGTGCCCTTGACAACAACCCCGCCCGCTGCCTGATTCCGCCTGATTCCGTCCCGCCCGCGGAGCCCCGCCGAGCGGGCACGCCCCGCAACGGCCGAGGTCACGCGCCCCGCAACGGCCGAGGCCAGGGGTCAGGAGGACTCCTCCGCGAGGGCCCGCAGCCGACTGAGCGCCCGGTGCTGGGCCACCCTGACGGCGCCCGGGGACATTCCGAGCACCTCGCCGGTCTCCTCCGCCGACAGCCCGGCGGCCACCCTCAGCAGCACCAGCTCGCGCTGACGGGCCGGCAGGTTGGACAGCAGCTCCTTCGCCCAGGCCGCGTCGCTGCTCAGCAGCGCCTGCTCCTCCGGGCCGAGCGCCTCGTCCGGCACCTCCGGCAGGTCGTCCTGCGGGACGACGGTCGACCCCGGCCCGCGCATCGCGGCCCGCTGCAGGTCGGCGATCTTGTGCGCGGCGATGCCGTACACGAAGGCCTCGAACGGCCGCCCCTGGTCCTTGTACCGGGGCAGCGCGCAGAGCACCGCGACGCAGACCTCCTGCGCGACGTCGTCCACGTGGTGCCGGGCTCCGCCGGGCAGTCGCACGAGCCTGGCACGGCAGTACCGCAGCGCCAGCGGGTGGACGTAGGCGAGCAGGGCGTCGATCGCCGGGCCCTCGCCGCGCACGGCCGCCGCGACCAGCTCGCCCACCAGCGGCGAGCCGCCCGTACCGAGCACCGGAGGACGGCCCGGTCCGCGGTCGGCGCCGGAGCCGTCCGGACCGCCGGGATCGGCGTACGACGGATCGTGACCCGGACCGGAGGGCTCGCCCTCCACCGGGTCCGCCTGGCCGGCCGCGCCGGCGACGTCGTCGCGCATCGGTCCATGGTGCCTGGTCGAGCGGGAAAACGCGGCACCGCGTCCGGAGTTGTGCACCGGAACGTTATGCGCTGCCGCACCGTGGGGCGTGCCGCGCACCACCGGCCCCTCCTGCACCGTGCCGCCTCCCGCCCCGCCGTCGGTGGTCCCGTCCGTCGCGCCGTCCGCCGAGTGTCCTGCGGCCGCGCGGTTCGCCGCAGTGCCTGTCCGCTGGTCCCCGAGGTGCTCCACTCCTCCATGGTGCAACCTCGGGACCGTGACGTCACACACCTGTGCGGTACCCGCCACGGGGATCACCGGTGGCGCGCCGCACCCGGCGGCGCCGCCGGTGGTCAGCGGACCAGGCCCCAGCGGAAACCCAGCGCCACCGCGTGCGCGCGGTCGGAGGCCCCGAGCTTCTTGAACAGCCGTCGGGCGTGGGTCTTGACGGTGTCCTCGGACAGGAACAGCTCGCGCCCGATCTCGGCGTTGCTGCGGCCGTGGCTCATGCCCTCCAGCACCTGGATCTCACGCGCCGTCAGGGTCGGCGCGGCACCCATGTCGGGGCTGCGCAGGCGGCGCGGGGCGAGCCGCCAGGTCGGGTCGGCGAGGGCCTGGGTGACGGTGGCCCGCAGCTCGGCGCGCGAGGCGTCCTTGTGCAGGTACCCGCGGGCGCCCGCGGCCACCGCGAGCGCGACACCGTCGAGGTCCTCGGCGACGGTGAGCATGATGATCCGCGCGCCCGGGTCGGCGGACAGCAGCCGCCGGACCGTCTCGACCCCGCCGAGGCCGGGCATCCGGACGTCCATCAGAACGAGATCGGAGCGGTCGGCCACCCAGCGGCGGAGGACCTCCTCCCCGTTCGTCGCGGTGGTGACCCGGTCCACACCGGGTACGGTCGCGACCGCGCGGCGAAGCGCCTCGCGGGCGAGCGGGGAATCGTCGCAAACGAGAACGGAAGTCATGACCGTCGTCCTCCGCAGCTGATCCGCGTCACGTTGAGCCTCCTGGCTGGTACGAACCTCTCCGACACGGCCGATCGGCGACAGACTCCGTGCTGATCGCCCCAACCTGCCCGCGATCGTTCCCGACGTCCGGCGCCCGCTAACCGCCTCCGCACTTCCAACGACCGTCACTCGAATGAGTTACGGCCTTCGGGGCCATCTCCACCACTGTACGTGGCCAACCCATTACCGATCAGCCGCATCGCGGTGCACACGCCGCACTTTTCCGCAGCTCGCGCGCGGTCGGCGTACGACCCGCACACCGATTCGGCATGTCGTGCGCCCGTCGGCCACCCGATTGCCACGCCCGCGCCCGCCGAGGACCCTTGCCCACTTTGCCCGTTTTTATAGCTTTCGTATGGTCATTGACTGTTGTGCCAGTGTGTGGGTGACTTGTCCATGGAGTTGCCTTAAGTCATATTTCCAGGTGTCCACACCAGTGCATCGAAGCCCCGCCGTATCGCTCGGCAGCAGCCCGCCGAGCGCCCGGCCGACGGCCGACGGCCTCTGAAGGGAATGAGCCATGGCAGATTTCTCCCGCCTCCCCGGTCCCAACGCGGACCTCTGGGACTGGCAGCTCTCCGCAGCCTGCCGCGGCGTGGACAGCTCGCTCTTCTTCCACCCCGAGGGCGAGCGCGGGGCCGCGCGCAGTTCGCGCGAGGCCAGCGCCAAGGAGGTCTGCATGCGCTGCCCGGTGATCGCCGAGTGCGCCGCGCACGCGCTGGCGGTCCGCGAACCGTACGGAGTCTGGGGCGGGATGACCGAGGACGAGCGCGAGGAGATGCTGGGACGCTCGCGGCACCGGCTGGTGGAGGTCCCGCTGACCCCGCCCGCGGTCGCGCAGCGCTAGACCCGCCTCCGCGACGCGCCGTGAAGAAACGTTTCTTCGCGGCGCATCAGGCCGGTCACGGCCGGTACGGGACCTGCGGGATTTCCGTCACCCACCGTCAGCGGGCGGCCGCCGCCCCCGCCAGCCGCTCCAGCATCAGCGCCACGGCCGGCACCTCGGCCAGGTCCGGCAGGGTCAGCGCGACCACCTGTCGCACCGCCGGCGCCCCCGAGGCCGTCCGCACCGGCACCGTCGACACGCCGTCAGGGCGCACCGACTGCAGCGCCAGCCGCGGCAGCACCGCCACGCCCAGCCCGGCCGCCACCAGGCCGACCACCGCCGGGTAGTCGTCGGTCGCGAAGTCGATCCGGGGCTCGAAGCCCGCCCCGGCGCACAGCTCCACCAGGTGCCCCCGGCACTGCGGGCAGCCGGCGATCCACTGCTCCCCCGCCAGCTCGGCCAGCTCGACCGGCCCGCCCCGCCCGGCCAGCGGGTGGGCGGCCGGCAGCAGGCCCACCAGCGGGTCGTCCAGCAGCGGGGTGACCACCAGATCGGACCAGTCGGTCCCGGCGGTCAGCTGCTGGGCCTCCAGGTTGGCCTCGGCCCGCGCCTCGCGCGGCGTGCCGTGCGCCGGCGGCGGCAGCACGACGGCGCCGTCGGACTGCGGGTAGCGGAAGGCCAGCGCGATCTCGCACTCGCCGCCGCGCAGCATCGCCAGCGACTCCGGCGGCTCCGCCTCGACCAGCGACACGCGCACCCCCGGATGGCCGTCCCGCAGCCGGGCGACCGCGGGCGGCACCAGGGTGGAACTCGCGGTCGGGAAGGACACCAGCCGCACCCGGCCGGCCCGCAGCCCGGCGATCGCGGCCACCTCCTCCTCGGCGGCGGAGAGCCCGGCCAGGATCCCGGTGGCATGCTTGAGCAGGACCCGCCCGGCCTCGCTGAGCTGCATCCCGCGGCCCGAGCGGACCACCAGCGGGGTGTCCACGGACTTCTCCAGGGCCTTCATCTGCTGGCTGATGGCGGGCTGGGTGCACCCCAGCTCACGAGCGGCGGCGGAGAAGGAGCCGGTGCGGGCGACGGCACGCAGGACGCGCAGGTGGCGGGCCTCGATCATGCCTTAGTTATAAGGCAATCTTTGCGTTCTGCAAAATTCTACTGATGGTTGAAGCGGCCACGACCCGGCGGACGACCGGGCGGGCGACAGCCGGAGGCCCGGCCCGCGTCCCCTCGCGGGGTGCGGACCGGGCCTCCGGTCAGTCGTTCGGGCCTCAGTGCGAGTGGCCGTGACCGTGGGAGTGGCCGTGACCGTTGTCGGCCTCCTCCTCCTTCTTCTCCACCACGAGGGTCTCGGTGGTGAGCAGCAGGGAGGCGATCGAGGCGGCGTTCTCCAGGGCGGAGCGGGTGACCTTGACCGGGTCGATGACGCCGGCCTTCACCAGGTCGCCGTACTCGCCGGTGGCGGCGTTGTAGCCCTGGCCGATCTCCAGCTCGGAGACCTTGGAGGTGATGACGTAGCCCTCCAGGCCGGCGTTCTGGGCGATCCAGCGCAGCGGCTCGTGCAGCGCCTTGCGGACCACGGCGACACCGGTGGCCTCGTCACCCGACAGGCCCAGGCCCTCGTCCAGCACCTTGGCGGCGTGGACCAGGGAGGCGCCACCGCCGGCGACGATGCCCTCCTCGACCGCGGCGCGGGTCGCCGAGATGGCGTCCTCCAGGCGGTGCTTGCGCTCCTTCAGCTCCACCTCGGTGGCGGCGCCGACCTTGATGACGCAGACGCCGCCGGCCAGCTTGGCCAGGCGCTCCTGCAGCTTCTCGCGGTCCCAGTCGGAGTCGGTGGCGGCGATCTCGCCCTTGATCTGGGCGACGCGGCCGGCCACGGCCTCGGCGTCACCGGCGCCGTCGACGACGGTGGTCTCGTCCTTGGTGATGGTCACGCGGCGGGCGGTGCCCAGCACGTCCAGGCCGACCTGGTCGAGCTTGAGGCCGACCTCCTCGGAGATGACCGTGCCGCCGGTCAGGGTGGCCAGGTCGCCCAGGATCGCCTTGCGGCGGTCACCGAAGCCCGGGGCCTTGACGGCGACGGCGTTGAAGGTGCCGCGGATCTTGTTCACGACCAGGGTCGACAGCGCCTCGCCGTCGACGTCCTCGGCGATGATCAGCAGCGGCTTGGAGGCACCGCCCTGCAGGATCTTCTCCAGCAGCGGCAGCAGCTCCTGGATGGAGGAGATCTTGCCCTGGTTGATCAGGATGTACGGGTCCTCCAGGACCGCCTCCTGCCGCTCCGCGTCGGTGACGAAGTACGGCGACAGGTAGCCCTTGTCGAACTGCATGCCCTCGGTGAAGTCCAGCTCCACGCCGAAGGTGTTCGACTCCTCGACGGTGATGACACCGTCCTTGCCGACCTTGTCGATCGCCTCGGCGATCAGCTCGCCGACCTGGGTGTCCTGGGCGGAGAGGGACGCGACGGCGGCGACGTCGTCCTTGCCCTCGATCTCGCGGGCGACGGACAGCAGGTGCTCGGAGACGGCGGCGACGGCCTTGTCGATGCCCTTCTTCAGGGCGGCCGGGCCGGCACCGGCGGCGACGTTGCGCAGACCCTCGTTGACCAGGGCCTGGGCCAGCACGGTGGCGGTGGTGGTGCCGTCACCCGCGACGTCGTTGGTCTTGGTGGCGACCTCCTTGACGAGCTGCGCGCCAAGGTTCTCGTACGGGTCGTCCAGCTCGACCTCACGGGCGATGGTGACACCGTCGTTGGTGATGGTCGGGGCGCCGAACTTCTTGTCGATGACGACGTTGCGGCCCTTGGGGCCGATGGTCACCTTGACGGTGTCGGCCAGCTTGTTGACACCGCGCTCCAGCGAGCGGCGGGCGTCCTCGTCGAACTGCAGGATCTTCGCCATGTTCCCTATTCCCTCGGGGCTGCGGCCGGCCCACCGGCCGCCGAACTACGTGAACCAACAACCACGCCCCGGGCCCCTGTCACTTGGGACACGGATCCGGGGCGGGTCGGAACGACTTACTTCTCGATGCTGCGTTTACTTCTCGATGATGGCGAGAACGTCACGAGCCGAGAGGACGAGGTACTCCTCGCCCTGGTACTTCACCTCGGTGCCGCCGTACTTCGAGTACAGGACGATGTCACCGACGGCGACGTCGAGCGGCAGACGCTGGCCGTCCTCGAAGCGGCCCGGGCCGACGGCCAGGACGACGCCCTCCTGGGGCTTCTCCTTGGCGGTGTCCGGGATGACCAGGCCGGAGGCCGTGGTCGTCTCGGCGTCGAGCGGCTGGACCACGATGCGGTCCTCAAGCGGCTTGATGGCAACCTTGCTGCTGGTGGTCACGTCCGAGCTCCCCTTCGGAGATTACGGGGTTTTCTAACGGGTAGGGGCGAGCCTGCGGGTCTGCCGTCGCGGGGGTCAGACACACGTCTTCGCGTTAGCACTCCCCCGGTGGGGAGTGCCAAGGACGACCATAGGGCCGTGTTAGCACTCAGTCAACCAGAGTGCCAACGGCGCGCCCGGACAGCCCCGGCCGAGGGATGAGTACCCGTACTCATGTGCGACCGTCGGCGCCCTCGGCACACTCGTGCCATGACCGACACCCCGGTACGCCTCGGCCCGTCCGACGCGCAGGACGCCGTGCTCGCGGTGGCACTCCTGCCCGTACTGGCCGCCCTCCCGCTCGGCGCCTTCTGGCTGGGCGCCGCCGTGGCCGAAGGCTTCGGCTCCGACAGTGGCGGCTGCGTCGCCTACGGCGCGCTCTGCGCCCTGGTCATCGGCTGGGGCGTGCCGGTCGCCGTCGCCGTGCTCGGCGAACGGGCCGACTACCGGCTGCTGCCGATCTCCGCCGCGGTCGCCCCCTTCGCCCTGCCCGTCGTGCTCTGCCTGGCCGCCCTCGGATGAGCACGCCGCCCGCCGTCCGCGGGGCCCGAGCCGGGCTCCGCCCGCTCGCGCCCGCCCCGGGCACGGCGCCGCGCCGACCGGCGAGAATGACCCCGTGGACACCGAGAACCTCCAGCCCCTGCTGACCCCCGAGGGCCAGGCCCTGCTCGCCGAGCTGCGCGAGTTCACCCCCGAGGAGGAGCTCGCGCTGGCCACCCGGCTGCGGCGGGAGCACCCGGCGGAGCTGGTGTCGGCGGCCTTCGGGCAGGCGCGGCTGCGGCAGCGGGCGCGCGCGAAGTTCGGGGCGGACGCCGACCTGATGTACTTCACGCCCAACGGGGTCGAGCAGTCCACCCGGCGCAGCGTGGCCGAGTGGCGGGCGCGACGGTTCGCCGAGCTGGGCGTACGGCGGCTGGCGGACCTGTGCTGCGGCATCGGCGGGGACGTGCTGGCGCTGGCCCGGGCGGGCATCGAGGTGCTGGCCGTCGACAAGGACCCGGCGGCCTGCGCCGCCACCGCCGCGAACGCCGCCGCGCTGGGCCTGGCCGAGCTGGTCGAGGTGCGCTGCGCGGACGTCGCCGAGGTGGACGTCGCCGGCTACGACGCGGTGTTCACCGACCCGGCCCGACGGACCTCGCGCGGCCGGGTGTTCGACCCCGAGGCGTACGCCCCGCCGCTCTCCTGGGCGATCGAGGCCGGCCGGCGCACCCCGATCGGGGCGCTGAAGGTCGCACCGGGCATCCCGCACGAGGCCGTCCCGGCGGACGCCGAGGCCGAGTGGGTCTCCGACCACGGCGACGTCAAGGAGGCGGTGCTCTGGTTCGGCACCAGGGCCGCCAGCCCGCACCGCGCCACCCTGCTGCCGCACGGCGACAGCCTCACCGGCGGTGACCTGCCCGACCCGCCGGCCGGCCCGGTCGGGCGCTACCTGTACGAGCCGGACGGCGCGGTGATCCGGGCGCACCTGGTGGCCGAGGTGGCCGAGCAGGTCGGCGGCCGGCTGATCGACCCGAAGATCGCCTACCTGACCTCGGACGAGCTGGTCGCCACCCCGTACGCGCACGCCTTCGAGCTCACCGACGTGATGCCCTTCCACATCAAGAAGCTGAAGGCGCTGCTGCGCGAGCGCGGGGTCGGCACGGTGGTGATCAAGAAGCGCGGGATGGCGATCACCCCGGAGGAGCTGCGCCGCCAGCTCAAGCCCTCCGGGCCGAACACCGTCACGGTGATCCTCAGCCGCACCGACCACGGCCCGCTGATGATGCTGGGGCAGCCGGTCCGGGCCTCCGGGGCCTAGGAGGCGGGGGCCTGGATGTAGTCCTCCAGCCGGGCCACCGAGAAGCCCTGCTCCTGGATCCGGGCCAGCAGGTCGCCGAACATCTGGGTCATCGTGGCGCCCTTGAGCTCCTTGGGGCCGCGGAAGTGCGCCAGGATGATGTCGCCGGGCTTCAGCTTCTTGTCCCCCGCCTGGTACTGCATGTCGTGGATCTGCATCGACTCGCGCCACAGCACGACCGCGCGCGGGCCGCACTGCTGCACCGCGGTGTTGAGCGTCGGGGTGTTGGCACCGTCGCCGAACGGCGGGCGGAACAGCAGCGGCGCGGTGCCGTACTGCTGGGTGAGCGCGGCCTGGTCGTCGCAGACCTCGGACTTCTGCTTGTCCGGCGACAGCTTGCTCATCACCGGGTGGTCCACGGTGTGGTTCTGGATGTGGTTGCCGAGCGCCTGGAGCGGCTTGAAGTAGCCGTAGTCGTTCTTGACGATGTCCTTGGTCAGGAACATCGAGATCGGCACCTTGAGGTCGGTCAGCATCTCGACGAACTTCGGGTCCTTCTCGGCGCCGTCGTCGATGGTGATGAAGACCACCTTGTCGGTCGTCTTCACGTCGCTGAACACCGGTACCGGGCCGGTCCGTTCGAGCTTGATGGGCTTGTCGGCGGGCGGCGCCGGGGCGGGCGGGAGCGGGGTGAGGTTCCACTTCGCCCAGGCCGCCGCGTTCGCGCCCGCCGGGGCGGCCCCCGGCGTGGCGGCCGCGCTGCTCGGGGCTGCCGCGGCCGGCTGGGGCGTGCCCGACGCCGCCGACGTGCCGGCCGGCGCGGCCGTGCCGCCGCCTCCGTTGTCGCCGCACGCGGTGGCGAAGGCCAGCAGGGCCAGCGCCCCCGCCGCGTACGTCCTGGTCCTGCTCCGCCCGTCCCTGCTCACCGCACCGCGCTCCCGGTTCCCGTTCAGCTTTCTATCAGCTGATTCACGGTAGCGGCCGGGGTCGCGGTTCCCGGTGACGACCTATTCGACCTGTTCGACCTGTTCGACGCGCTCGCTGGTGAAGGACCAGCGGTGCACCGGCCGGCCGAGCAGCTCGGCCGGCGGGTCGGCGACCGGCACCGGCGCGCCGCTCCACCAGGTGATCAGGAGCACCCGCTCGCCCGGGGCGGAGAACACTTCGAGGCGCTCAAGACCGGCCGTGCCGCGCACCGCGGGCAGCACCGACTCCCGCACCCAGGCGGCGAGTTCGGCCCCGCGGCCGTCCGCCGCCCGGGCCTCCCACATCGCGGCGACGGTCATCCGGCGCCGCCACCCAGGGCGTCGTAGGCCTGTCCGTGGACGTCCCCGTGCCCGAAGCCCGCGGCCGGCACGTGGACCTCGGTCACCGGCAGCGAGGAGTCGGCGGACAGCTCGAACGCGGACGGCGCACGGTCGCGCCACACCATCTCGGAGCCCAACGCCGCCACCATCGCGCCGTTGTCGGTGCACAGGCCCGGCCGCGGCACCCGCAGTCGGATGCCGGCCCGGTCGCAGCGCTGCTGGGCCATCTCGCGCAGTCGCGAGTTGGCCGCCACGCCGCCGCCGATCATCAGATGGTCGACGCCGTTGTCCTTGCACGCCTTGACGGCCTTGCGGGTGAGCACGTCGGTGACCGCCTCCTGGAAGGACGCCGCCACGTCGGCGATCGGCACCTCCTCGCCGGCCCGGCGCTTGGCCTCCACCCAGCGGGCGACGGCGGTCTTCAGACCGGAGAAGGAGAAGTCGTACGCGGGGTCGTTCCGGCCGCTCAGGCCGCGCGGGAAGGCGATCGCCTTCGGGTCGCCCTCGCGTGCCCTCCGGTCGACCACCGGGCCGCCGGGGAAGCCCAGGCCGAGCACCCGGGCGACCTTGTCGAAGGCCTCGCCGGCCGCGTCGTCGATGGTCGCGCCGAGCGGGCGGACATCGCTCGTGATGTCCTCGCTGAGCAGCAGCGAGGAGTGCCCGCCGGAGACCAGCAGGGCCATCGTCGGCGAGGGCAGCCGGCCGTGCTCCAGCTGGTCGACGCAGATGTGCGAGGCGAGGTGGTTGACCCCGTACAGCGGCTTGTCCAGCGCCCAGGCGTACGCCTTCGCGGCGCTGACGCCGACCAGCAGCGCGCCGGCCAGGCCGGGGCCGGCCGTGACGGCGATGCCGTCCAGGTCGCTCGCCTTGATCCCGGCGGTGTCCAGGGCGCGCTGGATGGTCGGGACCATCGCCTCCAGGTGGGCGCGGCTGGCAATCTCCGGGACGACGCCGCCGAAGCGGGCGTGGTCGTTGACGCTGGAGGCGACCGCGTCGGCCAGCAGCGTGGTGCCGCGCACGATGCCGACGCCGGTCTCGTCGCAGGAGGTCTCGATGCCGAGGACGAGCGGTTCGTCAGCCATGGCGGGTGTCCTCAATGTCCTTCGGGTCAGTGCTGTCAGTGCTGGGGTGGTCGAGGCGCATCACCAGCGCGTCGACGTTGGCGGGCTGGTAGTAGCCGCGTCGGATGCCCACCGGTTCGAAGCCGTGGCGCTCGTACAGCCGCTGGGCCCGCGGGTTGTCCACCCGCACCTCCAGCAGCAGTTCGGCGCAGCCGCGCCGGGCGGACTCCCGGATCAGGTCGGTGAGCAGCGCCGTGCCGAGGCCGGCGCCCTGGTGCCGGTCGTCGACGGCGATGGTCTGGACGTCGCCCTCGCCGGCGATCGCCATCAGGCCGGCGTAGCCGACGACCGAACCGTCGGCGGCGGTGGCGACGGTGTAGTGGCGGGTGCCGCCGGGGTGGGTCTCGGCCAGCTCGGACCAGAACATCCCGGTGGACCAGGCGTCCTCGGGGAACAGCCGCAGCTCCAGCTCCATCACCGGCGCGATGTCCCACCAGCGCATCGGGCGCAGGGTGGTGCCGTGGTTCACGCCGGGAGCACCGCCTTGTAGCCGGCCGGCACCTGGGCGTCCGGGCGGCGCAGGTACAGCGGCACGTTCGGCAGCAGCTCGCGCCCGGCGGCCAACTCGGCGGCGGCGAAGCCGGCCAGGGCCCCGGCGGACACGTGCTCCGGGCCGTGCGCGCCCGGGAAGGCGTCCGGGTAGAGCAGCGCGCCGGCGCCGACCGAGCGCGGCGGCGCGGTCAGCTCGGCCGGGCGGTCCACGCCCGGGCCCTCGGTGCGGCGGCCCTCGGCGTCGTACGAGGCCCAGTAGACCTCCTTGCGGCGCGCGTCGGTGGCCACCGTGAACGGCTGCCCCGCCAGCCCCTCGGCGCGGGCCTGGAAGGCGATCGCGTCCAGGGTGCAGACGCCGTGCACCGGCAGCCCGAGGGCGTGGCCGAGCGCGGCGGCGGTCACCAGGCCGACCCGCAGACCGGTGTACGGGCCCGGGCCGACGCCGACCGCGATGCCGGTCAGCCGGTGCTTGTCCACCCCGGCCGTGCGCAGCACACCGTCGATCGCGGGCAGCAGGAGTTCGCCGTGGCGCCGGGCGTCGACCTGGTGGGTCTCGGCCAGGACGGCGGTTCCGTCGTGGACGGCGGCGGTGACGGCGGGGGTAGCGGTGTCGAACGCGAGCAGCAGCACGGGTCAAGGTTAGACCGACGTTGGGCCGACCGGACGATCGGCCGGACGTGCCAACCGGGAACACACATCCGAGGCGCTGCGACCCGGACGGACGGACCTGGCACGATAAGCCCGTACGAAAAGGGACGGCAGCGGGAGCGGCACGTGGCGAAGATGGGTCCTGGAGTGGTGGTCACGGGGCTGACCCTGGGGGCCCTGGCGGTGGTGAGCCTGCTGGCCTTCCAGGCCAACGGCGCCCAGGACCGGGCCGGCGGCGCCAAGCCGACCCCCACCATCACGGCGACGGGCACGGCCACCGCCGCGGCGCCGACCGCCTCGGCCACCCCGACCGTCCCGCCGCTGCCGGCCACCTCGGGCACCGGCATCCGGGTGGTCTACTCGGTGAGCAGCCACTACGTCTGGCTGGTCGACCCGAAGAAGACCCCGCAGGTCGCGGCGGCCTTCCCGGTCAGCCCGGGCACGGTCGAGCCCGCCCCGGGCAGCTACGCGGTGTACAGCCGCACGGCGACGGCCACCGGCACGGACGGCCGGCAGATCGAGCACGTGGTGCGCTTCGCGCAGCAGAGCGGCGTGGTGTTCGGCTTCAGCGCGGCGGTGGACGGCACGACCCCGCCGGCCGACCCGAAGACCAAGACCGGCGGCATCCGCAGCGGCCGCACGGACGGGCAGCTGCTCTGGGACTTCGCGCCGAAGGACACCAAGGTGGTCGTGGTCGCCTGAGGCGGCTTCACGCGGCCCGGGGTGCCTGCGCCTCGGGCTCCTCGGCCTGCCCGGGCTCGGGTCCGGGCGGGGTGGACACCGCCTCGGCGGCCGCGCGGGCGGCCAGCAGTGCCCGCATCGGCTCCCCCGGAGCGCAACGGGCGGACTCTCCGGCCCCGGCGGCGCGGACGGCGCGCTCCGGGGCGGGGGTGGTGCTCGACATGGCGCCTCCCTAGTTAGGCAGACCTAACCGCAGCACCCATCCCACCACGCCCGGCACTCCGCCCGCAACATCTTGCCGACAGTCTGTCGGCAAGTCGCCGCGACCCGCCGCTACTCCTGCCCCGCCAGCTTCGCCAGCGCCACGTCCGCCCAGCGCGGACCGATGCCGGTCAGCAGCACCCGGCGCGGATCGTGGTCGTCCCCGTCGGCGGTGTCGCCCAGGGCGCGCTCGATCCGGACCTCCAGCCGGTCCTCGGACAGCCGCTCGACCTTGCCCTCGCCCCACTCGACCACGACCACCGACTCCGGCAGCGAGACGTCCAGGTCGAGGTCCTCCATCTCGTCCAGGTCACCGCCCAGCCGGTACGCGTCCACGTGCACCAGCGCCGGGCCGCCGACCAGCGAGGGGTGCACCCGGGCGATCACGAAGGTCGGCGAGGTCACCGCCCCGCGGACCTGCAGCCCCTCCCCCAGGCCCCGGGTCAGCGTGGTCTTCCCCGCCCCCAGCTCGCCGGAGAGCAGCACCAGGTCCCCCGGCCGCAGCAGCGCGGCCAGCTCCCGGCCGAGCCGGCCCATCCGCTCCGGGGTGGGGACGGTGAGAGTGGCGTGCGAGCCCATGCGCGTGTCTTGCCCTTCGGTCCGTACCGGCGCACCGACCACCGGCCGCCACCGCTACCGTGCCACATCGCCGCCCCCGGGTGCGCCGGGCGGGTGCCGGGCCGGGCGTCGGCGGGCGTCGGGCGGGCGTCAGGCGGGGTCGACGACCGGTTCGGCGGCCGGTCCGGCAGCCGTGCCCGCGGCCGTGCCCCCGGCAGGCTCGCGGGTCAGGTCGAGGACGGCCGCGGGCAGCGGCGCGGCCCCCGCGAAGTCGGCGGCCCGGCGCAGCAGCAGCGCCAGCTCGCGGTCGACCAGCTCCGGCCGCTCCAGCATCACCAGGTGCCCGGCGCCCTCGGCCAGCACCAGCTCGGCGCCCGGCAGCCGCTCGGCCATCGCCTCGCTGTGCGCCGAGGGCGTCAGGAGGTCCTTCGTCCCGGCCAGCACCAGGACCGGCAGGCCGCGCAGGGCGGCCAGCGCCTCGTACTTCTCGTGCGCGCCGAACACCGGGTAGAACTCGGCGACCACGTCGATCGGGGTGGCGTCCAGCAGCTGCTCGGCGAAGCGCACCACGCCGGGGTCGACGTCCCGGCCCCCGAAGGAGAACTTCCGGTAGAAGACGGCGGTCAGGTCCGACCCCAGCCGCCGGGTGGCCTCGACCAGGTCGACCTGACGGCCCAGCAGCTTCACCATCCCGGGCGCGACCTTCTTGAACAGCTTCGCGCCGGCCTTGGGCAGGCCGAGGCTGACGTCGTCCCAGTCGCCCGCGAGCGTGCCGATCAGGGCGACCCCGGCGACCCTCTCCCGGAACAGGTCCGGGTACTGGTCGGCCAGCGCCATCACCGTCATGCCGCCCATCGAGTGGCCCACCAGCACCAGCGGCCCGGTCGGCGCGACGGCGTCGATCACGGCCTTCAGGTCGCCGCCCAGCTGGTCGATGCCGGCCGGCTCGCCGGCCAGGTACGAGCGGGAGCGCTCCGAGCGGCCGTGGCTGCGCTGGTCCCAGAAGACCAGCCGCATGCCCTCGCGCAGCGCGGCCCGCTCGAAGTGCCAGCTGTCCTGGTTGAGGCAGTAGCCGTGGCAGAACACCACGGTCAGCGGTTCGGCGCCGGAGCCGTCGCCGTCCGGCTCGGCCCAGCCGGTGCCGTCCAGCTCCACGTACAGCTCGGTGCCGTCCGGCGCGGCCACCGTCCTCGGACGCCCGCGCAGCGAGCCGTACGGGGCGCTCGCGTCCAGCTCGGCCCGGGCCCGGCGGCGCATCGCCCGCCCGACGGTCAGCCGCTCGATCGCCACCCCGGCGGCGGCCCCCGCCGCCAGCACACCGACCGAGATCCCGATCACGCCCGCCCGGCTCACCCCGGAGGCCGCGCCGGCCGCCTTGGCGACCGCCGCGACCGTTCCGTCCCCGGTCGGCGCGTCGGTCATGCCGGCGTGTCCCCGGTGTGGCTGCCGCCCAGGTAGCGGCGCGGCACCCGGGCGCCGATCCGGGTGACGATCTCGTACGCGATGGTCCCGCAGGCGCGGGCCCAGTCCTCGGCGGTCGGCTCGCCGCGCTCGCCGCTGCCGAACAGCAGCGCCTCGTCGCCGATCGCGGGGGCGTCCCCGCCGAGGTCCACGACGAACTGGTCCATCGCGACCCGGCCGGCCACCGTGCGCCACTTGCCGCCGATCTGCACCGGGCCGGTACCGCTGGCGTGCCGGGGGACGCCGTCGCCGTAGCCGAGCGGGACCAGGCCCAGGGTGGTCGGGCCGGGCGTCGTGTAGTGGTGGCCGTAGCTGACCCCGTGCCCGCCGGGGACCTCCTTGACCAGCGCCAGCCGCGCCGCGAGCGACATCACCGGGCGCAGCCCGAAGTCGGCCGGCGAGCCCACCTCGGGCACCGGCGAAAGCCCGTACGCGGCCAGGCCGGTACGGACCAGGTCGAAGTGCGACTCGGGCAGCAGCAGGGTGGCCGGCGAGTTCGCCAGGTGCCGCACCTCGGGGCGCAGCCCGGCCGCCTCGGCCTCGGCCAGCGCGGTGCGGTAGGAGTCCAGCTGGGCCTGGATCGACGGGTGGCCGGGCTCGTCGGCGGCCGCGAAGTGCGACCAGACGCCGACCACGGTGAGCAGCCCCTCCGCCTCGGCGCGCCGGGCTGCGGCCACCAGCCGGGGCCAGTCGTGCGGCTGGCAGCCGTTGCGGCCGAGGCCGGTGTCGGCCTTCAGGTGCACGCGCGCCGGGATGCCGGTCTCGCGTACGGCCGGGAGCAGTTCGTCCAGCGCCCACTGGCCGCTGACCGAGATGTCCAGGCCGGCCCGGAGCGCCTCGCGCCACGGCCCGCCGGGCGTCCACAGCCAGCACAGGATGCGGGCGTGCTCCGGGCGGATGCCCGCGGCCCGCAGCGCCAGCGCCTCGTCGGGCGTCGCGCAACCGAGCCAGCCGACCCCGTTCGCGACCGCCTCGCGGGCACACTCGACCGCGCCGTGGCCATAGGCGTTCGCCTTGACCGCGAGCATCACCGCCGCGCCGCCGACGCGCTCGCGCAGCGCCGCGAGGTTGCCGCGCAGGGCGCCGAGATCGATGGTCGCCTCGGCCCGTACGCCGTCGGTCAGGGTGGCGGTGCCGATCGTGTTCGCAGTTGTCATCAGGGTCAGTCTCCCAGACGTCCCGGAGTCCTCGCCGAACGGCCCATCGGCGCGGCGGCCGACGACCGGGCCCCTCCCGCCGCACCACCCCGCGGCGAACCGCTCGTCACCCCCTCTCGGACGCGGCCGGCGGAGCCTTCGGTTCCGCTCCCGGCCGCGGCCCGCTACCCCGCGCGGACCGCCCGCCACACCGCCGGCAGCGCCTCCGCCACCGCCAGGGCGGTCACCGGTGCGCCCGGGTCCCCCGCCGCCTCGCGGCCGGCCAGGCCGTGCAGGTAGGCGGCCACCGACGCGGCGTCCAGCGGCGGGAGTCCCGCCGCCAGCAGCGAGCCCGCCAGCCCGGCCAGGACGTCGCCGCTGCCCGCGGTGGCCAGCCAGGAGGTGCCGGTGGGGTTCACCCGGACGGCCCCGCCCGGGTCGGCGACCACCGTCGTGGAGCCCTTGAGCAGGACGGTCGCGCGGTAGGCCGCCGCCAGCCGTCGGGCCGTGGCCAGCCGGCTGGCGGCCAGGTCGTCGGCGGCCGGCGGCGCGGTGCCCTCGGCGCCGGCGAGCAGCCGGGCGGCCTCGCCGGTGTGCGGGGTCAGCAGGGTGGGTGCGGTGCGGCCGGCCAGCGCCTCCGGGCCGAGTCGGCCCAGCTCGGTCAGGCCGTCCGCGTCCACCAGCACCGGGACGTCGCCGGCCAGCGCCTCGGCCAGTGCCTGCCGCGCCCCCTCGCCGCCGCCCGGCCCGACCACCCAGGCCTGCACCCGGCCGGCCCCGGCCGGCCCGCCCTCGGTGACCAGCGTCTCCGGGAAGCGCCGCACCACCTCCTCGGCCGCCGTGCCCACGTACCGGACGGCGCCCGCACCGCCGCGCAGCGCCCCGGCAACCGCCAGCAGCGCCGCCCCCGGGTAGGTCGCCGACCCGGCCGCCACGCCGACCACGCCCCGCCGGTACTTGTCGCTCTCCGCGCCCGGCCGCGGCAGCAGCGCCGCCACGTCCGCGTGCTGCAGGGCCGTCACGCCCGCCTCCGGCAGCTCCAGCCCGATGCCGACCAGTTGCACGGCGCCCGCGTACGAGGCCCCCGGGTCGACCAGCAGGCCGGGCTTGTACGTGCCGAAGCAGACCGTGACGTCCGCGCGCAGCGCCGCGCCCGGCACCTCGCCGGTGTCGGCGTCCACCCCGCTGGGCAGGTCGACCGCGACCACCACCCCGCGCCGCCCGGCCTCCGCGTACGGCCGGGCCCCGGGGCGCAGCCCGCCCCGGCCGCCGATGCCGACGATCCCGTCCAGCACCAGGTCCGCGCGCGAGAAGTCGGCCAGGCCGACGTCCTGCTCCGCCGTCACCCGTCCGCCGGACGCCCGCAGCGCGGCCAGCCCGCCCTCGTGCGCCCGTTCCGGCGCGAGCAGCACCGCCGTCACCCGCGCCCCGCGCCGGGCCAGCGCGGCCCCGGCGTACAGGGCGTCACCCCCGTTGTCCCCGCTGCCGGCCAGCACCACCACCCGGCTGCCGTACACCCGCCCCCGACGCCGGGTCAGCAGCCGCGCGCACGTCGCCGCCAGCCCCGCGGCCGCCCGCTGCATCAACGTCCCCTCCGGCAGCCGCGCCATCGACGCGGCCTCGGCGGCCCGGACGGTTTCCACAGGGTGTGCATGACGCATGGCGGGGCTCCTCCGGCCGTCGACGTACGGACGACGCTAGCCCGCGTCACCGCCCCGCGGGAGCCGGGCCTGCGGCACACTTTCGAGTGACAACCACTTCGATCCCCCCACCAGTGCCGGTCCGTGCGCCTACCTTGTGGCCCGGCACGGACCCACAGGAGGGAGAAGGGCCATGGTCGCCATGCCAGCAGTCGAGGGCCCGCTGGGCCGGGACGGCCTCCTCCAGGCGTTCCTGGAACTGGACACACCGCCTGGTTACAAGGCCGAGCTCGTCGAAGGGGAGATCGTCGTGACGCCACCGCCGGACGGAGAACACGAGACCGCGTTCTCCCTGCTGAACCGGCAGTTCATGCGCAAGGCCGAGGCCGAGTTCGACCTGTCCGGCAACAAGGGGCTGATCGTGCCGACCGGCCGGTTCATCCCCGACGGCACCGTCAGCCCGGTCGGACACTTCCTGAACGCCGGTTCCTGGGCGGACGCCTCCGGTGTACTCCTCGTCTTCGAGGTCACGTCCACCAGTCCGCACCGGGACCGCGAACAGAAGCGCCGCGGGTACGCCGCCGCCGGAATCCCCTGCTACCTGCTGGTCGACCGGAGCGCGGGCATGGTCACCCTGTTCACCGCCCCCGAGGGGGAGGACTACACGGAGAAGGAGCCGGTCCCGTTCGGCAAGCCGATCGACCTGCCCGCCCCGTTCTCCTTCACGCTCGACACGGCGCCCCTGCGGTAGGACGCAGCCACCGCAGGGGCGCCGTTGCCGACGGGCGTGGAACTACTCGACGGTGACCGACTTCGCCAGGTTGCGCGGCTGGTCGACCTCGTGGCCCTTGGCCGTGGCCAGCTCGCAGGCGAAGACCTGGAGCGGCACGGTGGAGACCAGCGGCTGGAGCAGGGTCGGGGTGACCGGGATGCGGATCAGGTGGTCCGCGTACGGCACGACGGCCTCGTCGCCCTCCTCGGCGATCACGATCGTGCGGGCGCCACGGGCCCGGATCTCCTGGATGTTGGAGACGATCTTGTCGTGCAGGATCGACCGCCCGCGCGGCGAGGGCACGACCACCACGACCGGCAGCCCCTCCTCGATCAGCGCGATCGGGCCGTGCTTGAGCTCGCCCGCCGCGAAGCCCTCGGCGTGCATGTACGCCAGCTCCTTGAGCTTGAGCGCGCCCTCCAGGGCCACCGGGAAGCCGACGTGGCGGCCGAGGAACAGCACCGAGCGGGCGTCGGCCAGCGAGCGGGCCAGCTCGCGCACCGGCTCCATGGTCTCCAGGACCTGCTCGACCTGCTTCGGCGCGTCGCCGAGCTCCTTGATGACGGCGAAGATCTCGTCGCCCCACTTGGTGCCGCGCACCTGGCCCAGGTAGAGGGCGACCAGGTAGCAGGCGACCAGCTGGGTCAGGAACGCCTTGGTCGAGGCGACCGCGACCTCCGGACCGGCGTGCGTGTACAGCACGGCGTCCGACTCGCGCGGGATGGTGGAGCCGTTGGTGTTGCAGATCGCCAGCACCTTGGCGCCCTGCTCACGGGCGTGCCGCAGGGCCATCAGGGTGTCCATGGTCTCGCCGGACTGCGAGATGGCGATGACCAGCGTGCCCGGGCCCATGATCGGGTCGCGGTAGCGGAACTCGGAGGCGACCTCGACCTCGCAGGGGATGCGGGTCCAGTGCTCGATCGCGTACTTGGCGATCATGCCGGCGTGGAAGGCGGTGCCGCACGCGACGATGACGACCTTGTCGACCGACCGCAGGTCGGCGTCGGAGATCCGCAGCTCGTCGAGGGTGAGCCGGCCGTCGGTGCCGATCCGGCCGAGCAGGGTGTCGGCGACGGCCTTCGGCTGCTCGGCGATCTCCTTGAGCATGAAGTAGTCGTAGCCGCCCTTCTCGGCGGCGGAGGCGTCCCAGTCGACGTGGTACTCGCGCACGTCGGCGGGGGTGCCGTCGAAGTTCGTGACGGTCACGCCGTCCTTGCGCAGCTCGACGACCTGGTCCTGGCCCAGCTCGATCGCCTCGCGGGTGTGCGCGATGAAGGCGGCGACGTCCGAGGCGAGGAAGTTCTCGCCCTCGCCGCGGCCGACGACCAGCGGCGAGTTGCGGCGGGCACCGACGACGACGTCCGGCGCGTCGGCGTGCACGGCGACCAGGGTGAAGGCACCCTCCAGCCGACCGCAGACCGCCCGCATGGCCTCGGCGAGGTCGCCCTGGTAGGCCTCGCCCAGCAGGTGGGCGACGACCTCGGTGTCCGTCTCCGACCGGAGGGTGTGGCCGCGCTCGGCGATCTCGGCGCGCAGCTGCGCGAAGTTCTCGATGATGCCGTTGTGCACCACGGCGACCCGCAGGTCGTCGTCCAGGTGGGGGTGGGCGTTGGCGTCCGTCGGGCCGCCGTGGGTGGCCCAGCGGGTGTGGCCGATGCCGGTGGTGCCGCCGGGCAGAGGGGACTCGGCGAGCGACTTCTCCAGGTTGGCGAGCTTTCCGGCCCGCTTGTCGGTCGACAGGCTCCACTGCCCGTCGGAGTCCTGAACCTGCACCGCGACACCGGCCGAGTCGTAACCCCGGTACTCCAGGCGCTGCAGGCCTGCGATTACTACGTCGAGGGCGGACTGCGCGCCCACGTATCCAACAATTCCGCACATGCGTGCCAGCATAAGGGCGGTTCTGTGGCCGTATTCCCGCCTCCCGCGAACGCTGCGTGACCGACACCACAACCACCGTGAACGCCGCTACGGCTCACAATGGAGCATGTGCTGACCGAACTCTGTACGCGGGGCGCCGCCACGCCCGGCCCGTCCCCGTCCCCCTACGTGGATCTCAGCCGGGCCGAATGGAGCGCGCTGCGCGAGCGCACGCCGCTGCCGCTGACCGCCGAGGAGGTGGAGCAGCTGCGCGGCCTCGGCACCGCCCTCGACCTCGACGAGGTACGTGACGTCTACCTGCCGTTGTCGCGGCTGCTGAACCTGTACATCCACGCGACGCACGAACTGCGCGGCGCCGTGGGCACGTTCCTGGACACGCCGGACACCGAACGCACCCGGACCCCGTTCATCATCGGGGTGGCCGGATCGGTCGCGGTCGGCAAGTCGACCACCGCGCGCCTCCTCCAGGCGCTGCTCGCCCGCTGGCCCGAGCACCCCCGGGTCGAACTGGTCACCACCGACGGCTTCCTGCTCCCCAACGCCGAGCTGCGCCGGCGCGGCCTGATGGCCCGCAAGGGCTTCCCCGAGTCGTACGACCGCCGGGCGCTGATGCGCTTCGTCGCGGACGTGAAGGCGGGCAAGGAGCGCGTCAGCGCGCCGGTCTACTCGCACCTGGTGTACGACATCGTGCAGGACGAGCGGCTGACCGTGGAGCGCCCGGACATCCTGATCGTCGAGGGCCTGAACGTGCTCCAGCCGGCCCTGCCCGGCACCGACGGCCGCACCCGCCTCGCGGTCGCCGACTACTTCGACTTCTCGATCTACGTCGACGCCCGGACCGACGACATCGAGCACTGGTACCTGGACCGCTTCAGGAAGCTGCGTCAGACCGCCTTCCAGGACCCGAACTCGTACTTCCGCCGCTTCACCGAGGTGCCGGAGGAGGAGGCGATGGAGTACGGCCGGCAGGTCTGGCGCACCATCAACAAGCCGAACCTGCTGGAGAACGTGCTGCCGACCCGCGGCCGGGCCACCCTGATCCTGCAGAAGGGCCAGGACCACAAGGTCCGCCGGGCGCTGCTGCGCAAGCTCTGAGCGCACGACGGAGGGCCCCCGCCGCAGCGGCGGGGGCCCTCCGTACGTCCGGGCTCGGCCCGGGGTCCGGGCTCAGCCCAGGTGGGTGCGCACGGCCTCGGCCAGGGTCTGCGCGACCGCCTCGGCCTGCACCGGGTCGGCGGCCTCGACCATCACGCGGACCAGCGGCTCGGTGCCCGACGGGCGCAGCAGCACCCGGCCGGTGGAGCCCAGCTCGGCCTCGGCCGCGGCGACCGCGGCGGCCAGCTCGGTGCTGGTCCTCACCCGGGACTTGTCGACGCCCTTGACGTTGATCAGGACCTGCGGCAGCCGGGTCATCACGGCGGCCAGGTCGGCCAGCGGCTGCTTGGTGGCGGCCAGGCGGGCGCCCAGCATCAGGCCGGTCAGGGTGCCGTCGCCGGTGGTGGCGTGGTCCAGCAGGATGACGTGGCCGGACTGCTCGCCGCCCAGTGCGAAGCCGTGCTCCTTCATGGCCTCCAGCACGTAGCGGTCGCCGACGGCGGTCTCGACCAGCTCGATGCCCTCGCGCTCCATCGCCAGCTTGAAGCCGAGGTTGGACATCACGGTGGCCACCGCGGTGTTGCCGCGCAGGGTGCCGGCCTCCTTCATGGCCACGGCGAGGATCGCGATGATCTGGTCGCCGTCCACCTCGTCGCCGTCGGCGTCGGCGGCCAGGCAGCGGTCGGCGTCGCCGTCCAGGGCGATGCCGAGGTCGGCCTTGTGCTCCTTCATCGCGGTGCGCAGGCGGTCCAGGTGGGTGGAGCCGACGCCGTCGTTGATGTTGAGGCCGGTGGGCTCGGCCCCCAGGGTGTGGACGACCTCGGCGCCGGCCCGGGCGAAGGCCTCGGGGGCGACGTAGGCGGCCGCGCCGTGGGCGCCGTCGATGACGACCTTGACGCCGTCCAGGCGGTTGGGCAGTACGCCGATCAGGTGGGCGACGTACTTGTCGAAGCCCTCGGTGTACTCGCGGACCCGGCCGACGGCGGCGCCGGTCGGGCGCTTCCAGTCCTCCTCGCCGACCGTGTGCTTGCGGTAGTGGGCCTCGATCGCGTCCTCGATCCGGTCGTCCAGCTTGTGGCCGCCCCGGGCGAGGAACTTGATGCCGTTGTCCGGCATGGCGTTGTGGCTGGCGGACAGCATCACGCCGAAGTCGGCGCCGAGCGCGCCGGTGAGGTACGCCACGGCCGGGGTGGGCAGGACACCGACCCGCAGGACGTCGACTCCGGCGCTCGCCAGACCGGCGATGACGGCGGCCTCCAGGAACTCGCCCGAGGCACGCGGGTCACGGCCGACCACCGCGACCGGCCGGTGGCCGTCGAAGGCGCCGGCCTCTCCGAGCACGTGCGCCGCGGCGACGGACAGCCCGAGCGCGAGCTCCGCCGTCAGTCCCTCGTTGGCCACCCCGCGTACGCCGTCCGTACCGAAGAGTCGTCCCACTGTCCCGTCCTCCATCACCACTGCTCGGAACCACCGATGATCCCGGCCGCCGCACAGTAGCCGGGGAACACGTCGCCCCGGAGTACGCGTGGTACTCCGGGGCGACGGTTGTGCGCATCCAGGGGGTGCGCCGCCAGGGCGGACCGCACCCCCTGGGACGCGATTAGCGCTTGCTGTACTGCGGCGCCTTGCGGGCCTTCTTCAGACCGGCCTTCTTGCGCTCGACGGCGCGGGCGTCACGGGTCAGGAAGCCGGCCTTCTTCAGCGCGCCGCGGTTGTTGTCCACGTCGGCCTCGTTCAGGGCACGGGCGACGCCGAGGCGCAGCGCGTAGGCCTGGCCGGACACGCCGCCACCGCTGATGCGGGCGACGACGTCGTAACGGCCGTCCAGCTCCAGGAGCTTGAAGGGCTCGTTCACGGTCTGCTGGTGCACCTTGTTGGGGAAGTAGTCCTCAAGGGTGCGACCGTTGATCTTCCACTGGCCGGTGCCGGGGACGATGCGCACGCGGGCGATCGCCTCCTTGCGACGGCCCAGGCCGGCGCCGGGGACGGCCTCGCCGAAGCGGCCGGCCAGCGACTCGGAGGTGTAGCTCTCCTCGGAGGTGTACTCGCCCTCGACGACGGTCTCGTCGAAGTCGACCTCAAGGGTTTCAGTGGTCTCGGCCACGGTGTTCCTCAGCTCTTTTCAGTGTTGGGGGGCTTGGTGGCCGAATTACTGCGCGACCTGGGTGATCTCGAACGGCACCGGCTGCTGGGCAGCGTGCGGGTGCTGGTCGCCCGAGTAGACCTTCAGCTTGGAGAGCATCTGACGGCCCAGGCTGTTCTTGGGAATCATGCCCTTGATGGCCTTCTCGACGGCCTTCTCCGGGTTGTTCGCCAGCAGGTCGTCGTAGCGCACCGAGCGCAGACCGCCCGGGAAGCCCGAGTGGCGGTAGGCCAGCTTCTGGGTCTTCTTGTTACCGGACAGGTGCACCTTGTCGGCGTTGATGATGATGACGAAGTCACCAGTGTCAACGTGCGGCGCGTAGATCGCCTTGTGCTTGCCCCGGAGGAGGTTGGCGGCCTGGGAAGCCAGGCGGCCGAGCACGACGTCGGTCGCGTCGATGACGTGCCACTGACGCTGGACGTCGCCGGGCTTGGGGCTGTACGTACGCACGGTCGTAGCCTTCGCTTTTCAGTGAGTGAGTCCTGACAGGAGCACCCGGACGGAAGATCAGCCTGGTCAACCTTGGACGCAATTCAAGGGGGACCGCTGGTCGTCGACCTGATGTCTCCGGCGTACCGACCTCTCACGTGAGATAGAGCGAGCCAATACGCACATCAAGCGTCCAGGTTACCGGCACGATCCTGAGGGGTCAAAAATCGCCGTGGACCCCCCTGGCCGTCACTCAGCGTTCGCGCTCCACCCGGGTCACGTCCCAGACCGGATCCGACGACTCGAACACCTTGCCGTCGGCCCCGAAGACCAGGAAGCGGTCGAAGGTCTTGGCGAACCAGCGGTCGTGGGTCACGCACAGCACGGTGCCCTCGAAGGCCTCCAGCCCGGCCTGCAGCGCCTCGGCGCTCTCCAGGTCCAGGTTGTCGGTCGGCTCGTCGAGCAACAGGGCCGTCACACCGGAGAGTTCGAGCTTGAGGATCATCAGCCGGGCCTGCTGCCCACCGGACAGCGACTCGAACTTCTGCTCCTCCTGGCGGTCCAGCTCGTACCGCCGCAGCGCACCCATCGCGGCGCCGCGGCTGAGCGCGTGCTCCTCCTCCACGATCGAGCGGACGGTACGGCCGAACAGCTCCGGATGGGCGTGGGTCTGCCGGAAGTGGCCGGGGACGACCCGGGCGCCGAGCTTCCAGTCGCCGGTGTGCTCGACCGTCGTGTCGCCGGCCAGCAGCCGCAGCAGGTGCGACTTGCCGGCGCCGTTGGCCCCCAGCACGCCGACCCGCTCGCCGTAGAAGACCTCCAGGTCGAAGGGCTGCATCAGCCCGGTGAGCTCCAGCCGCTCCATGGTGAAGGCGCGCACGCCGGTGCGCCCGCCCTTGAGCCGCATGGTGATGCTCTGCTCGCGCGGCGGCGCCTCGGGCGGGCCGGCGTCCTCGAACTTCTTCAGCCTGGTCTGGGCGGCGGAGTAGCGGGAGGCCATGTCGTGGCTGACGGAAGCGGCCTGGCGCAGGGTGACGACCAGCTTCTTGAGCTTGGCGTGCTCCTCGTCCCAGCGGCGGCGCAGTTCCTCGAAGCGCTCGAAGCGGGCCTTGCGGGCCTCGTGGAAGGTGTCGAAGCCGCCGCCGTGCACCCAGACGCTGCTGCCGGCCGCGCCCGACTCGACGCTGATGATCTTGTCGGCGGTGCGGGAGAGCAGCTCGCGGTCGTGCGAGATGTACAGGACGGTCTTCGAGGTGGCCTTGATGGCCTCCTCCAGCCAGAGCTTGGCGGGGACGTCCAGGTAGTTGTCGGGCTCGTCGAGGAGCAGCACCTCCTCCGGCCCGCGCAGCAGCGCCTCCAGCACGAGCCGCTTCTGCTCGCCGCCGGAGAGGGTGTTCAGGCCGCGCCACTGGGCCTTGTCGAAGGGCATGCCGAGGGCCGCCATGGTGCAGACGTCCCAGTCGGTCTCGTAGTCGTAGCCGCCGACGTCGGCCCAGTCGGACAGGGCCTGGGCGTAGCCCATCTGGGTCTTCTCGTCGTCCTGGGCGATCATCGCCAGCTCGGCGGCGTCCACCGCGCGGGCGGCCACCGCGATCCGCTCGGGGGCGACCGACACCAGCAGGTCGCGCACGGAGGCGTCGGCCGGCAGCGCGCCCGGCGTGGACTGCTGGTCCTCGCGGCCGGTGGTGCCCACGAACTGGCGCATCACGCCGAGCCCGCCGCTGATCGTCACCGAGCCGCCGTGCGGCTGGAGGTCCCCAGCGATCATCCGCAGCAGGGTGGTCTTGCCCGCGCCGTTCGCGCCGACCAGGGCGACCGCGGCGCCCTCGCCGACCCGGAAGGACGCGTCGTCGAACAGCACCCGCCCGTCCGGCAAGTAGTACTCAAGGTGCGAAATCTCGACGTGTCCCATGAGGAGGATTGTCCCAAGCGGGCGCCCCCGGCCAAAACGGATTACGTCACAGCGGGCTGCCCCGGGAGGGTGCGCATCCGCCGGGCCGCCCGGTTGCGCTCGGCCAGCTGGTCGTCCGGCGGGTAGCCGACCTCCTCCAGCGTCAGCCCGTACGGCCGGATCACGTTGACGGCGGAGTTGCGCACCCCGCCGGCCAGCACCTCACCGGGGAACTCCACCGGCCGGTGCCCGTCGCCGACCAGCAGCATGGCGCCGACCAGCGCCCGGACCATGTTGTGGCAGAAGGCGTCCGCCCGGACGGTGGCGACCGCGAGCGAGCCCTCCTGGGCGGCGTACGGGTCCACCGGGACGCGGTCCCAGTGCAGCTCCAGCAGGGTGCGGATGGTGGTGGCGCCCTCGCGCTTCTTGCAGTACGCGGCGAAGTCGTGCTCGCCGAGCAGCAGCTCCGCCGCGGCGTTCATCCGGTCCAGGTCCAGCGGGCGGTCGTGCCAGAGCACGTGCCCGCGCAGCAGCGGGTCCACCCCGCCCGGGTGGTCGGCGACCCGGTACGCGTACCGGCGCCAGACCGCCGAGAAGCGGGCGTCGAACCCGGCCGGCGCTTCGCCGACCCGGTAGATCCGGACGTCCCCGGGGAGCCGGCCGGCCAGCCGGCGCAGCAGCTTCTCCCGGTGGGCCTCCCACAGCTCCGCCGGCAGGTCGACGTGCGCGACCTGGCCGCGCGCGTGCACCCCGGCGTCGGTGCGGCCGGCCACGGTCAGCGGGAACAGCTCCGGGCTGCGGGTGACGATCTGCAGCGCGGTCTCGATCTCCTCCTGGACCGTCCGGCGGCCGCCCTTCTGGCGGGCCCAGCCGGAGAACTCGGCGCCCTGGTAGGCGAGGTCGAGCCGGACCCGGACGTGCCCGTCCGCCGGACCGTCCTTGACCGGCGGCTGCTCGGCGCAATCGTTGACCACTGCTTCTCTTCTCCCGGGAACCTCGCGCGGACAGGCAACGGGCCCGCTCCCCCATCGCTGGGAGAGCGGGCCCGCTTCACACCTGGAGGTGTCAGGCCTGCTCGGCGGCCTCGGCCTCGTCGGCCTTGGTCTCGACGGCGGTGGCCTCGTCGGCCTCCTTGACGGCACGCTTGGTGGCGGCCTCGGCCTCACCCACGGCGGTCTGCGCGACGGTCAGCGCCTCGACCAGCTCGATCACGGCCATCGGGGCGTTGTCGCCACGACGGGGACCGATCTTGGTGATACGGGTGTAACCACCCGGGCGGTTCTCGTAGCGCGGCGCGATCTCGGTGAAGAGGGTGTGCAGCACGGCGATGTCGGTGATCGTCTTGCGAACCAGGCGACGGTTGTGGATGTCGCCCTTCTTCGCCTTGGTGATCAGCTTCTCCGCCAGCGGGCGCATCCGACGGGCCTTGGCCTCGGTCGTGGTGATGCGGCCGTACTGGAACAGCTCCCGGCACAGACCGGCGAGCAGCAGCGGCTCGTGGTGCGGGCCGCCGCCGAGGCGGGCACCCTTGGTGGGACGCGGCATGGATTTACTCCTCGAATCTCCGACTGCGGCCGTACCAGGTACCGCAGCGGGCGTGCGGGCACTGTGCCCGCACGACTTTCACGACGACGGAGGCGGTTCCGGGGAACCGCCCCCGCGGTCAAGTCTTTCAGTACTGCTCGGTCTCCGCGTAACCCGCGTCGTCCAGGTCGTCGGCGCCGAAGGCGTCGGCGGCGGCGGTCGGGTCGAACCCGGGCGGGCTGTCCTTGAGGGCCAGGCCCATGCCGGCCAGCTTCGCCTTGACCTCGTCGATCGACTTCGCACCAAAGTTGCGGATGTCGAGCAGGTCGGCCTCGGAGCGGGCGACGAGCTCACCCACGGTGTGGATGCCCTCGCGCTTGAGGCAGTTGTAGGAGCGGACCGTGAGCTCCAGCTCCTCGATCGGCAGCGCCAGGTCGGCGGCCAGGGCGGCGTCCGTCGGGGACGGGCCCATGTCGATGCCCTCGGCGTCGATGTTCAGCTCGCGGGCGAGACCGAACAGCTCCACCAGGGTCTTGCCGGCCGAGGCCATGGCGTCGCGCGGACGCATGGCGGGCTTGGTCTCGACGTCGACGATCAGCTTGTCGAAGTCGGTCCGCTGCTCGACACGGGTGGCCTCGACCTTGTAGGTGACCTTCAGCACGGGGCTGTAGATCGAGTCGACCGGGATGCGGCCGATCTCCTGGCCGGAGGCCTTGTTCTGGACGGCGGAGACGTAGCCGCGACCGCGCTCGACGGTCAGCTCCATCTCCAGCTTGCCCTTGCCGTTGAGCGTGGCGAGGACCAGCTCGGGGTTGTGCACCTCGACACCCGCCGGCGGGGCGATGTCGGCGGCGGTGACGACACCCGGACCCTGCTTGCGCAGGTACATCACGACCGGCTCGTCGTGCTCCGAGGAGACGACCAGCTGCTTGATGTTGAGGATGAGGTCGGTCACGTCCTCCTTGACGCCCGGCACGGTGGTGAACTCGTGCAGGACGCCGTCGATGCGGATGCTGGTGACAGCGGCACCCGGGATCGACGACAGGAGCGTGCGGCGCAGGGAGTTGCCGAGGGTGTAGCCGAAGCCCGGCTCCAGCGGCTCGATCACGAACCGCGAGCGGAACTCGTCGACGACCTCTTCGGTCAGCGAGGGACGCTGAGCGATAAGCATGGGGGATGTTCCTCCAGTTGTCTTCGGCACCCACTATTTGATGCCGACAGGACCAAGCGTACGGGCTCCCGCAGGAAGCGACGAATCACTGTGTGTGGGAGCCCGTACGAGGTTTCAAGCAGTACTACCGAGTGCCCGAAGGCGCTGCGTCAGACGCGGCGGCGCTTCGGCGGACGGCAGCCGTTGTGCGGGGTGGGGGTGACGTCCTGGATCGAGCCGACCTCCAGGCCGGTGGCCTGGAGCGAACGGATCGCGGTCTCGCGGCCGGAGCCCGGACCCTTCACGAAGACGTCGACCTTGCGCATGCCGTGCTCCTGCGCGCGACGGGCAGCGGCCTCGGCGGCCATCTGCGCGGCGAACGGGGTGGACTTGCGCGAGCCCTTGAAGCCGACGTGGCCGGCGGAGGCCCAGGAGATCACGTTGCCCGCGGGGTCGGTGATCGAAACGATGGTGTTGTTGAACGTGCTCTTGATGTGCGCGTGGCCGTGAGCGACGTTCTTCTTTTCCTTGCGGCGGATCTTCTTCGCGCCGGCAGCCTGACGACCCTTGGGGGGCATAAGTCTGTTCTCCTACTGAGGTGGTCGGTCCGCTGACCCGCGGGCCGGAGGGATGTCCGGTTACGGGACGGACTACTTCTTGCCCGGCTTCTTCTTGCCGGCGATCGCGCGACGCGGGCCCTTGCGGGTACGCGCGTTGGTGTGGGTGCGCTGGCCGCGGACCGGCAGGCCACGGCGGTGACGCAGACCCTCGTAGCAGCCGATCTCGACCTTGCGGCGGATGTCGGCGGCCACCTCACGGCGGAGGTCACCCTCGACCGTGTAGTTGGCGTCGATGTACTGGCTCAGCTTGACCAGGTCTTCCTCGGTGATGTCGCGAACGCGGACATCCGGGTTGACGCCGGTCTCGGCGAGGGTCTGCTGGGCGCGGGTACGGCCGATGCCGTACACGTAGGTGAGGGCGATCTCGATCCGCTTCTCACGGGGGAGATCAACGCCGGCGAGGCGTGCCATTCAAGGCTCCTGTGCTTTTTCAGAGGTCTTGCGTGCTACCTACTCCGACACCTCACGGTGAGGGAGCCCCGGCCTCTGACCGGGGGCGGCAGTCCGTTCCGGACGGAACGGATCGGGTAGCCAGCTCATGACGTTTTCGCGTCGCGCGAAGTACTACGAGAAATGCTGGGGAGAGATCAGCCCTGGCGCTGCTTGTGGCGCAGGTTGTCGCAGATCACCATGACCCGGCCGTGACGGCGGATCACCTTGCACTTGTCGCAGATCTTCTTGACGCTCGGCTTGACCTTCATGTTTCAGGTTCTCCGGGTCTAGATCTGACGTTCTTACTTGTAGCGGTAGACGATCCGGCCGCGCGTGAGGTCGTAGGGGCTGAGCTCCACGACGACCCGGTCGTCCGGCAGGATGCGGATGTAGTGCATGCGCATCTTGCCACTGATGTGCGCGAGGACCTTGTGACCGTTCTGCAGCTCGACCTTGAACATCGCGTTCGGAAGAGACTCGATCACGGTGCCCTCGATCTCAATGGCGCCTTGCTTCTTAGCCATGAACTGCGAGATCCACCTTCCGGGACCGGCTACCGTATGCGGAACGCTCGTGCGAACCTGGGTTCACCCCGCCCCCGAGGGGAAGAGGGCGTGCTGAAGCACGCTACGAGTGAGCCGACGGTCCATCCTACGCCAGCGCGTCCGGTGGACCAAAACGGGGGTCCCGGAAAGCGGTACCCGTCACATCTGCTACGTCAGACCCCCGCGGACACCGTCAGCGGCTCGACGTGCGCGGTGCAGGCCGAGCAGCGGCGGGCGGCCTGGGGGATCTCGGTGAGGCACTCGGGGCACGGGCGCTTCGCGACCTTCGGCTTCTTCGGCAGGTAGCGCTCGGTCGCCTTGGTGACCGGCAGCACCACGCAGAAGTACAGCACCGCGGCGGTCATGACGAAGGCGATCACGACGTTGAGGAACTGGCCGTACGGGAAGGTGACCCCGGCCACCGTCGCCTTGTACGAGCTGAAGTCGCCGGCCGCGCCGACCACCACGCCCACCAGCGGGGTGAGGAAGGCGGACACGAAGCCGGTCACCACCCCGGTGAACGCGGCACCGATGACCACACCGACGGCCATGTCGACGACGTTGCCGCGCATCATGAAGTCGCGGAATCCCTTGAGCACGTGCTCTCTCCTGCTCGCTCGCAAACCGGTACTGCTGACCACTACCAGCCGATAAAAATAGGACAAAAGCCCTGGAGGTCCAAACCTCCAGGGCTCTGATCCCTTGTCAGCGGCGGCGGCTCGGGCCGCCGCGACTACGCGAGCGGGTCCGGAGCTGCGGTGATGCCCAGCTTCGCCAGTTCGGCCTTGCCGCCGTCGAAGGCGGTCAGGACCAGCGGGCCCTGCTCGGTCACGGCCACCGAGTGCTCCCAGTGCGAGGCCCAGGTGCCGTCGTTGGTGACGACCGTCCACTCGTCGTCCAGGACGGTGGTGTGCGGGGTGCCCAGCGAGACCATCGGCTCGATCGCCAGCACGGTGCCGGGGATCAGCTTCGGGCCCTTGCCGCGGCCGCGCTCGACGTAGTTCAGGACGTGCGGCTCCATGTGCATCGCGGTGCCGATGCCGTGGCCGCCGTAACCCTCGGTGATGCCCCACTTGCCCTTCGGCGGCAGCGGCTGGCGGCGGATGAAGCCCTCGATCGCCTTGGAGACGTCGACCAGGCGGTTGCCCTTCTTCATCTGGGCGATGCCGGCCCACATCGAGCCCTCGGTGACCCGGCTCAGCATCTCGACCTCGGGGCGGACCTCGCCGACCGCCACGGTGATCGCCGAGTCGCCGTGCCAGCCGTCCAGGATGGCGCCGCAGTCGATCGAGATGATGTCGCCCTCCTGCAGCGCCCGGTCGCCGGGGATGCCGTGCACGACCTCGTTGTTCACCGAGGCGCAGATCACGCCCGGGAACCAGAGGCCGCCGTGGTGGGCGCGGAAGTTCGAGGTGGCGCCGTGGTCCGTGATGACCTTGTCCGCGACGTCGTTGAGCTCCTGGGTGGTCACCCCCGGAGCGACCGCCTCGCGGCAGGCCTTGAGAGCCTCGGCGACGACCAGCCCGGCCGCTCGCATCTTCGCGATCTGCTCGGGGGTCTTGATCTCCACCATCTGGTCACGCCTTCCAAGTCCGGATTACCACTGCCTACAACCGTACGACGCCGAAACGGCCGGGCCACCCGCTGGGCGGGCGACCCGGCCGTACCGTCGTACGTTCGCCGAGAGACTCAGCTGTCCTGCTTCAGCGCCTCGATCGCGCGGGCGGTGACCTCGTCCACCTTGCCGAGGGCCGGGATGGTCACCAGGAGACCCTGCTCCTTGTAGTAACCGATGATCGGCTCGGTCTCCGTGTGGTAGACCTCCAGGCGCGTGCGCACCTTGTCCTCGGTGTCGTCCGAGCGCTGGTACAGCTCGCCGCCGCACTCGTCGCAGACGCCCTCGGCCTTCGGCGGGTTGTAGTCCACGTGGAACACGTGGCCACCGTCGTTGCGGCACAGGCGGCGGCCGGCGATCCGGCGGACGACCTCGTCCTCGGGGACCTCCAGGTCCAGCACGCCGTCCAGGTTGATGCCCTGCTCGGCGAGGAACTCGTCCAGCGCCTTGGCCTGGCCCAGGTTGCGGGGGAAGCCGTCGAGCAGGAAGCCGTTGGCGGCGTCCTCCTGGAGCATGCGGTCCTTGGCCATCCCGATGGTGACCTCGTCCGGTACCAGACGGCCCGCGTCCATGTAGCTCTTGGCCTCAAGCCCCAGCGGGGTGCCCTGGCCGATGTTGGCGCGGAAGAGGTCGCCGGTGGAGATGTGGGGAATGGACAGGGTCTTGGCGAGCAGGTGCGCCTGAGTACCCTTCCCGGCCCCGGGAGGACCAACGAGGACGATACGCATCAGCGGAGGAACCCTTCGTAATTGCGCTGCTGGAGCTGGCTCTCGATCTGCTTAACAGTTTCGAGTCCGACGCCGACGACGATGAGAACGCTGGTGCCGCCGAACGGGAAGTTGGTCTGCTGTCCGAAGGCGACCAGGGCGATCATCGGGATCAACGCGATCAGGCCCAGGTAGAGCGAACCCGGCCACGTGATTCGGGTCAGCACGTAGTTCAGGTACTCGGCCGTCGGCCGGCCGGCCCGGATACCCGGGATGAACCCACCATACTTCTTCATATTGTCGGCAACTTCTTCGGGGTTGAAGGAGATGGCGACGTAGAAGAACGCGAAGAAGACGATCAGCAGGAAGTAGGTGGCCATGTAGATCGGGTGGTCACCCTTGACGAAGTTCGTCCGGATCCACGTGGCCCAGCCCGCCTGGCTGTTGGTCAGCTGGACCACCAGGGCGGGGATGTAGAGCAGCGACGAGGCGAAGATGACCGGGATGACACCGGCCTGGTTCACCTTGAGCGGGATGTAGGTCGAGGTGCCGCCGAACGCCCGGCGGCCGATCATCCGCTTCGCGTACTGGACCGGGATCCGGCGCTGGGCCTGCTCGACGAAGATGACGAGCATCACGACGACGATGCCGACCGCGACCACGGACAGGAACTCGACCCAGCCGTCGCCGATGGTGCCGGACTGCTTGATCGCCCACATCGAGGACGGGAACTGGGCCGCGATCGAGGTGAAGATCAGCAGCGACATGCCGTTGCCGATGCCGCGGTCGGTGATCAGCTCGCCCAGCCACATGATCACCGTGGTGCCGGCGGTCATCGTGAGGACCATGACGGCGATCCGGAAGACGCCGGTGTCCGGGACGATCTGGTTGGCCAGCGGGCAGCCGGAGAACAGCGCACCGCTGGAGGCCGTCGCGACGATGCCGGTGCCCTGGAGCACGGCGAGCGCGATGGTCAGGTAGCGGGTGTACTGGGTGATCTTGGCCTGGCCGGCCTGGCCCTCCTTCTTCAGCATCTCCAGTCGCGGGATCACGACGGTGAGGAGCTGGAGGATGATGCTCGCCGTGATGTACGGCATGATGCCGAGGGCGAAGATCGTCAACTGGAGGAGCGCGCCACCGCTGAACAGGTTGACGAGCCCGAAGAGGCCGCTGTTCTTGGTCTCCTTCACGCACTCGTTCACGGCGGTGAAGCTCACGCCAGGAATCGGAATGTGCGAGCCCAGCCGGAACAGCACCATGATGCCCAGCGTGAACAGCAGCTTCTTGCGCAGGTCGGGCGTCTGGAACGCCCGCGCGAACGCACTGAGCACGGTGCCTCCTGCGCCTCCCGCGCGTCGTCGGCGGGAGGGTCGGTCCTGAATGGGGAGTTTGCGGTTCGGGCCCCCGTACAGACGGCACAGGCGAGCCTACGCGCAGCCTACAAGGGAACTCCACGGACTCTAACAGTGCGCGGCCACTCCGAAGAAGCGCGTACGGCCCGTCCCCCACTCACGGGGTACGGGATGCCCGGATTTGCCACACAAAAAACGACCGGAAAATGGCACGGGCCCCGCACCTCCCGGAGGAGGTGCGGGGCCCGAAAGCGGTATTCAGCGGGCTCAGACGAGCTCGGTGACCGTACCGCCGGCGGCCTTGATCTTCTCGGCGGCCGAGCCGGAGACGGCGTCGACCGTCACCTGCAGCGCAACCGAGACCTCGCCGGTGCCGAGCACCTTGACGAGGGAGTTCTTGCGAACCGCGCCCTTCGCGACCAGGTCCTCGACCGTGACCTCGCCACCCTGCGGGTAGAGCTCGGCCAGCTTGTCGAGGTTCACGACCTGGAACGTGATCTTGAACGGGTTCTTGAAGCCCTTCAGCTTCGGCAGACGCATGTGGAGCGGCATCTGGCCACCCTCGAAGCGCTGCGGAACCTGGTAGCGGGCCTTGGTGCCCTTGGTACCACGACCGGCGGTCTTACCCTTGGAACCCTCACCACGACCCACGCGGATCTTGTCGGTCTTGGCACCCGGGGCGGGACGCAGGTTGTGGATCTTGATCGGGTTGTCGCCCATGATCAGTCCACCTCCTCAACCGTCACCAGGTGACGGACCGTGTGGGCCATCCCGCGGATCTCGGGACGGTCCTCCTTCACCACGACGTCGTGCATGCGCTTGAGACCAAGCGAACGCAGGGTGTCACGGTGGTTCTGCTTGCTGCCGATGTACGACTTGGTCTGCGTGATCTTCAGGCGAGCCATCAGGCGCTCACCCCAGCAGCACGCGCCCGCAGCAGAGCGGCGGGGGCCACGTCCTCCAGCGGCAGGCCACGACGGGCGGCGATCTCCTCGGGGCGCACGAGGCCCTTCAGAGCAGCCACGGTGGCGTGCACGATGTTGATCGCGTTGTCCGAGCCGAGCGACTTCGACAGGATGTCGTGGATGCCGGCGCACTCCAGGACGGCGCGCACCGGACCACCGGCGATAACACCGGTACCGGGGGCGGCGGGCTTCAGCAGCACGACGCCGGCGGCCTTCTCACCCTGGATGGGGTGCGGGATGGTGCCCTGGATACGGGGGACCTTGAAGAAGTTCTTCTTGGCCTCCTCAACACCCTTGGCGATGGCGGCCGGAACCTCCTTCGCCTTCCCGTAACCGACACCCACGGTGCCGTCACCATCGCCCACCACGACCAGCGCGGTGAAGGAGAAGCGACGACCACCCTTGACAACCTTGGCGACACGGTTGATCGCGACGACGCGCTCGACGTAAGCGGTCTTCTCGACGGCGGGGGCGTTGCCCCGGTCGTCACGCTTACGGTCACGCCGCTCGCCACCGGTGCCGCCGCCGGCGCCGCTACCGCGGCGCTGGGGTCCAGCCATTGGAATTACCTCTCTCGATTACGTCCGCCGACAGAGTCGACGAGCGGCTTAGAAGTCGAGCCCGGCCTCGCGAGCCGCGTCCGCCAGGGCGGCGATGCGGCCGGCGTACCGGTTGCCCGCGCGGTCGAAGACGACCGACTCGATGCCGGCGGCCTTGGCGCGCTCGGCGACCAGGCTCCCGACCTTCTTGGCCAGCTCGGTCTTGTCGCCCTCGGCGCCCTTGATGGACACGTCGAGGGTGGACGCCGACGCCAGGGTGTGACCCTTGGCGTCGTCGATGACCTGGGCGACCATGTGACGGTTCGAGCGCGTCACGACGAGACGCGGACGCACCTCGGTGCCGACGACGCGCTTGCGAACGCGGATCGCGCGGCGCTTGCGAGCGGCGCTCTTGTAGGCGTTGCCCTTGCCGATCTTGACAGAGACGCTCATCGCTTACTTACCACTCTTTCCGACCTTGCGGCGGATGACCTCGCCCGCGTACTTGACGCCCTTGGCCTTGTACGGGTCGGGCTTGCGCAGCTTGCGGATCTTCGCGGCGACCTCGCCGACCTTCTGCTTGTCGATGCCGTCCACGTGGAACTTGGTGGGCGACTCGACGACGAAGGAGATGCCCTCCGGCGCGGGGACCAGGATCGGGTGGCTGTAGCCGAGCGAGAACTCCATGTCGGAGCCCTTCGCAGCGACTCGGTAACCAACACCGCTGATCTCCAGCGACTTGCGGTAGCCCGCGGTCACGCCGGTGATCATGTTCGCCACCAGCGTGCGGGTCAGGCCGTGGAGGGCCTTCGACATACGCTCGTCGTTGGGGCGGGTGACAGCCAGAGTGCCGTCCTCGCCCTTGCCGATCTCGATCGGCGCGGCGACGACGTGGGTGAGGGTACCCTTCGGGCCCTTCACCGAGACCGTCTGGCCATCGATGGTGACGTCCACGCCAGCGGGGACCTGGATGGGCAGCCGTCCAATGCGCGACATTGCTGTACCTCCGTTTCCCGAATTACCAGACGTAGGCGAGAACTTCTCCGCCTACGCCCTTCTTGGCGGCCTGCTTGTCGGTCAGGAGGCCGGAGGACGTGGAGATGATCGCCACGCCCAGGCCGCCGAGAACCTTCGGCAGGTTGGTGGACTTTGCGTAAACGCGCAGACCCGGCTTGCTGATGCGCTTGATGCCGGCGATGGAGCGCTCACGGTTGGGGCCGAACTTGAGCTCGATGGTCAGCTTCTTGCCGACCTCGCCCTCGGTGGGCTCCTCAACCTTGTAGGAGGAGATGTACCCCTCCTGCTGCAGGATCTCGGCGACGTGCGCCTTGATCTTGCTGGCCGGCATCGCCACGGAGTCGTGGTACGCCGAGTTCGCGTTACGCAGACGCGTGAGCATGTCTGCGATGGGGTCGGTCATGGTCATGATGGCCTCAGGCCTCTCTCGCCGTGGTTTCTCCGCGCCAGGTCCCCCTTCCGCACTCTCGCGAGTTCGGCAGGGGCACAAGCGCAGGGGACCTGCGACGTAGTAAGACTGGGTGCGAGCCCCGGAGAGGGGCCACGGACGTCCATGGGGAAGCCGTGGCAGGGGGCCCGACCCCACTACCTTACGGGAATCCGTACGGCAGGCCCAAAACGGGCCGGTGTGGGATCGGGCACCTCTGCGTCGCTGTGTGCCTAGGGCGCCTGGATTACCAGGAGCTCTTGGTCACGCCCGGCAGCTCGCCGCGGTGCGCCATCTCACGGAGGCAGACACGGCACAGGCCGAACTTGCGGTACACCGAGTGCGGACGGCCGCAGCGCTGGCACCGGGTGTAGGCCCGGACGCCGAACTTCGGCTTGCGCTCGGACTTCGCGATGAGGGACTTCTTCGCCATTGGCTCACGCCTCCTTGAACGGGAAGCCCAGAGCGCGCAGGAGCGCCCGGCCCTCGTCGTCGGTCTGAGCGGTGGTCACGACGGTGATGTCCATACCGCGCTGACGGTCGACCTTGTCCTGGTCGATCTCGTGGAACATAACCTGCTCGGTCAGACCGAAGGTGTAGTTGCCACGGCCGTCGAACTGCTTCGGGGAGAGGCCGCGGAAGTCGCGGATTCGCGGCAGGGCCAGCGAAACCAGACGGTCCAGGAACTCCCACATGCGGTCACCACGGAGGGTGACGTGCGTGCCGATCGGCTGGCCCTCGCGCAGCTTGAACTGCGCGATGGACTTGCGGGCCTTGGTGACGGCCGGCTTCTGACCGGTGATCGCGGTCAGGTCCTTGATGGCACCTTCGATCAGCTTGCTGTCGCGGGCAGCCTCGCCGACACCCATGTTGACCACGACCTTGACCAGGCCGGGGATCAGCATGACGTTCTCGTACTTGAACTGCTCGTGCAGCTGGCCCTTGATCTCGGAGTTGTAACGCTCCTTGAGGCGGGGGGCCACCTTCTCAACAGTCGTCTCAGACATCAGATGTCCTCACCGGTTCGCTTGGCAACGCGGATCTTGTTGCCCTCGTCGTCGAAGCGGTAGCCAACGCGGGTGACGACCTTCTTGCCGTCCTTCTCCACGACCAGCTGGACGTTGGAGACGTGAACCGGGGCCTCGACGGTGACGATGCCACCCTGGGTGCCCGGACCCGGCTTGGTGTGCTTCTTGACCCGGTTCACACCCTCGACCAGGACCTTGTTCTCAGCCGGCATGGCCTGGATGACCTTGCCCTGCTTGCCCTTGTCCTTGCCGGTGATGACCTGAACCAGGTCACCCTTCTTGATCTTCATGCTGTTCGCCATGGGTTAGAGCACCTCCGGCGCCAGCGAGATGATCTTCATGAACTTCTTGTCGCGCAGCTCGCGGCCCACGGGGCCGAAGATGCGGGTGCCACGGGGGTCACCCTCGGTGTTCTTCAGCACGACAGCGGCGTTCTCGTCAAAACGGATGTACGAGCCATCCGGACGACGACGCTCCTTGACGGTGCGGACGACGACGCACTTGACGACGTCACCCTTCTTCACCGAGCCACCGGGGATCGCGTCCTTGACGGTCGCGACGATGACGTCCCCGATTCCGGCGTAGCGGCGACCGGAGCCACCGAGAACACGGATGCAAAGGATCTCCTTGGCACCAGTGTTGTCGGCAACACGCAGTCGCGACTCCTGCTGGATCACAGCTTTCTCCTGATCGTCAACGAGAGTCGACGGGCCGGCCGCTGCTCACACCGGCGTCCTGAACGGACCCGGTGCACATACGGCCGTACCTCATCGGCTTCGTTACTTGGCCTTCTCGAGGATCTCGACGACGCGCCAGCGCTTCGTCGCGGACAGCGGGCGGGTCTCCGCGAGGAGAACCCGGTCGCCCACGCCGCACGCGTTCTGCTCGTCGTGCGCCTTCAGCTTGTTCGTACGGCGGATCACCTTGCCGTACAGAGCGTGCTTGACGCGGTCCTCGACGGCGACGACGACGGTCTTGTCCATCTTGTCGCTGACGACGAGACCCTCACGGGTCTTGCGGAAACCGCGCGTCTCGTTGGTGTTCTCAGTCATCAGGCGTTCTCCACCGTCTCGATGCCCAGCTCGCGCTCGCGCATCAGGGTGTAGATCCGCGCGATGTCCTTGCGGACGAGCTTGAGCCGTCCGTGGTTGTCGAGCTGCCCGGTCGCCGCCTGGAAGCGGAGGTTGAACAGCTCCTCCTTGGCCTCGCGCAGCTTGGCAACGAGACCCTCGTTGTCCAGCGAGCGAAGCTCAGCAGCCTTGGTAGCGGCCGACATCAGCTCTCACCGTCCTCGCGCCGGACGATCCGGCACTTCATCGGCAGCTTGTGCGCGGCGCGGGTGAGCGCCTCGCGAGCAACCTTCTCGTTCGGGTACGACAGCTCGAACATGACCCGACCCGGGTGCACGTTCGCGATCCACCACTCCGGCGAACCCTTACCGGAACCCATGCGGGTCTCGGCCGGCTTCTTGGTGAGCGGGCGGTCCGGGTAGATGTTGATCCAGACCTTGCCGCCACGACGGATGTGACGGGTGATCGCGATACGAGCGGACTCGATCTGACGGTTCGTCACATAGGCCGGGGTCACGGCCTGGATGCCGAACTGGCCGAACGCCAGCTCGGTGCCACCCTTGGCAGCGCCACGGCGCTTCGGGTGGTGCTGCTTGCGGTGCTTGACCCGACGGGGGATCAGCATTGGGGTCAGGCCTCCGTTCCGGTGTTCTCGGCAGCCGGAGCCTCCGCGACCGGGGCCGCGGGGGCCTCGGCAGCGGCGGGACGGCGGCCACGGCCACCGCGCTCGCCACCACGGCGCTCGCCACCGCGGGCGGGACGACCACCCTCGGGACGGGCCGGGCGGTTGCCCGAGCGGGCAGCGGCGTTCTCAGCGCGGACCTCGGCGATGTTCTTGACGTCGCCCTTGTAGATCCAGACCTTCACGCCGATGCGGCCGAAGGTGGTCTTGGCCTCGAAGAAGCCGTAGTCGACGTTCGCACGCAGGGTGTGCAGCGGCACGCGACCCTCGCGGTAGAACTCCGAACGGCTCATCTCGGCGCCGCCGAGACGACCGGAGCACTGGACCTTGATGCCCTTGGCGCCGGACTTCATGGTGCCCTGCATCGACTTGCGCATGGCACGGCGGAAGGAGACGCGGGAGGACAGCTGCTCCGCGACGCCCTGAGCCACGAGCTGGGCGTCCAGCTCGGGGTTCTTGACCTCAAGGATGTTCAGCTGGACCTGCTTGCCGGTCAGCTTCTCCAGGTCGCCGCGGATGCGGTCGGCCTCGGTGCCACGGCGACCGATCACGATGCCGGGACGCGCGGTGTGGATGTCAACGCGGACGCGGTCGCGGGTGCGCTCGATCTCGACCTTGGAGATGCCGGCGCGCTCCATGCCCTTCGTCATCATGCGACGAATGGCGACGTCTTCCTTGACGTAGTCCTTGTACAGCTTGTCGGCGTACCAGCGGGACTTGAAGTCCGTGCTGATGCCGAGGCGGAACCCGTGCGGGTTAACCTTCTGGCCCATTACCGGGTCCCTTCCTTGCTGCTGACGACCACGGTGATGTGGCTGGTCCGCTTGCGGATCCGGTAGGCGCGGCCCTGGGCGCGCGGACGGAACCGCTTCAGGGTCGGGCCCTCGTCAACGTACGCCTCGGAGATGTAGAGGTCGTCCACGTTGGAGTGGTTGTAGTTGTGCGCGGCGTTGGCAATGGCGCTGTCGAGCACCTTGCCGACCGGCACGGTGGCTGCCTGCGGAGCGAAACGCAGGACGGCCTGGGCCTCCGTGGCATTCATGCCACGGATGAGGTCCACCACGCGGCGGGCCTTCATGGGCGTCACGCGGATGTACCGCGCCTGAGCCCTGGCTTCCATGGTTGTCCCCTTAATGGAGTAAGTCATTGAGTCGTTTTGGCGCGTCAAGCTCAGGCGCTTAGCGACGCTTCGACTTCCGGTCTTCCTTCACGTGACCACGGAAGGTGCGGGTCGGAGCGAACTCGCCGAGCTTGTGGCCGACCATCGACTCGGTGACGAACACCGGGACGTGCTTGCGGCCATCGTGGACCGCGATCGTGTGACCGAGCATGCTCGGCGAGATCACGGAACGACGGGACCAGGTCTTGATGACGTTCTGGGTACCCGCCTCGTTCTGAGCGTCCACCTTCTTGATGAGGTGGCCGTCGATGAAGGGGCCCTTCTTGAGACTGCGCGGCATCTGACCTGCTCCTAGCGCTTCTTGTTGGTCTTGCGGCGGCGCACGATGAGCTTGTCCGACGCCTTGTTCGGGCGACGGGTACGGCCCTCGGGCTTACCCCACGGCGAGACCGGGTGGCGACCACCGGAGGTCTTACCCTCACCACCACCGTGCGGGTGGTCGATCGGGTTCATGGCGACACCACGCACGGTCGGGCGGACGCCCTTCCAGCGCATACGGCCGGCCTTGCCCCAGTTGATGTTCGACTGCTCGGCGTTGCCGACCTCGCCGACGGTGGCGCGGCAGCGCGCGTCAACCAGGCGGATCTCACCGGAGGGCATGCGCAGGTGCGCCATCTTGCCCTCACGAGCCAGCAGCTGGATGCCGGAGCCGGCGGAGCGGGCCAGCTTGGCACCGCCACCGGGACGCAGCTCCACAGCGTGGATGGTGGTACCGACCGGGATGTTGCGCAGCGGCAGGTTGTTGCCCGGCTTGATGTCGGCGCCAGCGCCGTTCTCGATCCGGTCACCCTGCGCGATGCCGCGCGGCGCGATGATGTAGCGCTTCTCGCCGTCCGCGTAGTGCAGGAGCGCGATGCGCGCGGTGCGGTTCGGGTCGTACTCGATGTGCGCGACCTTGGCCGGCACGCCGTCCTTGTCGTGACGACGGAAGTCGATCACGCGGTAGGCGCGCTTGTGACCGCCACCCTGGTGGCGAGCAGTGACACGACCGGCGTTGTTACGGCCGCCCTTGCTGTGCAGGGGGCGAACCAGCGACTTCTCCGGCGTGGACCGCGTGATTTCTACGAAGTCGGCCACGCTGGAGCCACGACGGCCCGGCGTAGTCGGCTTGTACTTGCGGATGCCCATTTGGCTCTCTCGTCCTCGTCCTAATCGACGATCACGATCTCCCTATTCAGGAGACCGGACCACCGAAGATGTCGATGCGGTTGCCCTCGGCCAGCGTCACGATGGCGCGCTTGGTGTCCTTGCGCTTGCCAAAGCCCGTCTTGGACCGCTTGCGCTTGCCCTGACGGTTGATCGTGTTGACAGCCTCGACCTTGACCGAGAAGACCGCCTCGACGGCCTGCTTGATCTGGGTCTTGTTGGCGCCCGGCGACACGATGAACGTGTACTTGTTCTCGTCGAGAAGGCTGTAGCTCTTCTCGGAGATGACCGGCTTCACCAGGACGTCACGGGGGTCCGTGAACGTCTTGCTCGTAACGTCGCTCATCAGGCGGCGCTCCCTTCGAGCTCGCCCTCAGCGGCAACGGCCTTGGCGGACGCGACCGGACCGGCCACGAAACGCTCGAAGGCGGCCTGGGTGAAGACCACATCGTCGGAGACGAGCACGTCGTAGGTGTTCAGCTGACCGGCGTCCAGGATGTGGACGTGCGGCAGGTTGCGAGCGGACTTCAGGCCCAGCTCGTCCTCGCGCTCGACGACCAGGAGGACGTTCTTGCGCTCGGTGATCTTGCCGAACAGGCTCTTCGCGGCCTTGGTCGACGGCGCCTCGGTCGCGGTCACGCCGGTGACGACGTGAATGCGGTTGTGGCGGGCCCGGTCGGTGAGCGCACCGCGCAGGGCGGCGGCGATCATCTTCTTCGGGGTCCGCTGCGAGTAGTCGCGCGGCACGGGACCGTGCACGACGCCACCGCCGGCGAACTGCGGCGCACGGGTCGAGCCCTGACGGGCGCGGCCGGTGCCCTTCTGGCGGTACGGCTTCTTGCCGCCACCGCGGACCTCGCCGCGAGTCTTGGTCTTGTGGGTGCCCTGACGGGCCGCAGCGAGCTGCGCCACGACGACCTGGTGCATCAGCGGAACGCTGACCTTCGCGTCGAAGATCTCGGCCGGCAGCTCGACGCTGCCGGTCTTGTCGCCAGCCGGCGACAGGATGTCAATGGTGCTCATTTCCTCACAGCCCCTTCGCCGCGGTGCGGACGAGGACGAGGCCGCCGTTCGGGCCCGGGACGGCGCCCTTGATGAGCAGCAGACCCTTCTCCGCGTCGACCGCGTGCACGGTCAGGTTCTGGGTGGTCACACGCTCGTGGCCCATCCGACCAGCCATGCGCAGGCCCTTGAACACACGGCCCGGGGTGGCGCAGCCACCGATGGAACCGGGCGAACGGTGCTTGCGCTGGGTGCCGTGACCGGCGCCGAGACCCTTGAAGTTGTGACGCTTCATGACACCGGCGAAGCCCTTGCCCTTGGAGGTGCCGGTCACGTCGACCTTGACACCCGCCTCGAACAGCTCGGCGGTGATCTCCTGGCCCAGGGTGTACTCGGACGCGTCCGAGGTACGGATCTCGACCAGGTGGCGGCGCGGGGTGACACCGGCCTTGGCGAAGTGGCCCGCGAGGGGCTTGTTCACCTTGCGGGGGTCGATCTCGCCGAAGCCGAGCTGGACGGCGCTGTAGCCGGCCGGGCTGTCGGCGGTGTGGACCTGGGTCACGACATTGGGCCCAGCCTTGACGACGGTCACCGGGACAACCCGGTTGTTCTCGTCCCAGACCTGGGTCATGCCGAGCTTCTCGCCCAGGATGCCCTTAATCTGCTTAGCCATCTTCGGTGCGCCTCTCAGAGCTTGATCTCGATGTCGACGCCCGCCGGCAGGTCGAGACGCATGAGCGAGTCAACCGTCTTCGGCGTGGGGTCGAGGATGTCGATCAGACGCTTGTGAGTACGCATCTCGAAGTGCTCGCGCGAGTCCTTGTACTTGTGCGGCGAGCGGATGACGCAGTACACGTTCTTCTCAGTGGGCAGCGGCACCGGGCCTGCGACCTGCGCACCAGTACGGATCACCGTCTCGACGATCTTCTTCGCCGAGGAGTCGATGACCTCGTGGTCGTAGGCCTTGAGCCGGATGCGGATCTTCTGTCCCGCCATGGCTACTCAGTAGTCCTTTGTCCTTAGTCACTGCACGACTCCCCCTCCGACCCCCGCGCTCGGGCGTGTCGCCTTCGCGCTTGCAAAAAACCGGCGAAATACTTCGTCGGTTTCGAACTTTCGGGGTGAGGGGTGCCGGATCGAGGCCCCGCACACGCTTCCCGGAAGATTCCCGTACTTTCGCCCCGCAGCTGCCGTGGCGTAGAACTCACGCTTGACGGCCATCACGGGAACGACGAGTAGATGGGACTCGCTTCCAGTCCTCCCGGCGGGAGGCGCGCAGCATCGGCAACTCAACCGAGCAACTTGGACATACTGCCACATGGAGCAGCACGGATGCCAATCGGGGCCGGTGAGGCGTACCTCACCGGCCCCGACGGGGTGATCCCGCAGGTCAGTTCTTGGGCGGGCGCCCGCAGGTGGCGTCCACGTCCTTCGAGGTCGTGTTGGCGCACCACAGGTGGCCCTGGTCCGGACCGAAGGTGTACTCGGCCAGGTCCATGTTGACCGGGTTGCAGGCCTGCTTGCCCTTGTACGGCGAGTACTTGGGGCAGTCCCCGTTGTCGAGCTGCTGCAGGTGGGCGCGCAGCGCGTCCAGGCCCATGTCCTCGACGCCCGGGTTGGTGGACGGCATGAAGCGGTTCGCCGACCAGGAGCCGCCCATGGTGGCGAACAGGGCGAGCGCGCACACCAGGCCGGCAGCCAGCTGCGACATCACCCGCGGCGAGATCCGCGCGGCCCGGCTCGGGGCCACCTCGCGCAGCGTGTCGCGGACCCAGCCGAAGCCGCGCTCGTAGGTCAGCATCACGCCCATGACCGCCAGGATCATCAGGCAGTAGAGGATGATCCAGGTCGTCCGCGGGTACAGCTGGACGGCCTGGTTGTGCTCCATGTGGGAGGCGAACCAGAAGCGCAGCAGCCAGGCGCCGGCGAGGACGAAGCCCGCCGTGCGGACCACCATGTTGCGCAGGCCCAGGCCGACGCCGATGCCCAGGGCGACCAGCAGCAGGATGCCGAAGCCGGTCTGCCCGGCGATGTCACCGTTGCCCGGCCAGTTGTGGTAGGTCAGGTCGCCGGTGCGGTCCGACGCCCAGCCCATGACGTAGGCCGGGTCGATGTAGGTGTTGATGTAGGCGTACCGGTCCATCGTGGAGGCGCCCAGGCGGGCCAGCTGGTACAGCAGCGGGGCGCCGATCACGCCGGCGGTGACCAGCATGGTCGCCAGGAAGACCAGCGCGCGCTTGAGGGCCGTCCGGCCGCGGCGCCACGGGAAGAGCATCAGCACGAGGATGAACGAGCCCGGCGCCGCCCAGAGGTACCAGCCCGAGTACCAGAGGAACATCACGCCGAACGCGGCACCGAAGCCGAGGCCGCGCAGCACCGCGGAGCGGGTCGACAGCTCGCCGGCCCGGCGGATCTCGCGGAAGCAGGCCGCCAGCAGCGGCAGCAGCACCAGCATGGAGCCGTGGCTGTACGGACGGATCGGGTCGAGGAAGACGATCGACGTCGGCACCGCGACCGCCATCGCCCAGAACGGGCGCAGCAGCATCCGCCAGGAGAGGTAGGCCATCGGCCCGACCAGCGCGCTGAGGATCAGCTGCAGGTCCTTGAGCGCGTGGCCCACGCCGGCGATGCCGTTGTGGAAGAACTTGGCCCAGACGGCGAGCAGGGCGGGGAACAGCGGGGGGTACACCCCGGGCAGGCCCTGGCCGCGCAGCATGTCGTTGGCCATGCCCATGAGGTTGCCGGGGTCGCCCTCCTGGCCGCCGAGGCCCCAGGGGGTGCCGTGCAGGGCGACCACGATGCCGCCGGCCACGACGCCGGTGCCCAGGCCCGCGACGGCGGCGCACGCCAGTCGCTGGGCGACCCGGTAGTAGCGCAGCGTCCCGCGGTAGGCGAGCAGCAGCAGCACCGCGAGGACGGGGATGCCGAGCAGGGCGGCGTACTGCTGGATCTTGGCGAGGCCGCTGACCTGGCCGATCCTGGTGGTCGGGTTGACGCTGATGTGGGTGCACAGCAGCATGAAGCCGACCGCGACGCCGACGCTGACCACGGCCTCGGCCAACGGGAGGAACCAGCGCTTCTCGGTCCACCGTGAGAAGCGGTCGGCCCGGCGGCCGCTCGGCGATCCGTCGGAGGACGCCGTGGTCGCCTCGTCGTCGGGTGCGTTGGCACGGCCGCCGACGACGTCCGGGGCCAAATCCGTCATGTCTCTTCGCTTCCGTGAAGCGGCACACTGCCGCGGGTCGGACCGACTCGCCGGATGCGGGCGAGCTCTGCGGGCGGCGGCCGGGCGCCCGATCGGCACAGGTCGGCCGAAACTCCTGAAGTGCTGTGGGCGTCCGGCGGATCGATCATCGCCCTCGGCGGTGCCGGGCCCGGGCCGGGACTCATGGTAATCGCACCGCGAAGAGCGTGTCATGGCGTGCCGCCGGGCCGTCACGGGCCCCTTCCCGCCCCGGGGGGAGCGGGACCCCGGCGGATAGGGTGAGCTGCGCTCAGTCCTCGTCCGCCCAAGACCACCGGCCCGGAGTCCCCCGCCCATGTCGCACACCGCACGCAAGAGATCGGTTCTGACGGCCAGTCCGCCCCTGGCCGAGGCCCTCGGACGGAAGAACGGCTTCGGCCTCCTGCGGCTCGTCCTCGCCCTCGCCGTGATCTTCGCCCACGCGATGCCGCTCGGGCTCGGCAAGCCCGACCTCGGGCTGCTGGAGAGCCGCGGTCAGACCAACGTCGGCGCGATCGCGGTGAGCGGCTTCTTCGTGCTCTCCGGGCTGCTGATCACCCGCAGCGGCATGCGGTTGAGCCCGGCCCGCTTCCTGTGGAACCGGGCGATCCGCATCCTCCCCGGCCTCTGGGCCTGCCTGCTGCTGACGGCGTTCGTGGTCGCCCCGGTCGTCGCGTACCACCAGGGTCGGCTGGCCGGCTTCTGGTCGCACCCGCAGGGCCCGCTGGCGTACCTGGAGGCCAACTGGTCGATCGGAGTGAACCAGTGGGGGATCTCCGGGCTGCTCGACCACGTGCCGCACCCCACCGCCTTCAACGGCTCGGTGTGGTCGCTGGCGTACGAGGTGCTCTGCTACCTGCTGGTGGTCTCGCTGGCCGCGGTCGGCGTGCTGCGGCGGGCGCGCTGGGCGGTCGCCCTGATGATCCTCGGGCTGTACGGCTACCTGGTCCACCTGGCGTCCGGCTTCCACCTGCTGCGGGCCCCCGAGTACGCGCCGACCGGCCTCACCGGCTGGCAGCTGCCGTTCCTCGGCCCGATCAGCCTGGACATGTTCATCCCGCTGACCTTCATGTTCGGCCTCGGCGCGCTCGCCGAGCTGTACAAGAAGCGCCTGCCGATCAACGACCCGGCCGGCGTGCTGGCCGCGGTGGTCTTCCTCGGCACCGCGCGGTTCGGCGGCTTCACCCTGTTCGGCCTGCCCGCCTTCGCCTACCTGCTGATCTGGCTCGCCTGCCGGATGCCCGGCCCGCTGACCAAGGTCGGCACCCGGGTCGACCTGTCGTACGGGGTCTACATCTACGCGTTCCCGATCCAGCAGTGCCTCGCCCTCTGGGGCGTCAACAAGCACGGCTACTGGGCCTACACGGCGGCCTCGGTGGCGCTCTCGGTCACCGCGGCGTTCTGCTCCTGGTACGCCGTGGAGAAGCCCGCACTGAAGCTGAAGGACCTGGGCCTGCGCAAGCCGCCGCGGCAGGAGCAACCGCCGGCCGCCGAGCCGGCCCGGCCCCTGTCGCAGGTCTCGACCTGATCCGCCCCCGCAACGGATCCGGGCCCGGTACGCAGTGCGCGTACCGGGCCCGGTCCGTTCGGTCCGCCGGGGACCGCCGGGAGCTAGCCGGAGACCTTCTCGTCGAAGCGCTCCTGGTTGAGCCGCGCGCCCTCGGTGATGGCGACGGTGCGGGCCATGTCGGTGAGCTTCTTCTCCAGGGAGCGGAAGCGCAGGTAGGTGTTGAGCGCCAGGAAGGCCAGCGCCAGGACCATCAGGTACAGCACCAGGTCGGTGCCGCGGCCGACGCCGAACCGGTTCGCGACCCAGGTGACGTCGTTCGGACGCAGCACCGCGTAGATGTTCGCGAGCACGAACAGCACGAAGGCGATGCGCTTCCAGGCCCTGGTGTTGGTCCGGTCCCAGCGCCGGATGAAGATGAGCGCCGCGGTGCCGGCGCCCAGCACCAGCACCAGTTGGATCCAGAAGTACTTCATCGCCGGCCACGCTCCCGGAGCGAGATGTCGAAGAGGATGTTGACGCCGTTGATCAGGGACTGGCCCTTGGCGCGTGAGTAGTCGGTGTAGAGGATGTCCACGGGGACCTCCACCACACGCAGCGAGGACTTCGCCAGCAGGCCGACGATCTCCGAGGCGTGGGCCATCCCGTTCATGGTGATCCGCAGCTGGGAGGCCGCCTCGCGGTTGATCACGCGCAGCCCGTTGTGCGAGTCGGTGAGCTTCAGCTTGCGGGCGGTCGGGCTGACCGCGGCCGCCGTGCGGAGCACCACGCGCTTGATCATCGGGACCTGCTCGGACTGCTCGATGAAGCGGGAGCCGAGGACGACGTCCGCGGTCCCGTCGCGCAGCACGGCGACCATCTTCTCGACGTCGTGCGTCTGGTGCTGGCCGTCCGCGTCGAAGGTGGCGAAGTACTGGGCGCCGGGCTGCTGCAGTGCGTAGGAGAGCCCGGTCTGCAGGGCGGCGCCCTGGCCGAGGTTGACCGGGTGCCGCACCAGGTGGGCACCCGTGGTCATGATGTGCTCGGCCGAGCCGTCGGTGCTCCCGTCGTCGACCACGACGATGTTCGGGAACGTCTTGCGGGCGTTCTCCACCACATCGGCGATCACCTGGCCTTCGTTGTAGGCGGGGATCACCAGCCAGACGTCGTCGTATTGGGACATGGTCGCTTCCTGGGCGCTGGGACGGGATTGCTGGAGGGGTCTCACGGGTCAGGCCCGGCGGCCGGCCACATGGCTCAGCATCGCCCCGACACCCCGCAGGCCCGCCTTGCGGCCGGCCGCGGGGATCATGCTGAGCGCGTGCAGCCGCGAGGAGACGAAACGGCGGGAGATGGTGGCCGCCCGGTGCCAGCCGTGGCCGTCCAGCCGGTCCGCGGTCTCCCGGAAGAAGCGGCGGGCCTCCTCGAAGCGCTTGCCCGTGAAGGCGGTGACCGAGGACTCGCTGACGGCGTGCCGCCGGTAGCTGAAGCACACCTCGGGCACGACCGCCAGGGAGACGTCCGCGAGGAGCAGGTCGACGATGATCGCGAGGTCCTGGATGACGCCCAGGTCCGCGCGGAAGCTCGTCGCCTGCATGTCCTTGGTGCGCCAGCACACGGACGGGAAGTACAGCCAGTCGCCGCGCATCAGGCTCATCGCGAGCGGCTCGCCGGACATCAGCAGCGGGCCCGGGTCCTTCGGCGCGTACAGCCGGCGCTTGACGGTGTCGGCGAGGCTGCCGACCGGGTTCCCGTCGGCGCCGATGACCAGCACGCCGGGCTGGACCATGCCCGCCTCCGGGAAGCGCTCCAGCGCGTCCCGGACCACCTTCACGTAGTTGGGGTGCATCAGGTCGTCGCAGCCCATGAGCACGAGGTAGTCGTACTCGGCGAGCTGGACGCAGCGGTTGAAGTTGCCGCTGACGCCGAGGTTGGATTCGTTGCGCAGGTACCGGACCCGCGGGTCCGCGAGGGACTCGAACCAGCCGGGGACGTCCGGCTCCTTGCCGTCGTCGACGACCGTGAGGCGCCAGTCGTCGCCGTCCTGGGCCAGCACGCTACGGACCGCGTCCTGCATCAGCCGGACGTCGCCGTAGTACGGCATCAGGATCTCGAAACGGGACATCGGGTACCTAGACCTTGCCAATGAGCTCGGGCCGGCGGGCGGCGGCGCGGGTGGCGGGCTCGATCGCCTTCACGTTCGCCGGCATGCGGCGGATGAGGGCGAGCAGCAGCACCAGGCCGGCCCGGGCCAGGTAGATCGTCGCCTTGATCGGGGAGGCGGAGGGCGTGCCGGTGGTCCGCTCGCGCATCGCGACCGGGACCTGGCGGATGACGAAGCCGCAGCGGGCGGCGCCCACCATGCTCTCGATGGTGTCGCCCAGGTACTCGACCGGGTACCAGTGCGAGAAGAACTCGATCATCGGCTTGTTGCAGGCCTTGAAGCCCGAGGTGGTGTCGGTGAGGCGGGTCTTGGCGACCCGCGACAGCACCACCGAGAGCAGCTTCATCGCCCAGGAGCGCGGGCCGCGCACCTTGTACGAGCCCTCGCCGGCGAAGCGGGCGCCGATGACCAGGTCGGCCTCGTCGCGGAGCTTCTCCAGCAGCGCGGGCACGTAGGCCGGGTCGTGCTGGCCGTCGGCGTCGCACTGGATGGCGACGTCGTAGTCGTGCAGGTGCGCGTAGCGGTAGCCGAAGCGCATGGCGCCGCCGACACCGAGGTTGTACGGCAGCTGCGCGACCCGGGAGCCGCAGGCGGCGGCGACGGCGGCGGTGCTGTCCGTCGAGCCGTCGTCGACGACCAGGGTGTCCACGCCGGGGAGCTTCTGCTGGATCTCGCGGAGGATCTTCGGCAGGCCCTCGGCCTCGTTCCAGGCGGGGAGGATGATCAGTACCCGCTTGCCGTCGATCATGCCTTCACCTCGGGGTCGTTCACGTCGCTGCCCGAGCGGGCAATCGGGAAGTCGTGGTGCTCGGCGAGGTGGGCGCGCATCATCGCGACGTCCTCGGCCAGCGTGCGGGTCTCGGCCTCCAGTCGGCTGGTCTCCCAGCTGAGGTGCACGCAGACCAGCAGGACCAGCACGAAGCCGGCGAACAGCACGAGGCTGACGCCGGAGGCGACCCCGAGCCGCCGTGCGGTCGAGTCCAGCAGCCGCGGGAAGAAGCCCAGCGGGGCGATCACCACGCCGATGGCGAGCCAGAGGGCCGCGTACTTCTCCCGGAGCTGCTGGCGGCGCAGCAGCTCCAGGATCCACACGAGCACCAGCACGCCGGTGATCGAAGTCAGCACACTCAGCTGCACGATGGGTCTCGCCTTTCACGCGTCGGTGAGGCATGGGGGTGAATGGGGCACATGCTAGGGGCTCCGGTACCGCGGGACGGCCGCGGGGGGAGCGCTGACGACATCGTGATCAGCTCGCGGAGACCGCGTCGGGAGAGACCGTGACCTGCGCGGTGTCCGTACCGGCGCCGCGCACGCTACCGTCGCCGCGCAGCGCCAGCAACATGACCACGAGCACCACCAGCGGACCGACGGTGTACGCGGCCTCGACCCTGGTCGCCGGGGCGCCCGGCAGGCAGGTGATCAGCAGCAGCGCGGCGGTGCCGAGCACCCACCCGAGCAGCTGCCGGCGGTGGTGGCCGCGGGCGATGACGGCCTGGCCGACCACCGTGGCGAGCAGGTAGGCGAGCGTGCCCACCGAGAGCCAGAGGAAGTCCACCGGGCCCAGAGCATGCCGGTCCGCGTTGAACGCGACGTGAATCATCCATGGCCCCAGGACCACGGCGGGCACCCCGCCGAGGACCCCGAGGGCCGTCACGATGCCGCAGGTCTTGGTGAGGAGCTTGCGGAAGCCGACCCGGTCGCCGGTCGACGCGGCCGTCGACAGCCCCGACATCAGCGAGGCCTGCAGCGCGCCGAAGACGAACAGCGGGACCCGGCTGAGCACCATCGCGCCGGTGATCGCACCGACCAGGACGGCCTGCGAGGGCGCCAGCACCTTGATGCTGAGCACCGCCGCGTTGGCGACGAACTGCGCCAGCAGGAAGGAGACGGTCAGCAGGCCCAGGCCGCTGCACAGCTCCCGCCAGCCGATGGCCGGACCGGGCAGGGCGATCCGCAGCGTCCGCGGCAGGCTGACGAGCATGGCCAGCACCGGGGAAACGGCCAGGACCAGGCTGTACGCGAGCGCCGAGTGCACACCGGCCACCAGCAGGCCGACCGAGAGGGCGATCCGCAGGACGCCGTCCAGGCCGAGCTGGAGGCCGTACGCACCGAAGTGTCCGAGACCGGCCAGCACCCCGCGGGTCAGGTAGCAGGCGGCCGGGCCGACGAAGGCGGCGGCCAGGGCCACCACCAGGCTCCGGTCGCCGTGGAAGAAGGTGTCCGCGAGCGGGCGGGAGAACGCCCCCAGCGCGGCGAGCACGACCAGCAGCAGCCCGCCGGTCAGCACGGTCGCCTTGCGCAGCACCGGGGCCGCGCCCTCGCCCCGGGCGGCGCGGGCGGCGATCACCCGGGTCAGCTCCTGCTCGACCGGGAAGAACAGTCCGAGGGCGAACGCCATGGCGATCGTCCACAGGACGTTGACATCGGCGATCGCCTGGCGGTCGAGCGCGTGCCCGGCCACCCCGAGGTGCACGTACGAGGCGCCCCCGAGGGTGACCGTCCCGACGCCGACCGCCAGCAGTCCCGGCGGCAGCGCGCGCGTCAGTCGGCCGAGCACGCCGCTCACCGCTCCGCCGCGGTGCGCAGCGCCCGGAAGGCCGGGCGCTCCAGGGCGTCGGCCAGCATGGCCCGCCACTCCGGCAGCGGCGCCAGCCCGGCGGCGGCCCAGCGGTCGTGGCCCAGCACGCTGAAGGCGGGGCGGACGGCCGGGCGGACGAACGCCTCCGAGGTGGTCGGCCGGATCCGCTCCGGGTCGAGCCCGCTCAGCGCGTAGGTCTCGCGGGCCAGCCCGAACCAGGTGGTCCGGCCGCTCGCGGTGCCGTGGTAGACCCCGGCCGGGGCCCACCCGCCGAGCGCGGCCCGGCCGAGCTCGACCAGGCGGACGGCGAGCGCGTACGACCAGGTGGGCTGGCCGTGCTGGTCGTCGACCACGTCCAGGGTGTCCCGCTGGGCGGCCAGCTTGAGCATGGTGGCCACGAAGTTCGGGCCGTGCTCGCCGTACAGCCAGGCGGTGCGCACGACGTAGCCGTGCTCGGGGAGCAGCTCGGCGACGGCCTGCTCCCCCACCAGCTTGCTGCGGCCGTAGGCGTTGACCGGTGCGGTCGGGGCGTCCTCCGGGCAGGGCTCGGTGGCGTCGCCCGGCAGGACGTAGTCGGTGGAGACGTGCAGCAGCCGGGCGCCGGTCTTGGCGCAGGCCGCGGCGAGGTGGCGCACGCCGGTGCCGTTGACGGCGGTGGCGGCCTCCTCCTCGGTCTCCGCACCGTCGACGTCCGTCCACGCTGCGCAGTTGACCACGATGTCGTGGCCCTCGACGGCGGCCAGTACGGCCGCCGCGTCGGTGATGTCGAGGTCCGCCCGGCGCAGCGCGGTGATCTCGGCGGTCGGGTCGGCGGCCAGCACCGACAGCAGGTCCTGCCCGAGCATCCCGGCCGCGCCGGTGACCAGCCAGCGCACGGGCCCGGCGGCGTTCGCGGTCACTTGGCCAGGGCCGCCTTCTGCTTCAGCGGCTCCCACCAGGCGCGGTTCTCGCGGTACCAGGCGATGGTCGCGGCGAGGCCGTCCTCGAAGCGGACCTGCGGCTCGTAGCCGAGCTCCTCGCGGATCTTGCTGATGTCGATCGAGTAGCGCAGGTCGTGGCCCTTGCGGTCCTCGACGTACTCGACCATGTCCCAGCCGGCGCCGGCGGCCTCCAGCAGAAGACCGGTCAGCTCCTTGTTGGTGGCCTCGGTGCCGCCGCCGATGTTGTAGACCTCGCCGGCGCGGCCGCCGCGCATGACCAGCTCGATGCCGCGGCAGTGGTCCGAGACGTGCAGCCAGTCGCGGACGTTGCCACCGTTCCCGTACAACGGCACCTTCTTGCCGTCGATCAGGTTGGTGGTGAACAGCGGGATGACCTTCTCCGGGAACTGGTAGTGCCCGTAGTTGTTGGAGCAGCGGGTCACCACGACGTCCATGCCGTGGGTGCGGTGGTACGCCAGCGCCAGCAGGTCGGAGGAGGCCTTGGAGGCCGAGTACGGGGAGTTCGGCACCAGCGGCCAGGTCTCGGTCCAGGAGCCCTCGCTGATCGAGCCGTACACCTCGTCGGTGGAGATGTGCACGAAGCGGCCGACCCCGTGCTTGCGGGCGGCGTCCAGCAGGACCTGGGTGCCCACGACGTTGGTCAGCACGAACGGGCCCGCGCCGGCGATCGAGCGGTCCACGTGCGACTCGGCGGCGAAGTGCACCACCACGTCGTGGCCCGGCATGACCTGGTCGACGGCGTCCGCGTCGCAGATGTCGCCCTGGACGAAGGTGTAGCCCTGGTGGTCGGCCACCGGGGCCAGGTTCTCCAGGACGCCCGAGTAGGTGAGCTTGTCAAAGACGGTGATCCGGGCGCTCTCGTCCGCTCCGAGGAGCTGACGGACGAACTCCGAACCGATGAATCCGGCGCCGCCGGTCACGAGGATGCGCATAATGCGCGTAGTCTACCGTCGCCGATCGGCCCCCTCGAACGGCCCAGGACAGGGCCCGTCCGACTCTCACTTAAGCTGCTCGCATGCGTGGAATCCTCCTGGCCGGCGGGACCGGCTCGCGCCTGTGGCCACTCACCCGGGCGGTGTCGAAGCAGCTGCTCCCGGTCTTCGACAAGCCGATGATCTACTACCCGCTGTCCACCCTGGTGATGGCGGGCATCAGCGAGATCCTGATCATCACCACCCCGGCCGACCGCGAGCAGTTCGAACGCCTGCTGGGCGACGGCTCGCAGCTCGGCCTCAAGCTGGAGTACGCCGTCCAGGAGAAGCCCGAGGGCATCGCCCAGGCCTTCGTGCTCGGCGCGGACTTCATCGGCGACGAGTCCGTCGCCCTCATCCTCGGCGACAACATCTTCCACGGCAGCGGCCTCGGCACCCGGCTCGCCGAGCACACCGACGCCCCCGGTGGCCGGGTCTTCGCCTACCCGGTGGCCGACCCGACCGCGTACGGCGTGGTCGAGTTCGACGAGCACGGCCAGGCGATCTCCATCGAGGAGAAGCCCGAGAAGCCGAAGTCCCGCTACGCCGTCCCCGGTCTCTACTTCTACGACAACCAGGTCGTGGAGATCGCCCGCGGCCTGAAGCCCAGCGCGCGCGGCGAGCTGGAGATCACCGCGGTCAACGACGCCTACCTGCGCAAGGGTGAGCTGAACGTCACGATCCTGGACCGCGGCACCGCCTGGCTGGACACCGGCACCTTCGTCTCGATGGTGCAGGCCTCGGAGTTCGTCCGGGTCATCGAGGAGCGCCAGGGCTTCAAGATCGGCTGCATCGAGGAGGCCGTCTGGCGGGCCGGCCTGATCAGCTCCGAGCAGCTGCGCGAGCTCGCCGAGCCGCTGCTGAAGAGCGGTTACGGACAGTACCTGCTGGCCCTGCTGGACGAGGAGAACGCCCGGTGAAGTTCCGCGAACTGAGCATCGAGGGCCTGATCGAGATCACCCCTCAGCTGCACGGCGACCCGCGCGGCATGTTCACCGAGTGGTACCGCTTCGACCGCCTCGCCGAGGTCGTCGGCCACCCGCTGCGGCTGGCGCAGGCCAACCTGTCGGTCTCCTCGCGCGGCGTCGTGCGCGGCATCCACTTCGCCGACGTGCCGCCCGGCCAGGCCAAGTACGTGACCTGCGTGCGCGGCGCCGTGCTCGACGTCATCGTGGACCTGCGGGTCGGCTCGCCGACCTTCGGCCGCTGGGAGGGCGTGCGGCTCGACGACGTGGAGCGCCGCGCGGTCTACATCCCGGAGGGCCTCGGTCACGGCTTCTGCGCGCTGAGCGACGACGCCACGCTCTCGTACCTCTGCTCCGAGACGTACAACCCGACCGGCGAGCACTCGGTCCACCCGCTCGACCCCGACCTGGGCATCGAGTGGCCGGCCGAGGAGCCGCTGCTGTCGGCCCGGGACGAGGCCGCGCCGTCGCTGGCGGAGGCGATCTCCTCCGGCCTGCTGCCGACGTACGAGACCTGCAAGGCGTTCACCGAGAGCCTGCGCACCCAGCAGGACTGAGGTCCCGCGAGGACGCACGAAGGCCCGGCCGGATCCCTCCGGCCGGGCCTTCGTCCTTCCGTCACTTGTCCCGGAACACCCAGTACTTGTAGCCGAAGTAGTTCACGACCGAGAGGATGACCAGCGCGAGCGCACGGGCCAGCAGGTAGAAGAGGCCCAGCTTCACGAAGCCGCCGACCAGCAGCACGGTGCCGACCCAGTTGCCGCCCGCCATCACCATGTAGCGGGCGGTCTGCTTGCCGACCGGCGAGGAGCTCTCGAAGGCCCAGATCCGGTTCAGCACGAAGTTCGTCGTGAAGCCGGCCAGCACGGCGACGAGGGTGGACACCGCCAGCGGCAGGCCGAGCACGCCGTGCAGGAGGTACAGCAGGCCCATGTCGACCGTGGTGCTGGTGACGCCGGCGGCCAGGAACCGCACCGCGCTATGGCCCAGAAGTCCGGCGATCCGGCCCTTCGCGGTGGATCCGGACACTTCCGAGGGCGATTCCAGTTGAGTCACGGGGGAATCGTAAGTGCAACGCCGGGCGGGCACACAGCCGCCCGGTCCGACCGAAATCGGCCACCCGTTATCTTGGTCGCGTGTCCTCATACCCCCCCGCCGTGACCTCCCCTCCCCCGGCCGCCGCGAGCAGGGCCGGCGACAGCTCCGGCCGACCGGGCCGCCTGCTGTTCCGGCGGACCTGGTGGACCGCGTTCATCGGGTTCTTCCTCGTCTGCGCGGGCTGGGCGCTCGCCTCGCCGTACGACGCGAGCCCGGACGAGCGGGAGCACATCGTCCGCGCGGTCGGGGTGGCCCGGGGCGAGTTCGCGCCCAAGCCCGAGGCGGCCGGCGGCGGCACCGGTGCCTTCCAGCACGTGCCGGCCTCGATCGTCCGGGACAACTGCTGGTGGTTCGACCCCACCAAGTCGGTGGCCTGCGCCAAGGCGCCCGGCGGCGCGGACCAGCAGATCGAGCGGGTGGGCACCCGGGCCGGCCGGTACAACCCGGTCTACTACGCGCTCGTCGGCTGGCCGATGGCCCTCTGGCCGAACTGGCTGGGCCTCACCCTGGCCCGGCTGGTCAGCGCCGCCCTGGTGTCGGCGCTGCTCGCCTCCGCCGCGCACAGCCTGGTCGCCTGGACCAGGCACCGGATCGCGGCGGCCGGGCTGCTGGTCGCGGTGACCCCGATCACCGCGCACCTGGCGGGCTCGATCAACCCCAACGGCATCGAGATCGCGGCCGGCGTGGCCCTGGTCGCGGCCCTCATCCCGACCATGCTGGACCCGGAGCAGCCGCTGCGGCGCGCGGCCATGGTGCAGATCGCGATCGCCGGATCGGTGCTCATGACGGTCCGCGCGCTCGGTCCGCTCTGGTGCGCGGCGGTCCTCGGGATCATGCTGATCCCGGCCAAGCGGGAGCGGGTGAAGGAGCTGCTGCGCTTCCGGCCGGCCTGGTGGGCGGCCGGGACGCTGTTCGCCGCCGGCGCCGCGGGGGCGCTGTGGACCGTGGTCATGAAGGCCTCGGAGATGATGCCCGTCCAGGTGCCGCCCGGCATCACGGTGCCCAAGGCGATCCGGCACGAGGTGATCGTCCGCTGGCCCGACTACTTCACCGAGGTGATCGGCGTCCCGTCGTGGCTCGACACGCACCTGCCCGGCACCGCCTACTACCTCTGGTACCTGGCCATCGGCTGCCTGGTGCTGCCCGCGCTCGCCTTCGGCGCGTGGAGCGACCGCTGGCGGGTGCTCGCCTTCTTCCTCGCCCCGTTCGCGGTGATCACGCTCTCGGACGCGATAGCGGCGCACAAGGTCGGCTTCGCCGGCCAGGGCCGGTACATGCTGCCGGTCGCCGTCGGGGTCCCGCTGATCGCGGCCTTCGTCCTCGGACGCCGGGACGTGCTCGACGGGGCCCGGTCGGCCTCGCTGGTCCGGATGATCGCGCTGCTGGTGCTGCCGCTGCAGCTGGCCTTCCTCGGGTACACCATGATCCGCTGGCAGGCGGGGCTCGGCACCTCGGTGGACTACACCCCGCTCAACCCGCTGGCCGGCACCTGGCACCCGCCGGCGGGCTCGGCGACCGCGCTGCTGACCGCCGTGGCCGGCTGCGTGGTGCTCGGGTACTGGGCGTGGACGAGCACCGGCGGCCGCGCCGGGCGGCAGGAGCGGACCGCCGCGGTCAGCGCTTCCTGAAGACCCACAGTTTGAGGAGGACGAACCGGGCCACGGTGGCGAGACCGTTCGCCACCACGAGCCCGGTCACCTCCACCACCCGGGAGGCGTGCGGCACCGCCGCGTCGAGCAGCGCGAGGACACCGCTGCTGAGGCCGAGGCCGATCAGGAACGCGACCGCGCCCTGGAGCTGGTGGCGCACCGCGCCGTCCGAACCGGTGATGCCGAAGGTGAAGCGGCGGTTGGCCGCGGTGTTGGCCACCGCGCTGACGGCCAGCGCGACCAGGTTGGCCACCTGCGACGAGGCGACCAGCCGCAGGGCGACGAACAGCGCCAGGTAGAACAGGGTGCTCAGCACCCCGATGACCAGGAACGACGGCAGCTGCCGACGGACCGCCGGCGGCTCGGTGCGCGGCCCGTCGCGGTGGTCGTGCCCGTCGCGGTCGTTCGGCCCGTCGTGCTCGCCCCGGTCGGCGGAGAGGATCTCGTTCACTCGCCCGTACCGTACCGGTCCGGCTCCTCGGCCGAGTCGTAGCCGATGAAGTAGGCGGGCCGCGCCTGGACCGCGGAGTAGATCCGGCCGACGTACTCGCCGAGCAGTCCGACGCAGACCAGCTGGACGGCGCCGATGAACAGCATCCCTATGAAGAGCGAGGACCAGCCGGGCACGGTGGAGCCGACCGCGTACGCGACCGTGGTGTAGAGCGCCAGCGCGATGCAGACCAGGAAGCTGAACAGCCCGAGCCAGGTGGCGAGCCGCAGCGGGGCCGCGGAGAAGTTGGTGATGCTGTCCAGCGCCAGTCGGACCATCTTGGACAGCGGGTAGTGGGTGCTGCCCGCGACCCGCTCCTCGCGCACGTAGACCACCTCGCCGCTGGGGAAGCCCAGCCACGGCACCAGCAGCCGGTAGACCGGCTGGTGCTCGGGCATCGCCTTCAGCGCATTCACCGCGGCCCGGCTGAGCAGCCGGAAGTCGCCGGCCTGGTTGGGCATCCGCTTGCCGACCAGCTTGCGCATCAGCCAGTAGTACGCCCCGGCGGTGCGCCGCTTGAAGGAGGTGTCGGTGCCGCGGTCGCCGCGGACGCCGTAGACGATGTCGAGGCTCTCCTCGCGGGCGAGCTCCAGCATCTCCGGGATCTTCTCCGGCGGGTCCTGGAGGTCGGCGTCGATGGAGACGACGTAGTCGCCGAAGGCGCGGTGGAGGCCGGCGGTGAGGGCGGCCTGGTGCCCGGAGTTGCGGGCGAAGCGGACGATGCGGAACTCCGGCCAGTCCTGGTGGATCTTCTGCATCAGCACCGGCGTCGCGTCGGTGCTGCCGTCGTCGACGCCGACCACCTCGTAGGCCACGTCGAGCCCGTCGAGGATCGGCCGCAGCCGCTCGACGGTCAGCGGGAGCGCCTCCTGCTCGTTGTAGATCGGCATCACGACCGACAACAGCGGTGCCGTTGACATGCGTTGGATCCCACTTTCCGCGACGGCGGGGCTGGTTGGTGGCCCGACCATAACAGTCTGCGATGAGCGGCCGGTGAAAGGAGGCGCGCTCCGGTGAGCGCCCCGTGAGACGCCGAAGGGCCCCGCGCACCGTGCGGTGCGCGGGGCCCTTCGGACTCGCCTGTACGGGGCAGGCAGGTCAGATCGTCAATTACTTGATGATCTTGGTGACCTGGCCGGCGCCGACGGTGCGGCCACCCTCACGGATGGCGAACTTCAGGCCCTCCTCCATGGCGATCGGCTGGATCAGCTGAACCGTCATGGCGGTGTTGTCGCCCGGCATGACCATCTCGGTGCCCTCGGGGAGGGTCACGACGCCGGTCACGTCCGTGGTACGGAAGTAGAACTGCGGGCGGTAGTTGTTGAAGAACGGGGTGTGGCGGCCACCCTCGTCCTTCGACAGGATGTAGGACTGGGCCTCGAAGTCGGTGTGCGGCGTGACCGAACCCGGCTTGATGATGACCTGGCCGCGCTCGACGTCCTCGCGCTTGATGCCACGGAGGAGCAGACCGACGTTCTCACCGGCCTGGCCCTCGTCGAGCAGCTTGCGGAACATCTCGATGCCGGTGACCGTGGTGGTGGTCTTGGTCTCCTTGATGCCGATGATGTCGACAGTCTCGTTGACCTTGAGGATGCCACGCTCGATACGACCGGTGACGACGGTGCCACGACCGGTGATCGTGAAGACGTCCTCGATCGGCATCAGGAACGGCTGGTCCACGGCGCGGGCCGGGGTCGGGATGCTCTCGTCGACGGCGTGCATGAGGCCGAGGAGCTTCTCGCCCCACTCCTTGTCGCCCTCCAGCGCCTTCAGCGCGGAGACGCGGACGACCGGCAGGTCGTCGCCCGGGAACTCGTACTCGGAGAGGAGCTCACGGACCTCAAGCTCGACGAGCTCCAGGATCTCCTCGTCGTCCACCATGTCGGCCTTGTTCAGGGCGACGACGATGTACGGAACGCCGACCTGGCGGGCCAGGAGGACGTGCTCCTTGGTCTGCGGCATCGGGCCGTCGGTGGCGGCGACGACGAGGATCGCACCGTCCATCTGGGCCGCACCGGTGATCATGTTCTTGATGTAGTCCGCGTGACCCGGGCAGTCGACGTGGGCGTAGTGACGCGCCTCGGTCTGGTACTCGACGTGCGCGATCGAGATGGTGATACCGCGCTGCCGCTCCTCCGGCGCCTTGTCGATCTGGTCGAACGGCGTGAAGGGGTTGATCTCCGGGTACGCGTCGTGCAGCACCTTGGTGATGGCCGCGGTAAGGGTCGTCTTACCGTGGTCGATGTGACCGATGGTGCCGATGTTGACGTGGGGCTTCGTCCGCTCGAACTTCGCCTTCGCCACTGCAGTCCTCCTGAGGACAGATCCTGTACGCCGTGCTGACGTCAGTTGGTCTTGTATCGGGCTTGGTCCGCGGTGCCGGAAGCACCTCGTACCGTCCCGCGGGTGGGGGCCGGAGGCCCCGGGAGGATCCGTCCGGATCCTCCCGGGTCGCCTCCTCATAGCCTAAGGGGTCGAAATCATCCCGAATGTCGGACTGATCCCGAGGCCGGCAGAGCCGGACTCACTCGCCCTTGGACTTGGCGATGATCTCCTCAGCCACGGCCTTGGGGACCTCGGCGTACGAGTCGAACTGCATCGAGTAGCTGGCGCGACCAGAGGTCTTGCTGCGCAGGTCACCGACGTAGCCGAACATCTCGGAGAGGGGCACCAGCGCCGTGACGACGCGGGCACCGTGACGCTCGTCCATGGACCGGATCTGGCCACGGCGAGAGTTGATGTCGCCGATCACGTCGCCCATGTAGTCCTCGGGCGTGGTGACCTCGACGGCCATCATCGGCTCAAGAAGGACCGGCTTGGCCTTCTTCGCGCCTTCCTTGAAGGCCATCGAGCCGGCGATCTTGAACGCGAGCTCCGAGGAGTCGACGTCGTGCGACGCACCGTCGAGCAGCGTGACGCGGACACCCTGCAGCGGGTAGCCGGCGAGCACACCGAACTCCATGGCCTCCTGGCAACCGGCGTCGACCGAAGGGATGTACTCCTTCGGCACGCGGCCACCGGTGACCTTGTTCACGAACTCGTAGCCCTCGGCCTGCTCAAGCGGCTCGATCGCGATCTGGATCTTCGCGAACTGGCCCGAACCACCGGTCTGCTTCTTGTGCGTGTAGTCGATGCGCTCGACGGCCGAACGGATCGTCTCGCGGTAGGCGACCTGCGGCTTGCCGACGTTGGCCTCGACCTTGAACTCACGCTTCATACGGTCGACCAGCACCTCAAGGTGCAGCTCGCCCATACCCGCGATGATGGTCTGGCCGGTCTCCTCGTCCGTGTTGACCTGGAAGGACGGGTCCTCCTCGGCGAGACGCTGGATGGCGACACCCAGCTTCTCCTGGTCACCCTTGGACTTGGGCTCGATGGCGACGCGGATGACCGGGGCCGGGAAGTCCATGGACTCCAGGATGACCGGGTTCTTCTCGTCGGCCAGCGTCTCACCGGTGGTGGTCTGCTTCAGGCCCATGACGGCGACGATGTCGCCGGCGCCCACCGACTCGATCTCCTCACGCTTGTTCGCGTGCATGCGGTAGATCTTGCCGATGCGCTCCTTCTTGCCCTTGACGGCGTTCAGCACCGAGGTGCCGGACTCCAGGCGGCCGGAGTAGATCCGGACGAAGGTGAGCTTGCCCAGGTGCGGGTCGGACATGATCTTGAACGCCAGCGCGGACAGCGGCTCGTCGTCCGACGCCTTGCGGGAGATCTTGGTCTCCGGGTCGTTCGGCTTGGTGCCCTCGATGGACTCGATGTCCAGCGGGGACGGCAGGTACTTGACGACCGCGTCGAGCAGGGGCTGAACGCCCTTGTTCTTGAAGGCGGTACCGCAGAAGATCGGGGTGAAGTCCGAGTTCAGGGTGCCCTTGCGGATCGCGTCCTGCAGCAGCTCGACCGGGATCTCCTCGCCCTCAAGGGCGAGCTCCATGATCTCGTCGCTGATGTTCGAGACGGTGTCGATCAGCGTCTCGCGGTACTCGTCAGCCTGCTCCTGCAGCTCGGCCGGGATGTCGACGACGTCGTACATCTCGCCCTTGGCGGCCTCGGCGGACCAGACCAGCGCCTTCATGCGGACCAGGTCGACGACGCCCTGGAAGTCCGACTCGGCACCGATCGGGAGCTGCATGACCAGCGGGGTGGCGCCGAGGCGGTCCACGATGGTCTGCACGCAGAAGAAGAAGTTCGCGCCCGTGCGGTCCAGCTTGTTGATGAAGCAGATGCGCGGGACGCCGTAGCGGTCAGCCTGCCGCCACACGGTCTCGGACTGGGGCTCGACACCGGCGACACCGTCGAACACCGTCACGGCACCGTCGAGGACGCGCAGCGAACGCTCCACCTCGACGGTGAAGTCGACGTGACCCGGGGTGTCGATGATGTTGATGGTGTTGTCGACGTCGTCGACCGTCCAGTGACAGGTCGTCGCGGCCGACGTGATCGTGATGCCGCGCTCCTGCTCCTGCTCCATCCAGTCCATGGTGGCAGCGCCATCGTGGACCTCACCGATCTTGTACGAGACACCGGTGTAGAACAGGATCCGCTCGGTGGTGGTGGTCTTGCCCGCGTCGATGTGCGCCATGATCCCGATGTTGCGGACCCTGGCGAGGTCAAGGGAGGTTGCAGCCATGGTGGCTCGTTCTCTCTCTGTCTAGTGACGGGGTACGGACTACCAGCGGTAGTGCGCGAAGGCCTTGTTGGACTCGGCCATCTTGTGGGTGTCCTCGCGACGCTTCACGGAAGCGCCCAGGCCGTTGCTGGCGTCGAGGATCTCGTTCATCAGGCGCTCGGTCATGGTCTTCTCGCGACGGGCGCGGGAGTAACCGACCATCCAGCGCAGCGCCAGGGTGCTGGCGCGGCCCGGACGGACCTCGACCGGAACCTGGTAGGTCGCGCCACCGACACGGCGGGACTTGACCTCAAGGGCCGGCTTGACGTTCTCCAGCGCGCGCTTCAGCGCGACGACCGGGTCGGAGCCGGTCTTCTCACGGACGCCCTCAAGGGCGCCGTAGACGATCCGCTCGGCGGTGGAGCGCTTGCCGTGCAGCAGGATCTTGTTGACCAGCTGGGTGACGACCGGGGAGCCGTAAACCGGGTCGATGATGACCGGGCGCTTCGGGGCGGGGCCCTTACGAGGCATTCTTACTTCTCCTTCTTGGCGCCGTAGCGGCTGCGGGCCTGCTTGCGGTTCTTGACACCCTGGGTGTCGAGCGAACCGCGGATGATCTTGTAGCGGACACCAGGAAGGTCCTTCACACGACCACCGCGCACCAGCACGATGGAGTGCTCCTGCAGGTTGTGGCCCTCGCCCGGGATGTAAGCGGTGACCTCGATCCCGCTGGTGAGGCGCACACGGGCGACCTTACGAAGCGCCGAGTTCGGCTTCTTCGGGGTGGTCGTGTACACACGCGTGCAGACCCCACGGCGCTGCGGGGAGCCCTTCAGCGCGGGAGTCTTGTTCTTCTCGACCTTGTCCTGCCGGCCCTTTCGGACCAGCTGCTGGATCGTAGGCACCGTTTCTCCGTTTTCTGTGTGCCAAGGCTTGGTGGAACTAACCTGCGGTGTCTTCCCTCGCAACCGGCCCCGTGGTCGACCCACGCGGTCGGGTGTGTTGGGCTTTTCCGACACGGAATCCCATGGCTGATGTACAGCGACGGCGCTCTACGCGCGGGGCGCTGGAAAGCGCTCCGGCTCGGCGCGGCGACCGGTGTGCATGCACGCACAAGGACCCGGGGACACCCCAGGCACAAGGTCAGAGCGTACCTAGCGCATGGGGCGCGGTCAAAACAAATGCAACGCCGCAGGTCGTCGCCTTCGGCCGGGCGTCACGCGGGTGTCCCGCACGTGACCGCCCGGTGTCGGGCCGTCTTCACCCGCTCTACCACAGTCGTCGGCCGCCCGCCAGCGGAGCGCCGCCGCGCGGCCTAGGCGATGCCCACCAGGATCAGCAGCGCCCAGAAGGCGCTGCCCATGTAGCCGAGGACCAGGCCGAGGACGGCCGCCCAGTCGCCGTCCATGTTGCGCTCGCGGATCTGGGCCCGGGCGATGTGCCCGGTGATCACCGCACCCACCGCCGGCAGCGCCAGGAAACCGCTCAGGCCGCACACCACCGAGACCACCGCCAGCACGTTGGTCTGGCGGGCCGGCGGGGGCGCGGCGGGCAGGAAGGTGGCCGGGACCGGCGGGCCGGCGGGGGCCGTCATCGGGCCGGCGGGCAGGTCCGCCACCAGCGCGGCCAGCTGCCCGTAGGTCTGCGCCTCGACGGCGGCCTCGTGACGCTGCTCGTACTCCTGGACGGAGAGCCGGCCCTCGGCGAAGGCGGCCTTCAGCACGTCGACCGTCCGGTCGCGGTCCGCGTGGCCGGCCCGCATCCCGGCCTGCGGGGACGGAGCGGGGACAGGAGCCTGGGCCGGAATCGGCGCGGGCTGCCAGCCGACGACCGGCCGGTGGCCGTGGCCGTGGCCCGGCTCGTGGCCGTGCTTGTAGGCGGGACCGGGTTCGCCCCACGGTTGAACGGACATCCGCCACCTCCCGGTACCGCGGTTCCCCCGCGCACCCTCACTGCTCCTCATAGTGCAGGACGAACAGGCGAACTGAGTAGTTGCCAAATCGGACCGACAAGGTCGGGAAAGGCGTTCCGCACGGCGTGCCTCACCCGTTCGGCGGACACGCTCAGGGGATCCTCAACTCGGGCGACAGCCCGTTCGTGCAGTGACAGGCTGAGCCGGAGAGCAGTTCCGCCGACCACGAGCAGAGAAGGCAGCGATGCAGGCGTCAGCACCACCTCCCTCCGACCTCCCCCGACCGGACGCCCCGTCCGCCGTCAGCATCCGAGGGCTGTGGAAGCACTTCGGCGCCCAGGCCGCCGTGGCCGGGCTGAGCCTGGAACTGCCGGCGGGCTCGTTCATCGGCCTGGTCGGCCCGAACGGCGCCGGCAAGACCACGACGCTGTCGATGGTCACCGGGCTGCTGCGGCCCGACCAGGGCACCGTCCTGGTGCACGGCGCCGACGTCTGGGCCGACCCGGTCCTGGTCAAGGCACGGATCGGCATCCTGCCCGAGGGCCTGCGGATGTTCGAGCGGCTCAGCGGGCGCGAACTGCTGCAGTACACCGGGCGCCTGCGCGGCCTGCCCGGCGCCGAGGTCGACCGCCGGGCCGAGGAGCTGCTGGCCGTCCTGGACCTCGGCCGGGACGCCGACAAGCTGGTCGCCGACTACTCCACCGGCATGCGCAAGAAGATCGGCCTGGCCGCCGCGCTGCTGCACAACCCCGACGTGCTGTTCCTGGACGAGCCCTTCGAGGGCGTCGACCCGGTCTCCGCCCAGACCATCCGCGGTGTGCTCAAGCGGTACGCGGCGGCCGGCTCCACGGTCGTCTTCTCCAGCCACGTGATGGAGCTGGTCGAGCAGCTCTGCGACTGGGTCGCGGTGGTCAACGCGGGCCGGGTCATCGCCCACGGCCCGCTGGACTCCGTCCGCGGCGGGCGCAGCCTGCACGAGGCCTTCCTCGACCTGATCGGTGTCCGCGAGGACGACGGGCAGGCCCTCGGCTGGCTCGGCGGCGGGCAGTTCGGCAGCGGGCAGTTGGACGGCGGACAGCTCGACGGCGGACAGCTCGGGGGCGCGCAGTGACTGCGGCCGTGCCCGGCGCGGTGCCGGACGGGCGGACGGTGGTCCGCGCCCTGGTGGCGCTCAAGCTGCGACTGCTGCGCAACGGGCTGCGGCGCAGCCCCGGCAGGACAACCGTCTACGTGCTCGGCGGCGTCGTGGGCCTGGCCTTCGCGGCCGGCATCGCCGTCGCCATGGCCGCGCTGAACGGGCGGTTCGCGGGCTCCGGGGACGCCGGGGTGATGCTGCTCGGCGTGCTGACCCTGGGCTGGGCGGCGCTGCCGCTGTTCCTGTTCTCCAGCGACGAGAGCGCCGACCCGACCCGGCTCACCATGCTGCCGCTGCGGCCCGGTCCGCTGCTGCGCGGCTCGCTGCTGGCCGCGCTGATCGGGCCCGGACCACTGATCAACCTGGTGCTGGTGACCGGCGCGGTGCTGGCCGGCGCCGGCGGCGGGGCCTCCGCCGCGGTCGCCGTGGTCGGCGTGCCGCTCGCACTGCTCGGCCTGGTCACGCTCTCCCGGGCGGTCGCGGCCGGCAACGCCCGGATGCTCTCCAGCCGCCGGGGCAAGGACTTCGCGGTCTTCGGCGGGCTGGCCTTCGCCCTGCTGATCCAGACCGCCAACGTCGGTTCGCAGAGCATCTTCGGCCGCCCCGGCGGCGACATCGACCTGAGCCCGCTGAAGCCGATCGCCTCCGTCCTGCGCTGGATCCCGCCGATCAGCGCCGCGGACGCGCCGCGCACCGCCGCCGAGGGCCGGTACGGGCTCGCGCTGCTGCAGCTCGCCGCGGCCGGCGTGCTGGTGGCGCTGCTGCTGCGCTGGTGGCGCAGCAGCCTGCAGGAGCTGATGGTCACCGCCGACTCCTCCACCCTGGAGGTGGCCCGCGGGGTGCAGCGCTCGCGCGGCTGGGGCTTCCTGCCCGGGGGCCGGACCGGCGCGGTGATGCAGCGCCACCTGCGGTACGCCTGGCGCGAACCGCGTGCCAAGGCCGCGGTGTTCACCAGCATCGGCATGACGGTGGTGATCTGTGTGCTGTCGATGGTCCAGGGCTGGGCGAGCGTCTACCTGCTGGCGATGACGGGGACGTTCCTCGGGCTGCAGATGCTCAACCTGTTCGGCATGGACGGCTCGGCGTTCTGGATGGTCGCCGCCACCCTGCGCACCCCGGCCGACGCCCGGGACGAGCTGCGCGGCCGGGCGTACGCGGTGCTGTCGTACGCGATCCCGGTGACGCTGGTGCTCGGCCTGGTGCTGGCGGCCGTCACCGGCACGTGGGCGGAGCTGCCCGCCGCAGTCGGCCTCGCGCTCGCGCTGCTCGGCTGCGGGGTGGCGCTCGGCGCGATGTTCAGCGTGCTGGTGCCGTACAGCATGCCCGCCGACAGCAACCCGATGCGCAACGCCGCCCCGGGCCAGAGCGGGCTGGTGATGCTCAACTCCTTCGGCTCGATGATCGGCGTCGCCCTGCTCGGCCTGCCGGTGGGCGGCTACCTCGGCTGGGCGCTGATCTCGGACGGGCCGAGCTGGCCGGTCCTGCTGATCGGCCCGCTCTACGGCGCGCTGATCGCCGTCCTCGGTGTGCGGATGGCGGCCACCCGGCTGCTGGAGCGCGCCCCGGAGATCCTGGCCACGGCCGTCGAGCGCTAGCCGCACCACCATCGGCGCCCCCGCTCGTTGCCGCCCCGCCGTCCGCTCCCGGTCCTCGGTGCGCGCTCCGGCATCATGGGCAGGAGGAACCGGGCCGTCGAGGAGAGCAGGGACACACCGTGGGCAAGCGCACGCAGCAGGGCGGGGACGCCGGGCCGCTGCTGGAGCAGGCGGTGCGGTCGGTGCTGACGGCACCCGAGGAGGGGCTGGACCTCGCCCTGGACACCGGGGCGTCCCTGCTGGCCGCCTCGGCCGGGCAGTGGTCGGCGGTCAGCCGGGCGCTGCTGGGGTACGCGGACACCGCCGTCGGCCGGTGCTGGTCCGCCGGCTGGCGCCCGGCCGACCTGGTGCGGGTGGTGCGGCGCGGGCTGAAGCCCGTCCACCTCGCCCTCGCGGTGGACCTGATCGCCGCCGAGGGCCGCCGCCACCCGGCGGCCGCGCTCGACCGGCGCTGGCTGGAGCAGCTGCGCGAGCTGGAGGCCGAGGTCTGGTGGCCCGGCGACGAGCAGTACCTGGGGGCCTTCGCCCAGCGGCACCGGCTGGACCGCTTCGCGCTCGCCACCGCCGTCCTGGAGCTGCTGCGCACCTGGGGCCGGCTGCCCCCGATCGCCCCGGTGGGGCCCGGCCCCGGGCAGGCGGCGCGGACCCGGCACTCCGGCCCGCAGCACCCCGGGCCCCCGGCCGGCGAGCCGCGGATGCTGGCCCGGATCCGGGCGCTGCTGGCCAAGGCCGAGTCCACCGAGTACTCCGAGGAGGCCGAGGCGCTGACCGCCAAGGCCCAGCAGCTGATGGCCCAGCACAGCATCGACGAGGCGCTGCTGGCGGCCGCCGGTGCGGACCGGAACGCCCCGGCGGCGCTGCGGATCGGGGTGGACAACCCGTACGAGGGCCCCAAGACGATGCTGCTGGACGCGGTCGCGGCGGCGAACCGGTGCCGGGTGGTCTGGGCGAAGGAGTTCGGTTTCTGCACCGTGGTCGGCTTCGACGGCGACCTGGACGGCGTCGAACTGCTCTACACCTCGCTGCTGGTGCAGGCCACCCATGCGCTCAACAAGGCGGGTTCCCGCCGGGACTCGCGCAGCAAGGCGTTCCGGCAGTCCTTCCTGGTCGCGTACGCGGCGCGGATCCGCGAGCGGCTGACCACGGCCACCGAGCGGACCACCAGCGCCGCCGCGGCCGGCCGGCACCTGCGCGAGGACGGCACCGAGGAGCAGCTGCTGCCGGACGCGCGGCTGCTGCCCGCGCTCGCGGCCCGCTCGGAGGCGGTGGACGAGGAGGTCGGCCGGCTGTTCCCGAAGCTGGTCTCGCAGCGGGTCCGGGTCAGCGACGGCGAGGGCTGGGCGGCCGGGCGCGCCGCCGCCGACCGGGCCGCACTGCACGGGCGCGCCGGGCAGATCCGCCGGTAGCTCCGCACGCGGACCTGATAGAACTACTCCGCCACGAACGAAGGGGGATCCGACGTGACGGAGCCGGCTGCCGAGTCGGGCTACCGGGACCGGGTGCGCGGAGCGCTGCTCGGCGGAGCCGTCGGCGATGCGCTGGGCTGGCCGGTGGAGTTCCAGCAGCTCCATCAGATCCAGGGCCGCTACGGGCCGGAGGGCGTGACCTCCCTACCGGGCGGTCCCGGGCCGGTCGAGGTCACCGACGACACACAGATGACGCTGTTCACCGCCGAGGGCCTGATCCGCGGCTTCGTGCGCGGCTGGACGGGCGGCGGCGGCTCGGTGCCGGAGGCCGTCCACGGCGCCTACCGGCGCTGGCTGCTGACGCAGTACCAGCCCGCGCCGGACACCGCGCCGCAGCCGCGCCCGTACGACGGCTGGCTGCTGCGGCAGTCCTTCCTGTACGCGCGGCGGGCGCCGGGCAACGCCTGCCTGAGCGGGGTGTCCGAGCACCCGGTGTTCGAGGCGCCGTCCGTGATCGGGCGGCCGGGGCCGATCAACCCGGGTTCCAAGGGCTGCGGCACGGTGATGCGCTCGGCGCCGTTCGGGCTGGCGCGGCTGGGTGTCGAGCAGTCCTTCGGGCTGGCGGTGCAGTGTGCCCAGCTCACCCACGGTCACCCGACCGGGTACCTCGCGGCGGGCGCCTTCGCGGCGCTGGTCGAGCGGCTCGCGAACGGGACGGAGCCGTGGGCGGCGGTCGGCGAGACCGTGGAGCAGATCCGCGACCTGCCGGCGTCCAAGGAGACCGTCCAGGCGCTGGCCAGGGCGGTGCGGGTCGCCCAGGAGTCCGAGCCGTCGGCGGAGGCGGTGGAGCGGGTCGGGCTCGGCTGGATCGCCGAGGAGTGCCTGGCCATCGCGGTGTACGCGCTGCTGGCGGCCACCCTCGACCCCGACCCGGTGCGCACCGCGCTGCTGCTGTCGGTGAACCACTCCGGGGACAGCGACTCGACGGGCGCGGTCTGCGGCAACCTGGTCGGGGCCGCGTACGGCGCCTCGGCGCTGCCCGCCGAGTGGGCCGGGGCGGTCGAGGGGCGGGCCGAGCTGCGGCAGGTCGCGGACGACCTGCTGGTGCTGTTCGGCACCCGCGACCCGCTCCACCCGGGGCTCGGCGGGCGCTACCCGGCCTGGTGAGCCCGCCGGCCCCGGCGCGACGGGCGCTCTCGGCCGGGCCCGGTGAGCGCGCCTAGCCGGCCTGCGGGTCGGTGACCTGGCCGAGGAACAGCGGCTGCCCGCCGGCGGTGTCCCGGATCAGGAACAGGAACGGCCGGTCGATGTGCAGCTGGGCGGCCTGACGCGGGGCGGGCGCCGCCGCGGCACCCACGCCGACCCCGCTGCCGGCCGCCGCGACCGTCCCCTCCTCGTCGACCTGCACGGTGGCCTTCTGCACCACCGAGCTGACGACGAGCGGCTCCTTGGCGATGCCGCCGAGGTCGGCGTCGTCGAAGGCCGTGTGGACACCGAGCGAACGCAGCGCGGAGGTGAGCTCGTTGGACGTGTCGAAGTGGAAGCGCGGCAGCTGCAGGTCGACGGGCTGTGCGCTGAGGGCGCCGAGGATCCGGTCCAGCTGGGGCTGGTCCAGGCCCTTGGTGAACGCGTCGAAGCCGCCCTGCGCGGGAACGATCAGGTCCATCGCCAGTCCGCCGTCCGCATAAGGCAGTTCGACGGCCTGCCAGGGTTCGCCGACGATCCCGCCGGAGCCGTCGGCGTACTTGAAGTCGCCGGTCTGGCCCATCGTGGAGACGTTCGGCGCGGTGCCGTCGAGCTTGTGGAACGGACGGTCCTCCGTGTGCGCGGGCTTGAACGCGGAGGCCCACTTCGCCTTGAGGTAGAGCGCGTCGGTGAGCACCAGCCGGGTGTCCGGGTTGATCGCCTTCGGGGCGAACAGGTCCTTGATCCGCCCCTCGGTGGCCTTCTCCACGGCCGCGTTGACCGCCTTGCGGCTGCCCTCCGGGTCCTTCTTGAAGTCGGTGGTGTGCACTCCGGCGTCGAAGGCCGCAGCGAGCGTCGCCAGGTAGTCGGGCTCCACCGTGAAGCCCTGCTGCGTCCAGACCTCGTCGCTCCGGTGCAGGGTGAGTCCGTCGGTGGTCGGCACGGGTCGGTTCAGCGCGCCGACGGCGAGGGCGTACTGCTTCGGGTCGAGCTCGGTGTGCAGGGCCTTCGCCAGCTCCTGGGCGGTCGCGCCGCGGGCACCGGGCAGCAGCATGGCGAGCACGGTGGAGAGCCCGGACGGGGAGAGCACCACGTTGCGGCCGGCGCCGTCCGGCGTGGCGGTGAGGGTGTGCAGGAGGTCCAGTCCGAAGGCGTCGGTGGCCTTCGCGGTGGCCGCCACCCGGGCCGGGTCCACCGCGGGCGGACTGGCGGGTGCGGAGGCCCTCACCTCCGCGCCGGTGGCGGCCCCGGTGCTGCCGCACCCGGCCAGCAGCGGCGCGGCGAGTGCGGCGGCGAGGAGCAGCGCCGCCGGGCGGCGGGACGTACGACGGGTTCCGGTGCTGCGGTTCGTCATGGCCCTTCGACGCACCACCCCGCCGAGCGGTTCCGCCCGCCCGGGGGGACGCAGGCCGGGAGCGCACCGGCCGGGAGCGCGCCGGCCGGCCCCGGGACCGGGACCGGGCCTCGACCGCTCAGTCCCAGAGCGCCCCGAGCTCCAGGAGCTCGTCCCGGTACTCGATCCGGTCCACCCATTCGGCCGGCCAGACCGCTTCGCCGTGGTGGGCGCCCGCGAAGGCGCCGGTCAGGCAGGCGAGGGAGTCGGAGTCGCCGCTGGAGTAGGCGGCCCGGCGGACGGCGGCGACCGGGTCGTCGGGCAGCAGCAGGAAGCAGAGCAGGCCGGTGCCGAAGGCCTCCTCGGCGACCCAGCCCTCGCCGGTGGCCAGGCAGGGGTCGGCCTCGACGTCGGGCGCGGCGAGGGCGGCCTCCAGGTCGTCGAGCACCTTGAGGCAGTCGTCCCAGCCGCGGGCCATGACGGCCTGCGGGGAGCTGCCGTACCAGCGGTCGGCGAGGTCGCCGAGCCAGAACTCGTCGTAGCGCTCCCGGCCGGCCAGCGCGTACGCCCGCAGCACCGCGGGCAGGCCGGCCGGCGGGACGCCCTCGGCCAGCTTGCGGACGGCGTACGCGGTGAGGTCACTGGCGGCGAGCGCGGTGGGGTGGCCGTGGGTGAGCGCGGACTGCAGCTGGGCGGCGCCGGAGAGCTGCCGGGCGTCCAGTGCGCGGACCAGCCCGATCGGGGCGACCCGCATGTTGGCGCCGCAGCCCTTGGAGCCCACGTCGCTCGCCTGCTGCCAGCGGTACTCGGGGCGGCTGAGCCGCTCGCAGGCGCGCAGGCAGGTCATGCCCGGGGCGCGGTTGTTCTCCGGGGAGCGCCACCAGTCGACGAACTCCTCGCGGACCGGCCGCTCCAGGCGCAGCGGGGTCAGCGGTCCGTCGGCCAGGGCGGTGCGCAGGCCGCGGCCGAGAGCGAGCGTCATCTGGGTGTCGTCGGTGACCGACGCCCTGGCGGGCAGCGGGAGTCGACGCCAGTCCGGATGGTCGACGGCGATCCGCTCGACGTCCTGGAACTCGGTCACCCGGCCCATCGCATCACCGATCGCCAAGCCCAGCAGTGCCCCCGTCGCCTTGCCCACGGCCGTTCCCCCTCGTCGTCAGACCTCGACCTGCAGTTCCTTGAGCCCGCGGATCACGTAGCCCGGGTTCCACTCGGGCTCGCGGACCAGCCGCAGGCCCGGGGCCCGGCGCAGCAGCGTGCCGTAGGACTCGGTGAGCTCCAGTCTGGCAAGCGGGGCGCCGAGGCAGAAATGGATTCCGGCGCCGAAGGTGATGTGCGGGTTGTCGGTGCGGGCGAGGTCGAGCCGGTCGGGGTCGGCGAAGCGCTCGGGGTCGCGGTTGGCGGAGCCGAACAGCAGGGCGATCTCGGAGCCGCGCGGGACGGTGACGCCGTGGACCTCGATGTCCTCCAGCACCCAGCGCTCGAACATCTGCAGCGGGGTGTCCCAGCGCATCAGTTCCTCGATCGCGGTGGGCAGCAGCCCGTCCACCGAGGCGCGCAGCCGGGCGAGCTCCTCGGGGTGGCGGAACAGCGCCCACCAGCCGTTGCCGGTGGTGTTGACGGTCGCCTCGTGGCCGGCGTTGAGCAGCAGCACGCAGGTGGAGACCATCTCCTGTTCGCTGAGCGCGTCGGAGCCCTCCTGGGCCTGGATGAGCGCGCTGACCAGGTCCTCGCCGGGTTCCGCCCGGCGTTCGCGGATCAGGGCGCGCAGGTAGTCGGAGAACTCGGTGCTCGCGGTGACGGCCCGGCGGGCGGCCTCCTCGCTCGGGTTGAGTTCGAACATCCCGGTGATGTCGGAGGACCACGGCCGCAACAGGTGCCGGTCGCCCTCCGGCACGCCGAGCATCTCGGCGATCACGGCGACCGGCAGCGGCTCGGCGACGGTGGCGATCAGGTCGCCGCCGCCGGCCGCGAGCAGGTCGTCGACCAGTTCGCCGGCCAGGCGCCGGACGGTCGGGCGCAGGCCCTCGACCATGCGCGGGGTGAAGGCCTTGGAGACCAGCCGGCGGATCCGGGTGTGGTCGGGTGCCTCCAGGTCGAGCAGCCCGTGGTCGTTCAGGGTGTGGAAGGGCTCGTGCGCCGGGTCGGGCTCGGGGCGGCCGAACTCCGCGTGGCTGAAGCGGTGGGTGTAGGTGCGGCCGAGCCGCCGGTCGCGGAGCAGCGCGCTGACGTCCTCGTGGCGGGAGACGAGCCACTGGTTCGTCGGCTCGAAGTACGTCACCGGCGCGTGCTCGCGCAGCTCGGCGTACGCGTCGTACGGGTGGGCCACGAACGCCGCCGACCAGGGGTCGAAGTTCGCCGTCGTCGTCATCGGTCGATCACTCCAGGCCGTGAGGGGGAGCCGGAAGGATCATCGTACGCACGCGGTGCGTCCGTGCGGAGCCCCCTCCGGCCCTCTCTCCTCAGGCCCGTTCGGTCACCAGCCGCCGCACCAGCGCCGGCAGTGCCCGGGAGATCGGCTCCCGGATCACCTCGTCCGCCGCCTCGTCGAACGGGGTCGGCTCGCCGTTCACCACGATCAGCCGGGCGCCGTTCTCCACCGCGATCTGCGGCAGCGCGGCCACCGGGTAGACCTGGAGGCTGGTGCCCACCGCGACGAAGACGTCGCAGGCCCGGGCGATCGCGTCGGCCTGCTGGAGCACCACCGGGTCCAGGTTCTCGCCGAACATCACCGTGCGCGGCTTGAGGACACCGCCGCACTCCCGGCAGGCCGGGTCCGGCTCCCCCGCCGCGACCCGCGCCAGCGCGTCCTCCATCGTCCCGGTCACCCGGCAGCGCACGCACTGCACCTCCCGTGCGGTGCCGTGCAGTTCGAGCACCTTGCGGGCGGGCAGCCCGGAGAGCTGGTGCAGCCCGTCCACGTTCTGGGTGAGCACCCGCACCGGCAGCCCGGAACGCTCCAGCTCGACCAGCGCCCGGTGCCCGGCGTTCGGCTCGGCGGCCAGCGCCCCGGCGTCGCGGCGCATCAGCCAGGCCCGCTCCCGCACCAGGCCGTCGGTCAGGTACGGCTGGAGGGTGACCAGTTCCTGCGCCGACGGGTCCCGTTGCCAGAGCCCCTGCGGGCCGCGGTAGTCGGGGATGCCGGAGTCGGTCGAGATGCCCGCGCCGGTGAGCACGGCGATCAGGGGACGCTTCGCGTTCATGCCCCGGACGGTACGGTGCCCGGCCCGCCCGCGGCCACCGAAAATCCGGGCCCGCCGACTCCCCCCGCGCACCGGGCCGGTCACCCCGCGCGGGCCGGCCCTCCGGACTAGCCGACCGGCCGGCGTCGGGCCTGCCCTGGCGTCAGGCCAGCGCCGGCCGCGGCGCCGCCACCGGACGGGCCAGCGGGGCCAGCGCCACCAGGTAGCAGGCGGCGGCCACCGGGATCATGGCCAGGTCGGCCGCCGAGGCGACGGTGCCGACCAGCATCAGCACCGGGCTCCACCAGCGCAGCGTCCGGGCCGCGCCCACCGACGCGGCGACCAGCAGCGCCAGCAGGCCGACGTAGAAGAACAGCGGGCCCACCTGGTACACGGCCGGGAGCACCCCCGGCACCTCCTGCACCCGGTCGAACAGCCGCGACTGCTCGGCCTTGTCCGCCGCCACCAGGCCGACCACCAGGTCGATGCCGATCTGCGCCAGCGAGCAGAGCAGCCCCGCGAAGGCCGTCCCCAGCGCCGCCCCGGCGGCGATCCGCCCGGCCGTGCCGCGCGGGGCGAGCTGCCGGCGCAGTGCGAGGAAGAGCGGGGCGAACAGCAGCAGCCCGGCGAACATCGCGGTGTGGCCGACCGTCCAGCCGAGGCCCGGCTCGCGGGAGCCCGGCACCAGGCGGATGCCGCCGTAGAGGGCCATCAGGGCGGGCGCGCCGACGACGGCGTACGCGGTGCGGCGGCTGTGCTGGGTGGTGTTCATCTGCGGTCTCCTGCGGTGTCCGTGATCCGTTCCGACACCGCACAGCCTGTCCGCCGGACCCCTCGTCCCGGATCGCCCGCACCGGCGAACTCCCCGCCTCCCCCGCACGGGGGAGGCGGTCCGCCCCCGTGCGTCAGGACTCCCCCGCCACCACCGCCCCCGCCTCGTAGGCGAACACCACCGCGTGCACCCGGTCCCGCAGGCCGAGCTTGCTCAGCACGTTGCTGACGTGCGTCTTCACCGTGTGCTCGCTGACCACCAGCTCGGCCGCGATCTCCGCGTTGGACAGCCCGCGCGCGATCAGCTGCAGCGTCTCCTGCTCGCGCAGGGTCAGCTGCTCCAGCAGCTTGGACGGCGGCCGCACCGCCCGCTCCGGCGCGCCCGGCCGGCGGGCGGCGAACTCGCCGATCAGGCGCCTGGTCACCGAGGGTGCGAGCAGCGCCTCCCCCGAGGCGACCATCCGCACCCCGTGCGCCAGGTCGTCCCGTCGGACGTCCTTGAGCAGGAAGCCGCTGGCGCCCGCGTACAGCGCGTCGAAGACGTAGTCGTCGATGTCGAAGGTGGTCAGCATGATCACCTTGGTGGAGGGGAACTCCGCGCACACCCGGCGGGCCGCCTCCAGCCCGTCCATCACCGGCATCCGGACGTCCAGCAGCAGCACGTCCGGACCGTGCGCGCGCACCGCCTCGACCGCCTCGGCGCCGTCGGCCGCCTCCGCCACCACCTCGATGTCCGGCTGTGCGTCCAGGATCATCCCGAACCCGGCCCGCACCAGCTCCTGGTCGTCCGCGACGACCACCCGAATCGGCGTCATCCGCCCACCCTCTCCACCCTCGTGCCCGCGGCCAGCGGCAGCCGGGCGCTCACCAGGAAACCCCTGCCCTCCGGCCCCGGCCCGGCCTCGGCCAGCCCGCCGCAGGCCGCCGCCCGCTCCCGGATGCCGACCAGCCCGCGCCCGCCCGACCAGCCGATCACCGCGCGGTCGGCCGTCGGCGGCACCCCGCGGCCGTTGTCGGAGACCACGACCTCCAGCACCTCGGCGGAGCGCCGCACCCGGATCGCCACCCGGTCGGCCCCGGCGTGCTTGACCGTGTTGGTCAGCGCCTCCTGCACGATCCGGTACGCCGCTGCCTCCACGTCGGCCGGCAACGCGCCCTTCCCCTCCGGGAGTTCGAGCTCCACCCGCAGCCCCGCCCCGCGCACCCGCTCGGCCACGTCGGCGAGTTCGGCCAGTCTGGGCTGCGGCGCCAGCTGGCGGCCGGCCTCGGGGTCCTTCAACACCCCGAGCACGCGCCGCAGTTGGACCATCGCATCGCGGCCCGCGTCGGCGATGGTGTCGAACGCGCGGATCGCCCGGTCCGGATCGCTGTGCACCACCACCGGCCCGGCCTCGGCCTGGATCACCATCAGCGAGACCGCGTGCGCCAGGATGTCGTGCATCTCCCGGGCGATCCGCGCCCGCTCCTCCGCCACCGCCCGGGCCGCGTCGCTCGCCGCCCGCTCACCGGCCTCCCGGGCTCGCTCCGCCTGCAGCCGGGCCAGCTTCCGCTGGGCGCGCACCAGCGAGCCGAACACGAAGGTGCCGACGGAGGTGAGCAGGCTGAACAGCGCGCCGTTCGGCGAGTGGGTGCCGACGACGTTGCCGACCACCACCACCGCCAGGACGCTCCACCGCACCCGCTCCGAGGACCGCTCCGCCACCGTGTAGAGGGCGATCACCCCGGACAGCGGCACCTGGGGGTTCGCCGAGTGCGCCACGATCGAGATCACCAGGGACGGCAGCGTCGCCAGCGTCAGCACCGTCAGCGGCCTCCGGCGCCGCCAGGGCAGCGGCAGCGCGGTCGCCACCGCGAGCAGGTAGATCCACCACGACCGGGCCGTCTCGTCCTGGGACACCGCCCACACCGCGACCCCCGCCGCGACCACCGCCAGCAGCGAGTCCTGCACGTACGGACTCAGCCCGGCCGACCAGCTCGGCCGACCCGTCGCACGCTCCACCCCGGTTCCTCCCCCGTAGCCGGGGACGCCGCCCCCGCGGAGAAGATCATGCCCTACCGGCAGGACCTCCGGAACGGCCCGGTCAGGCACCGCTGACCGTCACGCCGCCGGTCTCCGCCCGGGCGGTGATGCTGCGCGCCGCACCCGGCTGCGAGGGGAGGCCCACGTCCACCCCGCCGACCGAGGCGTGCGCGTCCACCGCGTACGCCTCACCGGTCGGGACCTTCACCCGCACCCCGCCGTTCGAGGTCGTCGCCTCGACCTTGGTCGGCGCGGCCGCGAAGTCGGCCCGCACCCCGCCGTTCACCGCGGTCAGCTTCACCTGCGCCGAGCTGAGCCCGCTCGCGTCGACCCCGCCGTTCTTGACGTCGGCCTCCGCGTCGCCGGCCAGCCCGGTCAGCCTGATGCCGCCGTTGGTCTCCTTGACCCGCACCTTGGTCCCGGCCGGCACCCGCACGGTGTACCCGATGCCGCAGTGGTCGCAGTCGTACGTCAGCCGGAGCACGCCGTCCTTCACCTCGTGCGTGCTCTTCGGCGCGGCCCCCTGGTAGTTCTGCTTCTCGACGACGCTCACGGTGTCGCCGTCGCCGGTCACCTGCACGCCGCCGTTCTCCCCCTCGACCACCAGCTCCTTGACCGGCTCGGCCACCCCGTAGCTGACCGTCCGGTGCTCCTGGTCGTCCCCGATCGGCAGACAGCCCATCATCCCGGCCAGGACCCCCGCCGTGATCGCCATCGCACCCAGTACCCGCTTCATCCCCTGCCCCCTTCGAAAGCACCGTCGTCCCGACACCGAGAAGCCTCCCGCAACCGCCCCCTCCCCCACCTCCCTCCGCGGAGCGGTTCCCGCCCCTCCCCCGCACGGGTGAGCCGGTCCGGGCGGTCGGCGACCCGCCCGGCGCCGGGAACGCCGCAGGGCGGCCACCCCGTGAGGGGTGACCGCCCTGCGATCAGCGGCCGTCGAAGGCCGAAGAGGTGACTCAGCCGGTGTACGGGCCGTAGTCGTAGTCGTCCAGCGGAACCGCCTGGCCGGAGCCGGCGCCGAAGGGCGACAGGTCGTAGTCGTCGTAGCCGACGGCCGAGTACATCGCGGCCTTGGCCTCCTCGGTCGGCTCGACCCGGATGTTGCGGTAGCGGGGCAGACCCGTACCGGCCGGGATGAGCTTACCGAGGATGACGTTCTCCTTGAGGCCCAGCAGCGGGTCCGACTTGGCGTGGATCGCCGCGTCGGTGAGGACCCGGGTCGTCTCCTGGAAGGAGGCGGCCGACAGCCAGGACTCGGTGGCCAGCGAGGCCTTGGTGATACCCATCAGCTGCGGACGGCCGGAGGCGGGGTGACCGCCCTCGGCGACCACACGACGGTTCTCGGTCTCGAAGCGGCCGCGCTCGACGAGCTCGCCCGGGAGCAGCTCGGCGTCGCCCGACTCGATGATCGTCACGCGGCGGAGCATCTGCCGGATGATGATCTCGATGTGCTTGTCGTGGATCGACACACCCTGCGAGTTGTAGACCTTCTGGACCTCGGCGACCAGGTGGACCTGGACGGCACGCTGGCCCATGATGCGCAGGACGTCGTGCGGGTTGGTGGCACCCATGGTCAGCTTCTGGCCGACCTCGACCGCCTCGCCCTCGCTGACCAGCAGCTTGACACGCTTCGAGACCGGGTAGGCGATCTCGTCGGTGCCGTCGTCCGGCGTGATGACGATCTTGCGGGTCTTCTCGGTGTCCTCGATCCGCGCCCGGCCGGTGGCCTCCGAGATCGGGGCCACACCCTTGGGGGTACGGGCCTCGAAGAGCTCGACGACACGCGGCAGACCCTGGGTGATGTCGTCACCGGCCACACCACCGGTGTGGAAGGTACGCATCGTCAGCTGGGTACCGGGCTCACCGATGGACTGGGCGGCGATGATGCCGACCGCCTCACCGATGTCGACCAGCTTGCCGGTGGCCAGCGAGCGGCCGTAGCAGAAGGCACAGGTGCCGACGGCCGACTCACAGGTCAGGATCGAGCGGGTCTTGACCTCGCTGATGCCGTGGCGGATCAGCTCGTCGATCAGCACGTCACCGAGGTCGGTGTTCGCGGTGGCCAGCAGCTTGCCGTCCACCGTGATGTCCTCGGCGAGCATGCGGGCGTAGACGCTGGTCTCGACGTCGTCCGTCTTGCGCAGGACGCCGTCCGCACCCACGATGCCGATCGCCAGCTTCAGGCCGCGCTCGGTACCGCAGTCCTCCTCGCGGATGATGACGTCCTGGGAGACGTCGACCAGACGACGGGTGAGGTAACCGGAGTCGGCGGTACGGAGGGCGGTGTCGGCCAGACCCTTACGGGCACCGTGGGTGGAGATGAAGTACTCCAGCACGGTGAGACCCTCACGGAACGACGCCTTGATGGGTCGCGGGATGGTCTCGTTCTTGGCGTTCGACACCAGACCACGCATACCGGCGATCTGGCGCATCTGCATCATGTTTCCACGAGCACCCGAGTCGACCATCATGAAGATGGGGTTCGTCTTCGGGAAGTTCGCGGCCATGGCGTCCGCGACCTCGTTGGTCGCCTGGGTCCAGATGCCGACGAGCTCCTGCTTGCGCTCGTCGTTGGTGATCAGACCGCGCTCGTACTGCTTCTGGACCTTCTCCGCCTTGGCCTCGAAGCCCTCAAGGATCTGGGGCTTGCTCGGCGGGACGATGACGTCCGAGATCGAGACGGTGACACCCGAGCGGGTCGACCAGTGGAAGCCGGCCGACTTCAGGTTGTCCAGGGTCGCCGCGACGACGACCTTGGGGTAGCGCTCGGCCAGGTCGTTGACGATCGCGGAGAGCTGCTTCTTGCCCACCTCGTAGTCGACGAACGGGTAGTCCTCGGGCAGCAGCTCGTTGAAGAGCGCGCGGCCCAGGGTGGTGGTGAGGCGGAAGGGCTCGCCCTCGTACCAGGTCTGCTGGCCGTCCTCGTCCACCGGAGCGGCCCAGCCGCGCGGCGGGACGGTGCCGGCCGGCAGGCGCAGCTCGATCGGGGCCTGCACGTCCAGGTCGCGGGCGTCGAAGGCCATGATCGCCTCGGCGGTCGACGAGAAGGTGCGACCGGCGCCCTTCACGTTCTCGCGGTCCGAGGTGAGGAAGAACAGACCGAGCACCATGTCCTGGGTCGGCATGGTGACGGGGCGACCGTCGGCCGGCTTCAGGATGTTGTTCGAGGACAGCATCAGGATGCGGGCCTCGGCCTGCGCCTCCGCGGAGAGCGGCAGGTGGACGGCCATCTGGTCACCGTCGAAGTCCGCGTTGAACGCGGTGCAGACGAGCGGGTGGATCTGGATGGCCTTGCCCTCGACCAGCTGCGGCTCGAAGGCCTGGATGCCGAGGCGGTGCAGGGTGGGCGCACGGTTCAGCAGGACCGGGTGCTCGGCGATGACCTCTTCGAGCACGTCCCACACGACCGGGCGGGCACGCTCGACCATGCGCTTGGCCGACTTGATGTTCTGCGCGTGGTTCAGGTCGACCAGGCGCTTCATCACGAACGGCTTGAAGAGCTCCAGCGCCATGGCCTTCGGCAGACCGCACTGGTGCAGCTTGAGCTGCGGGCCGACGACGATGACCGAACGGGCCGAGTAGTCGACTCGCTTGCCGAGCAGGTTCTGACGGAAACGACCCTGCTTGCCCTTCAGCATGTCGCTGAGGGACTTCAGCGGGCGGTTGCCCGGGCCGGTGACCGGACGGCCGCGGCGGCCGTTGTCGAACAGCGCGTCGACGGCCTCCTGGAGCATGCGCTTCTCGTTGTTCACGATGATCTCGGGGGCACCGAGGTCGAGCAGGCGCTTCAGGCGGTTGTTGCGGTTGATGACGCGGCGGTACAGGTCGTTCAGGTCGGAGGTCGCGAAGCGGCCACCGTCCAGCTGCACCATCGGACGCAGGTCCGGCGGGATGACCGGGACGCAGTCCAGCACCATGCCGTTGGGCTTGTTGGTGGTCTGCAGGAACGCGGAGACGACCTTGAGGCGCTTCAGCGCACGGGTCTTCTTCTGGCCCTTGCCGGTGCGGATGATCTCGCGCAGGCGCTCGGACTCCTCCGCCAGGTCGAAGTTCTCCAGGCGGTCCTTGAGCGCCGCGGCGCCCATCGAGCCGGAGAAGTACGTGCCGAAGCGGTCGCGCAGCTCGCGGTAGAGCAGCTCGTCGCCCTCAAGGTCCTGGACCTTGAGGTTCTTGAAGCGGGCCCACACCTCGTCGAGGCGGTCGAGCTCGCGCTGCGCGCGGTCGCGCAGCTGCTTCATCTCGCGCTCGGCACCCTCGCGCACCTTGCGGCGCACGTCGGCCTTGGCGCCCTCGGCCTCCAGCTCGGCCAGGTCGGTCTCGGCCTTCTTGGCGCGGCCTTCGAGGTCGGAGTCGCGGCGGTTCTCGATCTGCTGACGCTCGACCGAGACGTGCGCCTCCAGGGACGGCAGGTCGCGCTGGCGGCGCTCGTCGTCGACCCAGGTGATCATGTAGGCGGCGAAGTAGATGACCTTTTCGAGGTCCTTCGGCGCCAGGTCCAGCAGGTAGCCCAGGCGGGACGGGACACCCTTGAAGTACCAGATGTGGGTGACCGGGGCGGCCAGCTCGATGTGGCCCATCCGCTCACGGCGCACCTTGGCGCGGGTCACCTCGACGCCGCAGCGCTCACAGATGATGCCCTTGAAGCGGACGCGCTTGTACTTGCCGCAGTAGCACTCCCAGTCCCGGGTGGGGCCGAAGATCTTCTCGCAGAAGAGCCCGTCCTTTTCCGGCTTCAGGGTGCGGTAGTTGATGGTCTCCGGCTTCTTGACCTCGCCGTGCGACCACTGGCGGATGTCGTCGGCGGTGGCCAGGCCGATGCGGAGCTCGTCGAAGAAGTTGACGTCAAGCACTGGTCGTCAAGCCCTCTTTCGTAAGTCGAGAGTCGTTCATGTGGTCTGAGGGGGGCCTGGGGGCGGGCCGGCCGCGGTCGTGCGGCCGGCCCCACCTCCGTCAGACCTCTTCGACGCTGCTCGGCTCGCGCCGGGACAGGTCGATGCCGAGCTCCTCGGCGGCGCGGAACACGTCCTCGTCGGAGTCCCGCATCTCGATGGACTGGCCGTCCGAGGACAGCACCTCCACGTTGAGGCAGAGCGACTGCATTTCCTTGATGAGGACCTTGAAGGACTCGGGAATGCCGGGCTCGGGGATGTTCTCGCCCTTGACGATGGCCTCGTAGACCTTCACGCGGCCGAGCACGTCGTCGGACTTGATGGTGAGCAGCTCCTGCAGCGCGTAGGCCGCGCCGTACGCCTCAAGGGCCCACACCTCCATCTCACCGAAGCGCTGACCACCGAACTGCGCCTTACCACCGAGCGGCTGCTGGGTGATCATCGAGTACGGGCCGGTCGAACGGGCGTGCAGCTTGTCGTCGACCAGGTGGTGCAGCTTGAGGATGTACATGTAGCCGACCGAGACCGGCATCGGGAACGGCTCGCCGGAGCGGCCGTCGAACAGCCGGGCCTTGCCGGTGGAGTTCACCAGGCGCTCACCGTCACGGGTGAGGGTGGTGTTGTCCAGCAGGCCGGTGATCTCGTCCTCGCGGGCGCCGTCGAAGACCGGGGTGGCGAGGTTGGTGCCACCGTCGACCTGGTCGGCGCCGATCGCCTGCAGGCGCTGGGCCCACTCGTCGGCGAGGCCGGAGACGTCCCAGCCCTGCTTGGCGAGCCACCCGAGGTGGATCTCCAGGACCTGTCCCGGGTTCATTCGGGACGGGACACCCAGCGGGTTGAGGATGATGTCGACCGGGGTGCCGTCCTCCAGGAACGGCATGTCCTCGACCGGCAGGATCTTGGAGATGACGCCCTTGTTGCCGTGACGGCCGGCGAGCTTGTCACCGTTGGTGATCTTGCGCTTCTGGGCCACGTAGACGCGGACCAGCTGGTTGACGCCCGGGGGCAGCTCGTCGCCCTCTTCGCGGTCGAAGACGCGGACGCCGATGACCTTGCCGGACTCACCGTGCGGCACCTTCAGCGAGGTGTCGCGGACCTCACGGGCCTTCTCACCGAAGATCGCGCGGAGCAGGCGCTCCTCGGGGGTCAGCTCGGTCTCACCCTTCGGGGTGACCTTGCCGACCAGGATGTCGCCGGTGACGACGTCGGCGCCGATGCGGATGATGCCGCGCTCGTCGAGGTCGGCGAGGACCTCCTCGGAGACGTTCGGGATGTCCCGGGTGATCTCCTCGGGGCCGAGCTTGGTGTCACGGGCGTCGACCTCGTGCTCCTCGATGTGGATCGAGGAGAGGACGTCGTCCTGCACGAGGCGCTGCGACAGGATGATCGCGTCCTCGTAGTTGTGACCCTCCCACGACATGAACGCCACGAGCAGGTTCTTGCCGAGGGCCATCTCGCCCTCGTCGGTGCAGGGGCCGTCGGCCAGCACCTGGTTGACCTCGACCCGGGCGCCCTCGTCCACGAGCACCTTCTGGTTGAAGGCGGTGCCCTGGTTGGAGCGGGTGAACTTGGCGGCGCGGTACGTGGTGTACGTGCCGTCGTCGTTGGCCACGGTGACGTAGTCGGCCGAGACCTCCTGGACGACACCGGCCTTCTCGGCGGTGATGACGTCGGCGGCGTCGACGGCGCAGCGGTACTCCATGCCGGTGCCGACCAGCGGGGCCTCGCTCTTCAGCAGCGGCACCGCCTGACGCATCATGTTGGAGCCCATGAGCGCGCGGTTGGCGTCGTCGTGCTCAAGGAACGGGATCATGGCGGTCGCGACCGACACCATCTGGCGCGGCGAGACGTCCATGTAGTCGATCTCGGAGCCCGGGATGTAGTCGATCTCGCCGCCGCGGCGGCGGACGAGGACACGCGGCTCGGCGAAGGTCAGCTCCGCCGTCAGCGGGGCGTTCGCCTGCGCGATGACGTAGCGGTCCTCCTCGTCGGCGGTCAGGTAGTCGACCTGCTCGGTGACCACACCGTCGACGACCTTGCGGTACGGGGTCTCGATGAAGCCGAACGCGTTGACCCGGCCGTACGAGGCCAGCGACCCGATCAGACCGATGTTCGGGCCTTCGGGGGTCTCGATCGGACACATGCGGCCGTAGTGCGAGGGGTGCACGTCACGGACCTCGAAGCCGGCGCGCTCACGGGAGAGACCGCCGGGGCCGAGGGCGGACAGACGACGCTTGTGGGTCAGACCCGACAGCGGGTTCGTCTGGTCCATGAACTGCGACAGCTGGCTGGTGCCGAAGAACTCCTTGATGGAGGCGACGACCGGCCGGATGTTGATCAGGGTCTGCGGCGTGATCGCCTCGACGTCCTGGGTGGTCATGCGCTCGCGCACGACGCGCTCCATACGGGCGAGACCCGTACGGACCTGGTTCTGGATGAGCTCGCCGACGTTGCGCAGGCGACGGTTGCCGAAGTGGTCGATGTCGTCGACCTCGACCACGATGTCGCGGCCGTCGCCGTCACGCCACTCGGTCTCGCCCGCGTGCAGCTTCACCAGGTACTTGATCGCACCGATGATGTCGGGCTCGGTGAGCACGCCGGAGTCCAGCGACTCGGCGTTGCCCAGCTTGCGGTTGACCTTGTAACGACCGACCTTGGCCAGGTCGTAGCGCTTCGGGTTGAAGTACAGGTTCTCCAGAAGCGTCTGCGCGGCCTCGCGCGTCGGCGGCTCGCCCGGACGCAGCTTGCGGTAGATGTCCAGCAGCGCGTCGTCCTGGCCCTGGGTGTGGTCCTTCTCCAGGGTGGCGCGCATCGACTCGTACTCGCCGAACTCTTCGAGAATCATCTCGTTGGTCCAGCCGAGCGCCTTGAGCAGCACGGTGACGGACTGCTTGCGCTTGCGGTCGATGCGGACGCCGACCATGTCGCGCTTGTCGATCTCCATCTCCAGCCAGGCACCACGCGAGGGGATGACCTTGCAGGAGTAGATGTCCTTGTCGGACACCTTGTCCAGGGTGGAGTCGAAGTACACACCCGGGGAGCGGACCAGCTGCGAGACGACGACACGCTCGGTGCCGTTGATCACGAACGTGCCCTTGTGGGTCATGAGCGGGAAGTCGCCCATGAAGACCGTCTGAGACTTGATCTCACCGGTCTCGTTGTTGGTGAACTCGGCCGTGACGAAGAGCGGGGCCGCGAACGTGAAGTCGCGGTCCTTGCACTCGTCAATGGAGTTCTTCGGCGGCTCGAAACGGTGGTCGCGGAAGGTCAGGGACATCGACCCGCTGAAGTCCTCGATCGGGGAGATCTCCTCGAAGATCTCCTCCAGACCGGACTTGGTGGGGACGTCCTGACCACTCTCCAGGGCCGCCTCGACCCGGGACTTCCAGGCCGCGTTGCCGAGCAGCCAGTCAAAGCTCTCGGTCTGCAGGGCCAGGAGGTTCGGGACCTCAAGGGGCTCCTTGATCTTCGCGAAGGAGACGCGGAGCGGGGCGGTGGATGCGGCGGAATTGTTCGAGGCGTTGCGCGGCGCGGCCAAGAGGGGGGTCCTTCCGAGGGCTCGGAGCTCACTACGCGCGTACCAGCCGGGCCTGCTTGGGCTTGGTCCCGCCTCCATCGCCACCGGCCTCTGCCGGAGTCGAAACCCCAGGTCAGAGCCGCTTTGCGGAGGCGATGCCAGACCCCTTCAGGGCAACGCAAACTCCGGGCGACGAGTCACGGAGCAGCTAACAGGCAGCGCAAAGGGACAGTGTAGCCAAAGGCCACACTGCTGTCCAGCTCTGATTCGGAGACCGAATCGGAGACTCCTCCCGGTAGCCGGTGAGCGCGGACGCCCACCGGGTACTGCTCTAACTCACGTGGAGTCATTTCCCGCCGGGCCACTGGTTATGCATCCAGCAGCGGACCAACCGGGCGGACTCGCGCCTTGAGAATCGCGCGCCGCGCCTGGTTCGTCAAGGGCCCGCCGACGGTGCGGACCTCGCCCCGTCCATCGGTCGGATCCCCTCCGGCGTTACAGAAGCCGTGGTGGGGACCGCCCCGACGACGTTGATCACCATACCCCTCACCACCGACACTGCCGAGTGCGCGATCGGCCACACCGGTGGGGCGCATCGACCCGGACGGCGGAACGGGGCCCGGAGCGGGGCCCGGAACGGGGCCGGACGGGGCCCGCCCCCGGGAACGCGAAAAGGCCGGGCCGACCACCCGTGAGGGTGGTCGGCCCGGCCGCACGCCCCCTCAGAGGGGGCGCAAGATCACTTGACGGTGACCTTGGCGCCGGCACCCTCAAGGGCAGCCTTGGCCTTCTCGGCAACGTCCTTGGCAACCTTCTCCAGGACCTTGGCACCAGCGGTGTCAACGAGGTCCTTGGCCTCCTTCAGGCCGAGGGAGGTCAGGGTGCGCACCTCCTTGATGACCTGGATCTTCTTGTCGCCGGCACCGTCGAGGATGACGTCGAACTCGTCCTGCTCCTCAGCGGCCTCGGCGGCCGGGCCGGCAACGCCGGCGGCGGCAACGGCGACCGGGGCGGCAGCGGTGACGTCGAACTTCTCCTCGAAGGCCTTCACAAAGGCGGCCAGCTCGATGAGGGTGAGCTCCTCGAACTGCGCGAGCAGCTCGTCCTGGGACAGCTTCGCCATGATGGCGTCCTTCCACTAAATCGGCAGGTGGTGCCGGATGTACGGGTTGGGCGGGCACGGGCCCGCAGCGAGGCGTGAGCCTGCCGAATTACTCGGCGGCAGCGTCCTCGGCGGCGGGAGCCGGCGTACCGGCACCGCCCTGCTCGACCTTGTCGCGCAGCGCGTCCACAGTGCGGACGAGCTTCGACGGCAGGGCCTGGAAGAGCGCGGCAGCCTGGGACTGCTTGGCCTTCAGGGCACCCGCCAGCTTGGCGAGCAGCACCTCGCGGGACTCAAGGTCCGCGAGCTTCTTGATCTCATCGGCGGACAGCGCCTTACCGTCAAGGACACCGCCCTTGATGATGAGAGCGGGGTTCTCCTTGGCGAAGTCACGCAGAGCCTTCGCCGACTCCACCGGGTCACCGGTGACGAAGGCGACAGCCGTCGGACCGTTGAACAGGTCGTCGAGCTCCGTGATCCCGACCTCATTGGCCGCGATCTTGGTCAGCGTGTTCTTCACCACGGCGTACTCGGCGTTGTCGCCGAGCGAGCGACGCAGGGTCTTGACCTGCTTCACCGAGAGACCGCGGTACTCGGTCAGCAGCGCCGCGGAGGAGCCACGGAACTTGTCCGTGATCTCGGCGACGGCAGCAGCCTTGTCGGGCCTGGCCATAGGCTTACGCCTCCTTCCGTGATGTCGAAGTCAGGCCGACCACGAAAGTCGACCAATTCTGCCGCTGACCGGCTGGACGGAAGGAAAGCCCTTGCAGAAATGCAATGAGCCCCGATGCGCAGGGGCACGGGGCTCGGAACGACCTCGACGGGCTGCCGCGCGAACGCGAGACCCGGAAGTCGAAGCTCCAGACACACCTGCGCGGGCTGCCTGCGACGAATCGCAGATCCTTCGGCCACCGACTCCCTCTCGGGCGCCCGGCGACAACCAGCGGTCTTTGGCTTCGGCCAGATTAGCCGGACGCGTCCGCGAGGTGCAAATCGCCCTCGGACGGAGCAACCCCGGAGCGGCTCAGCGGGCCAGCGGGGAGACCGTCCGCACGCCGGTGTCCGCGGTGTCCGTCTCAGCCGGCGCCTGCGCCGAGAGCAGGGCGCCGGCCAGGTCGGTGTAGAGCACCGAGTCGTCCGCCCGGCCGCTGTCCCCGCTGCCGGTGCGCTGGAGCCGCACCAGCTGGTCCTTGTCGTTGAGCCAGAGGTCCAGGGTGAGCAAGAGCGAACCGCCGGGGGCGAGCGCGGCCCGCAGGCCGTCCCGGCGGGCCTGGGGCAGCTGGGTCTGGGCGGCCGCGTACCGCTCGGCGTTGGTGGTGACCCGGTAGTGCTCGACGGTCGAGTCCTCGTACTTCTCCTCGCCGACGAAGGCGGGGTCCGTCCCGTCGGCGGTGGCCGCGGCCAGCGCCTCCACCGGGTTCAGCAGGTCGATCAGCCCGGCGTACGGGATCTCCTTGCGGCCGTCCGGGTCCGGCGGAACGGTGAAGCGCTCCCAGTGCCGGCCGCCCTGCCGGGCCGCGGTGGCCGCGTCGCCGCCCTGGTAGGCGACGGTGTCCACCACGATCAGCTGCTCGGCGTCGGCCGGGGTGGAGCGCTTGACCTGCAGCGCCGTCTTCGGCTGCCAGAACAGCGGGCCGGATCCGGCGTCCGCGCCGAGCCGGTAGCTGACCTTGGCCCGGCGGGCGGTCTGCATGGCCAGCTGGGCGGAGAGCAGCACGCCGTGCGGCGAGCGGTCGGTCGGCTTGGCCGCGGAGGCGGTCGGCGACGCGCTGGTCGGGGTCGGGCTGCCGGACGGCTCGGCCGACCCGTCGGCTCCCCCGCCGCAGCCGCTCAGCCCGCTCGCCAGCAGGGCGACGACGGCCACTGCCGCCAACCGCTGCCGTCCCGCCACGTCCGTTCCCTTCCTCACCCTGCTCCGTCCGACGACGGCCCTCGTCCCGCCACCTTGCCACCCGTCACCGGCCCGCGCGGTGGCGGCCCCCTCAGCGATCGGGCCGGTCCGGCCGGATCCACCGGGTCGGCCGAGCCGGGGCCGTGCGCGCCGGTCGGCCGGTGGCGCCCTCCTCCGGGCTCCGCGGGCTCGGTGGACGCCACCACGTCGGACGGCTCCGGGTGGTGGCGGTCACCGGGACGGCGCGGTCCGGGTGGGCGACGGCCGGATCAGCTGCCGAGCAGCTTGAGGAGCTCGGCCTGGTCGCCGAGGTCGGCGGCGGCGGGCGCGGTGATCGCGGCGGCCTTGCCGAGGTCCGAGTAGGTGACCGTGACGGCCTCCTTCGCACCGTTCGTGTCGCCGTACTCCTGGTACTGGACGAGCTCCTGCTTGGCGTTCAGCCAGAAGTCGAAGGTGAGGGTCTTGCCGTCCTCCTCCAGCGTCTTCTGGACGGCCTTGCGCTGCTCCTCGGGGAGCCCCGACATCCCGGCCACCAGGGTGGAGGTCTCCTCGACCGCCCGCAGGTGGGTGGTCGGGGTGCCCTTCAGGTCCTCCTGGCCGACCTTGGTCGGCTTGCCGCCCTGGGCCGCGACGGTGAGCAGGACGACCGGGTTCAGCATCTGGCCCGCCGCCCGGAAGCCGTCCCCGGCCTCGTTCCCGGCGGGCAGCTTCACCCAGTGCTTCCCGCCCAGGACCGCGGCCGCGTCGTCGCCGCCGAGGTAGGCGTCCGGCCCGACCACCCGGATCCGGAGCTTCTTGCCCCCCATGTCGCCGACCAGGTCCACGGCGGCCTTGGCCGGGTCCTTCCAGTCGGCGTCGCCGGTGCCGCCGCCCTTGGCGTCGTCCGGGGCGACCATGGTGACCTTGCCGTTGCCGGCCTTCTGCATGACCAGCGCGGAGGCGGCCAGCGCCGCCTTCGGGTCCCCGGTCAACGCCGCCGCGATCGGGTCGCCGCCGCCCTTGGCGTCGCCGGCCTTGGCGTCGTTGCCGCCCTTGCTGCTGCAGGCGGTGACCGCACCGAGCAGGACGACCGTCGTCGCGACGGCCGAGGCGAGGCGCACAGCGCGCATGAAGTCCCCCGTGAAGATCATCGTCGACCCGGACAGGAGCCGGTTCCCGGCTCTTCCCAGGTCTCTCCCAGTCATTCCCAGCCGGACTCTAACGGATCTCCCGAGCCGTCACTCACCGGATTTCGGGCATCCCGTCAGCCGTCCGCGGCGGGCGACGCGTCGCCCGTCCCGGAGGACGGGACGTCCGTCGTGGTCACGGTGGTTCCGGCGGTGCCCCGGACCGTCTCGCGCAGTCTCATCAGCCGCTCGCCGGGCCCCACCCAGACGTCGAAGCCGATCGTCGTGACCCCGCGCTGCCGGTACCAGTCGACCGCGGCCGCGCGCCGCTGCGGGCTCGACTCCCGGTCCGCGCCGAAGAATCCGTCCACCGACACGGAGCCCTGGTAGTGCGCGACGGTCGTGCCGGCCAGCTGCTCGCCGCCGAGCGATCCGAGCGGGACGGCCTGGGCGATCGCGTAGGCGCGGCTGCCCGGGTCGGTGACCAGCGCGGTCGTCCAGCCGCCCGCGTAGCCGTCCGGATCGGGGCCGGCCGTCGGGTCCAGCGACTCGGCGCCGGCCCGGTCGGCGTGCTTGGCCGCGCCGCCCTGGTAGACGAGGTCGATCGCGCCGTTCCTCGACGTCAGCTGCCCGGTGCCCGCCTCGTCGGTGACGGTCAGCGCGGCCTCGTCCCGGGGGCCCCAGACCAGCGTGCCGCTCGCGGTGCGACGCCCCTCGGGCCCCTCCCGCTCCACCTCGATCCGGGCACCGCCGGCGTCGTCCAGGGCCTGCGCGGCCGAGAGCACCACCTGCTTGGGCGGCAGGGCCGTGGGGACGCCGGGCGTGCCGGTGTCCGGTACGGCCAACAGGCTGCAGCCGGTGCCGGCGCCGAGCAGCAGCAGAACGGCCGCCAGGGCGGCGGAGCGGGGGGCTGGCGGCACGGCACACTCCGTCGGTCGCGGGCTCTCCACATGATCTGACCGGCAGAGCGTACGACGGTTCGTGCATGCGTTCCCATCCGGGCAGGTCCCGGCCCCGCAGCCGCTCCCGTCGCGCCCCCGACCCCGGCTCCGGGAGCGGCTCCGACCGCGGGAACGACGACGGGCCCGCACCCCCGGTGAAGGGGGTGCGGGCCCGTCGTACGGACTGCTCTAGAGCGCTGGGGCTCAGACCGCGGCCGGGTCCTCCTCGACGAGGAGGTTGCGGGTGCGGTTCGGGTCCACCAGGATGCCGGGGCCCATGGTGGTCGAGAACGCGGTCTTCTTGATGTAGCGGCCCTTGGCGGCGGACGGCTTGGCGCGGAGCACCTCGTCCAGCGCGGCGGCGTAGTTCTCGACCAGCTGCTCGTCGGTGAAGGAGGCCTTACCGATGATGAAGTGCAGGTTCGAGTGCTTGTCGACGCGGAACTCGATCTTGCCGCCCTTGATGTCGTTGACAGCCTTGGCGACGTCCGGGGTCACGGTGCCGGTCTTCGGGTTCGGCATCAGACCACGGGGACCGAGCACGCGGCCCAGGCGGCCGACCTTGCCCATGAGGTCCGGGGTGGCGACGACGGCGTCGAAGTCCAGCTTGCCCTTCGCGACCTCGTCGATCAGCTCGTCGGCACCGACGATGTCGGCACCCGCAGCACGCGCGGCCTCGGCACGCTCGCCGGTCGCGAAGACCAGGACCCGAGCGGTCTTACCGGTGCCGTGCGGGAGGATCACGGTGCTGCGGACCATCTGGTCGGCCTTGCGCGGGTCGACGCCCAGACGCATGGCGACCTCAACGGTGCCGTCGAACTTGGTGGTGCTGGTCGCCTTGGCGAGGCGGACAGCCTCAAGGGGGGCGTAAAGGCGCTCGCGGTCGACCTTGGCGTCCGCGGCCTTCAGAGCCTTGCTGCGCTTCACTGCTGCTCCTGAATGGTGATTGGAGTTGTGGTGTCTCGGGCCTGCGCAGGCCCTACCACAGGGAACGAGAAGGGGATCAGCCCTCGACCGTGATGCCCATCGACCGGGCGGTGCCGGCGATGATCTTCTCCGCGGCGTCCAGGTCGTTGGCGTTCAGGTCGGGCATCTTGGCGGTGGCGATGTCGCGGACCTGGGCGCTGGTGAGCTTCGCGACCTTGGTCTTGTGCGGCTCGCTGGAGCCCTTCTCGATACCGGCGGCCTTCAGGATGAGGCGCGCGGCCGGCGGCGTCTTCGTGATGAAGGTGAAGGAACGGTCCTCGTAGACCGTGATCTCCACCGGCACGATCATGCCGCGCTGCGACTCGGTCGCAGCGTTGTAGGCCTTGCAGAACTCCATGATGTTGACGCCGTGCTGACCCAGCGCGGGGCCGACCGGCGGCGCCGGGTTGGCCGCGCCGGCGTTGATCTGGAGCTTGATAAGCCCCGTGACCTTCTTCTTCTTGGGAGGCATGTCTCTCCGGGTCCTTCCGAGAGGTGATTGCTGGTGCGTGCGGAACCGGGGCGACACCCGGCCGCCAGCACACACATCGGACCAGGCTAACGCGTCCGCGCCGCTGGACCAAAACGGATCCGGGGCAGGGCCCTCGGCCCCGCCCCGGATCCGAAGACCGTATGACTAGTTCTTCTGGATCTGGTCGAAGGAGAGCTCGACCGGGGTCTCCCGGCCGAAGATCTCGACCAGGCCCTTGACCTTCTTCGAGTCGGGGTTGATCTCGTTGATGGTCGCCTGCAGGGTCGCGAACGGGCCGTCGGTGACGGTGACCGAGTCGCCGACCTCGAAGTCCAGCACCTGGATCTCGCTCGGCTTGACCGGCGAGGGCTTGCCGGCCTCCTTGGCCGCCTGGCGCTCGACGTCGGGGGCGAGCATCTTGACGACCTCGTCCAGCGTCAGCGGGTACGGGTCGTAGGCGTTGCCGACGAAGCCGGTGACACCCGGGGTGTTGCGCACGACGCCCCAGGACTCCGGGGTGAGGTCCATGCGCACCAGGACGTAGCCGGGGAGCTTGTTCTGGCGGATGGTCTTGCGGTCGCCGTTCTTGATCTGGACGACCTCCTCCTGCGGCACCTCGGCCTGGAAGATGTACTCCTCGACGTTCAGCGAGACGGCGCGCTGCTCCAGGTTCTGCTTCACCCGGTTCTCGTAGCCGGCGTAGGTGTGGATCACGTACCACTCGCCCGGCATGAAGCGCAGGTCCTCGCGGAACTTGGCGACCGGGTCGACCTCCTCGGCCTCCTCGGCCTCCTCGACCTCGGTCTCCTCGGCGGCGGCCTCGACGTCGCCCTCCTCGTGCAGCGCGGCCTCCTCGGCGGGCTCGCCGGCCTCGGCCTCGTCGTACGCCTCGACCTCGTCCTCGTCGCTGTCCGCGGCGTCCACGATCTGCTCGGCGGACTCGACGTCGTCAGCCAGCTCGGCCGCGTCCAGCTCGGCGGCGACATCCGCCTCGCGGACGGTCTCGTCGGCGTCGTACAGGGGGGACTCAGACACGGTGGCTGCTTCTTTCCTGGAGATGGTGAAGGTGGCGCGCTCCGGAACCGGACCCGGCGCGCTGCCGCTCGCGCGGGCGCCTGGATGAGGCCTCGGAGACTTCAACAGTACCGAGTCAACGGTAACGGCGCGTACGACCTCCGCCGACAGCTCGACCCGGGCCGAAGGTCGGCCCGGGTCGGGAGGTTGTTTCGAAGGTGGTCGGCTGCGTCAGCCGAAGATCCAGAGGCTCAGCTTGGAGAAGCCGTAGTCCAGACCGGCCACGAAGGCCATCACGACGACGACGAACACGACCACGACGGTGGTGTAGTTGGTGAGCTCGCTCCGGGTGGGCCAGACCACCTTGCGCAGTTCCGCGATGATCTGGCGGTAGAACAGCGCCATGCGGGCGAACAGGCCCTTCTTGGCCCGCTTGCCGGACTTCTTGTCGCCCGAGCGGTTGGCCCGCTTGCGGTCGCGGCGCGAGAGCGCCTTCTCCTCGCCCTCGGCAGGCGTGGTCCCGGCAGCGCCGTCGGCACCCTCGGGGTTGCCGCTCTCAGGCGTTGCGGTGGAGCCCGTGGTCTCCGTCACTCGTCCTCACCTGAATCCGGGTCCTGCCGGACCGTCGCCGCGCACCCTAGATGGAGCACGACCGGCCGGCTTAGCGGTGCTGATCGGTGCCATCTCCGCATCAAGCCCGCTCGCTCTGTGGAGCGAACGGGCTAAGTGCGGATCTAGCAGCAGGGCAAGAGGGACTCGAACCCCCAACCGCCGGTTTTGGAGACCGGTGCTCTACCAATTGAGCTATTGCCCTACGGTGCCTCGCGGCTCCGGTGGCGACCAACCTACCGCATCTCTCCCCGCTGTCTGCACAGGCGGTTCAAGCTCCGGTCTTTTTCGGCGGGCCGTCGAGCAGCGAGTGTACGTGGTCGAGGGGCGTTTGGTCGAACCTCTTCTTCCGGGACGATCGATCGCCCGGCGGATGTCCGGTCCGGCGGGGCGCCCGCCGACGGATCGCCGGGCGCCGGGATCCGGACGGAGCCGTACGGATACTGGAACCGCGCTGCCCGGTCCGTCCCGGTTCTGCGACGATGCAGGCATGAGCGCTTCCACCCCGCAGCCCGACCAGTCCATCCGCCCCGCCGACCGCCGGGTCTCCGCCCGGATCGGCGCGATCGCCGAGTCCGCGACCCTCGCCGTGGACGCCAAGGCCAAGGCTCTCAAGGCCGCCGGCCGCCCGGTCATCGGCTTCGGTGCCGGCGAGCCCGACTTCCCCACGCCGGACTACATCGTCGAGGCCGCCGTCGAGGCCTGCCGCGACCCGAAGAACCACCGGTACACCCCGGCGGGTGGCCTGCCCGAGCTGAAGGCCGCGATCGCCGCCAAGACGCTGCGCGACTCCGGCTACGAGGTGGACGCCTCCCAGGTACTGGTCACCAACGGTGGCAAGCAGGCGATCTACGAGGCCTTCGCCGCGATCCTGGACCCGGGCGACGAGGTCATCGTCCCGGCCCCGTACTGGACCACCTACCCGGAGTCGATCCAGCTGGCCGGCGGCGTCCCGGTGGAGGTCGTGGCCGACGAGACCACCGGCTACAAGGTCTCGGTCGAGCAGCTGGAGGCCGCCCGCACCGAGAACACCAAGGTGGTGCTGTTCGTCTCGCCGTCCAACCCGACCGGCGCGGTGTACACCCGGGCCGAGGCCGAGGCGATCGGCCGCTGGGCGCTGGAGCACGGCCTGTGGGTGCTCACCGACGAGATCTACGAGCACCTGGTCTACGGCGACGCCGAGTTCACCTCGCTGCCGGCCCTGCTGCCCGAGCTGGCCGACAAGTGCATCGTGGTCAACGGTGTCGCCAAGACCTACGCGATGACCGGCTGGCGGGTGGGCTGGGTGATCGGCCCCAAGGACGTCATCAAGGCCGCGACCAACCTGCAGTCGCACGCCACCTCGAACGTCTCCAACGTCGCCCAGCGCGCCGCGATCGCCGCCGTCGCGGGCGACCTCTCGGCCGTGCACGAGATGCGCACCGCCTTCGACCGTCGCCGCCAGACCATCGTGAAGATGCTCAACGAGATCGACGGCGTCGTCTGCCCCGAGCCGCAGGGCGCGTTCTACGCGTACCCGTCGGTCAAGGGCCTGCTGGGCAAGGAGATCCGCGGCAAGCGTCCGCAGACCTCCGCCGAGCTGGCGGGTCTGATCCTGGACGAGGTCGAGGTCGCCGCCGTCCCCGGTGAGGCCTTCGGCACCCCCGGCTACCTGCGGTTCTCCTACGCGCTCGGCGACAACGACCTGGTCGAGGGCATCAGCCGGATCCAGAAGCTGCTGGCCGAGGCCCGCGACTGACGTCAAGCAGACATTCGGGATTCACCCGGCACACCGCCCTCTTTCACCCCTTCGGGGGACGAAAAGAGGGCGGTTCCCGTTCTGGGGCCGCATACGGCAGTATCGGTGAATGGAACGCCTGTTGAACCCGCGAGACGTCAGGGGCCTCCCGAAGGCCCACCTGCACCTGCACTTCACCGGCTCGATGCGACCCGCCACGCTGCTGGAGCTGGCCGACAAGCACGGCGTCCGGCTGCCGGAGGCACTGAGTTCCGGCGAACCGCCCAGGCTGCGGGCCACCGACGAGCGCGGCTGGTTCCGCTTCCAGCGCCTGTACGACACCGCCCGCTCGGTGCTGCGGGACGAGGCGGACATCCGCCGGCTGGTCCTGGAGACCGCGCAGGACGAGCGGCGGGACGGCTCCCGCTGGCTGGAGATCCAGGTCGACCCGACCTCGTACGCACCCCGGCTCGGCGGGCTGATCCCGGCGCTGGAGCTGATCCTGGACGCGGTGGACCAGGCCGCCCGGGCCACCGGGGTGGGCATCCGGGTGCTGGTCGCGGCCAACCGGATGAAGTCCCCGATGGACGCCCGGACGCTGGCCCGGCTGGCCGTCCGCTACGCCGACCACGGGGTGGTCGGCTTCGGCCTCTCCAACGACGAGCGCCGCGGCCTCGCCCGGGACTTCGACCGGGCCTTCGCGATCGCCCGCAAGGGCGGCCTGCTGGCCGCCCCGCACGGCGGGGAGCTGGCCGGCCCGGAGTCCGTCCGGGACTGCCTAGACGACCTGGACGCCGGCCGGATCGGCCACGGCGTCCGGGCCGCCGAGGACCCGCGGCTGATGGAGCGGCTGGCGGCCCGGCAGATCACCTGCGAGGTGTGCCCGTCCTCCAACGTCTCGCTCGGCGTCTACGAGAGCCCCGAGGAGGTCCCGCTGCGCAAGCTCTTCGACGCCGGCGTGCCGCTGGCGCTGGGCGCGGACGACCCGCTGCTGTTCGGCAGCCGACTGGCCGCCCAGTACGACCTGGCCCGGGACGTCCTGGGCTTCGACGACGCCGAACTCGCCGAGCTGGCACGGCAGTCGGTGCGCGGCTCGGTCGCGCCGGAGGCCGTCCGCAAGGAGCTGCTGGCGGACATCGACGCCTGGCTGGCGAACGGGCACGCCCCCGCGGACGCGCCCGTCACCGCCGCCGCGGCACCCTAGGCGCGCCGCCGGGCCGCACCGCCGGATCGCGCCGCCGGATCGCGCCGCGCAGCGCGGCCGGAGCGCCGCGCTAGAGCGCGACGCCCACCATCACCGGCTCGTTCACCAGCTCCACCCCGAAGGCCTCGCGGACCCCGTCCCGGATCTCCCGGGCCAGGGCCAACAGGTCCTCGGCGGTGGCCGAGCCGCGGTTGGTGAGCGCCAGGGTGTGCTTGGTGGAGAGGGTCGCCGGGCCGCTGCCGTAGCCCTTGCCGAAGCCGGCCTTGTCGATCAGCCAGGCCGCCGAGGTCTTGGTGCAGCCCTCCGGGGCCGGGTAGGCGGGGGCGTTCTCGGTGCCCGGGCGGGTCCGGAAGGACTCGTACTGCGCGGCCGTGAGCACCGGGTTGGTGAAGAAGGAGCCCGCCGACCAGGTGTCGTGGTCCGCCGGGTCCAGCACCATGCCCTTGCCGGCCCGCAGCCCCAGCACCGCCTCGAAGGCCTCGGCCAGCGGCACCCGCTCGTCCTGTCCGACCCCGAAGTGCTTGGCCACCTCGGCGTACTTGACCGGGCTGGAGAGGCCGGCGTGGTCCGCCAGGGCGAACCGGACCCGCAGCACCACGTAGCGGTCCGGCTCGGCCTTGAACCGGCTGTGCCGGTAGGAGAACGCGCACTCGGCGTTCGAGAGCGTGACCACCTCGTCGGCGGCGCGGTCGTAGGCGACCACCTCGGTGATCGTCTGGGCGACCTCCTGGCCGTACGCGCCGACGTTCTGCACCGGGGTGGCGCCGGCCGAGCCGGGGATGCCGGCCAGGAACTCGATGCCGGCCAGGCCGTGCTCGCGCACCGCCCGGGCGACCGCCTCCGACCACACCTCGCCGGCCGCCAGCTCCAGCACGGTGCCGTCCAGGGCGAAACCGGCGGTGGCGATCCGCAGCACGGTGCCGGGGAAGCCGGCGTCGCCGATCACCAGGTTGGAGCCGCCGCCGAGGACCAGCAGCGGCTCGCCGGCCGCGTCGGCCTCGCGGACGGCGGCGATCACCTCGTCGTCGGTGTGGGCGGTCACCAGGCGGCGGGCCGGGCCGCCGAGCCGGAGCGTGGTCAGCGGGGCGAGGGGGGCGTCGTTTTCTACCAGCACGCCCACCAGCGTACGGGGGGAAGGGCGGCCCCCCGGCCGCCCTTCCCCCGCGCCGGTCCGGTGCGGGTCCGCCACCGGCTCAGACCCGGGCCGCCCCGGCCCGGTCCGCCGCCGGCTGCCCGTCGGCGGCCCGGCCTGCGACCGCGGCCCCGGCCCCGCGCCGGCGCGGGATGAGCGCCGCGGCGAACGCCCCGGCCCCGACGGCCGACGCGCCGACGTACAGGGCGGGCACCAGCCCGTCCGCGAAGGACCGGGCCGACTCGTAGCCGCCCTGCGCCGAGAAGACCGCCGAGAGCACGGCGACCCCGAGCGCCCCGCCGACCTCGCGCAGCGCGTTGTTGGCACCGGAGGCGATGCCCTGCTCCTTCGGCCGGACGCTCGCCATCACCAGCTGGGCGGTCGGGCCGAAGTACAGCGACATCCCGATCCCGCAGATCACGATGACCGGGACCTGCGCGGCGTAGTCGAAGCCGCCGCCGTCCGCGACGAGGCCGAACAGCGCGAGGCCGATCGCCTGGAGCGCCAGCCCGGCCACCACGATCGGCCGGCCGCCGATCCGGTCGGAGACGATGCCCGCGATCGGCGAGACCAGCAGCGGCATCGCCGTCCAGGGCAGCATCCGGATGCCGGCCTCCTGCGGGCTGTAGCCGCCGACCCCCTGGAGGTACTGGCTGATCAGGAAGATCGAGCCGAACATCCCGAGGTACATCAGCAGGCTGGCGGCGTTGACGGCCGAGAAGGTGCGGCTGCGGAAGAGCCGCATCGGCAGCATCGGGTGGGCGGCCACGCGCTGCTCGTACCGGACGAAGGCGGCCAGCAGCACGACGCCGCCGATCAGGGCGCCGAGGACCAGCGGGCTGGTCCAGCCGTCCGGGTTGCCGCGGATCAGGCCGAGCACCACCCCGAACATCCCCAGGCTGACCAGCGCCGTTCCGGGCACGTCCAGGGCCCCGTCCGCGCCGCGGCTCTCGCCGAGCCGGCGGAAGGCCAGCGGCAGCAGGACGAGGCCGACCGGGACGTTCACCCAGAAGATCCACTGCCAGGAGAAGTGCTCGGTCAGCGAGCCGCCGATCAGCGGTCCGGCGGCGACGGCGAGGCCGCTGACGCCCGACCAGATGCCGAAGGCCAGCCCCCGCTTGGCCTCGGGCACGGCCGCGGTGAGCAGGGTGAGGGTGAGCGGCATCATCACCGCGGCTCCGACGCCCTGGACCGCCCGGGCGGCGATCAGCTCGCCGATCTCCGGGGAGAGGGCGGCCGCCGCCGAGCCGGCCGTGAAGATCGCCAGGCCGACCAGGAAGATCCTCCGGCGGCCGAAGCGGTCGCCGAGGGCGGCGCCGAACATCAGCAGCACGGCGAAGCTCAGGGTGTAGGCGCTGACCGTCCATTCGAGGTCGGACAGCCCGCCGCCGAGCTCCTCGCGGATCGACGGCAGTGCGGTGGTGACCACCAGGTTGTCCAGGGCGGCCATGAAGCCGGCCGCGCTGACGATCACCAGGGTCCAGATCGCGGTCCTGCCGAGGACCGGTTTCTCCGTCATGACTTCCCCCAGGTTCCTCTCGGGTGTTCCAGGAGTCTCAGGTAGTTATCGCTCAATAACTTTCGGGGGCCGAAAAGAGGCCGCACGGATGCCACCGTGCGGCCCGCCTACTCGGCCTTGTCGCACTTGTCGTCGAAGCCGGTCCAGATCCGGTGGTCCGGCGGGAAGCCCAGGGCCACCAGGGTGTTGATCAGCATCCCGTGCGCGAAGAACTGCGTGGTGTCCCGCATGTCGCCGCCGATCCGGATCCTGACCCGCTCGAACAGGCCCTCCCAGAGCCGCCGGGCGCTCTCCCCAATCTCCTCCTCGCCGGACGCCCTGGCCGCGAACACCGAGACGTAGAGCTGCATCTGCATCATGAGCTGGTCACGGTCCTCGACCAGCCCCATGTACGCCCCGGACATCGCCTCGGCGGCCGCCTCACCGGTCAGACCGGCCGAGGCCTCGTCGAAGACCCGCCAGGTCTCCTCCACGCAGCGTTCGGCGGCCGCCTCGAAGATGGCCTGCTTGCCCGGGAACAGCCGGAACAGGTACGGCTGCGAGACGCCCACCCGGCGGGCGATCGCCTCGGTGGAGGTGCCCCGGTAGCCACCCCGGGCGAACTCGATCATCGCGGCACGGACGACGCTCTCGCGCCGCTCCTCCGCACTCATCCTCATGCTCGACCTCGCCATGCATTCAAAGTTAGTGGCCAATCACTATCTTCGCAAGGCCCGCGACCGCGGCCGGGTTCCGCCGGGCGGCTCCCGGGCGCGGCCCGGCCGGTCGAGCGAACGCCCGACCGGCCCGCAGCCCCGGACCGGCCGGTCCTCAGACCAGCCGGACGACCGCCTTGGACATCCCGAGGACCTTCTGCCCGCCCGTGGTGGCCAGCAGGTCGATCTGCACCCTGCGGTCGTCCAGCTTCTTGGCGACCTTGGCCGAGACCTCGACCACCGCGCCGACCCCGTCGTTGGGCACCGGCACCGGACGGGTGAACCGCACGCCGTACTCGACCACCGCGGCCGGGTCGCCGACCCAGTCGGTGACCACCCGGATCGCCTCGGCCATGGTGAACATGCCGTGCGCGATGACGTCGGGCAGGCCGACCTCCAGGGCGAACTTCTCGTTCCAGTGGATCGGGTTGAAGTCGCCCGAGGCGCCCGCGTAGCGCACCAGTGTGTCGCGGGTCACCGGGAACGACTGCGCCGGCAGCTCGGTGCCGACCTCGACCTCGTCGTAGCTGATCGCCATCGCGCTCACTCCCCCGCCTCGTCGGCGGCCCGGGCCACCAGGGTCATGACCGACGTCACCACGTGCTCGCCGGTCGCGTCCGTCACCTCGCCGCGCACGGTGAGCACGTCGTTGCCCGCGAGCGACTTGATGTTGTCGATGGTCACCTCGACCGACAGCCGGTCCCCGGCCCGCACCGGGCGGGTGTAGGCGAACTTCTGGTCGCCGTGCACCACCCGGGTGAAGTCCAGGCCCAGCTCCGGGTCCTCGACGACCTGGCCGGCCGCACCGTAGGTGACCACGAACGGGAAGGTCGGCGGGGCGATCACGTCCGGGTGGCCCAGCGCCTTCGCCGCCTCCGCGTCGATGTACGCCGGGTTGGCGTCACCGATCGCGATCGCGAACTCGCGGATCTTCTCCCGGCCGACCTCGTACGGCTCGGTGGGCGGGTAGCTACGCCCGATGAAGGAGGGGTCGAGCGCCATGGCAGCTCCTGGGATCACGGGTGGACACGAAGCGGACGGATACGGAAAAGACTCCGGGCCGCACCCCCCGTGAGGGATGCGGCCCGGAGTCGAAGACCTGAATTCACACAGGCCCGATGCCCTACGACGAGGTCAGCGGGTCTCGCGGTGCGCGGTGTGCGAGTTGCAGCGGGGGCAGTGCTTCTTCATCTCAAGACGGTCCGGGTCGTTACGCCGGTTCTTCTTGGTGATGTAGTTCCGCTCCTTGCACTCCACGCAGGCCAGCGTGATCTTCGGGCGGACGTCGGTGGCAGCCACGGGAGTGCCTTCCTTGGACAACGAATAAGAACACAACAAGAGTAGCCGACCGGGAGTGCGATCTCCCGACCGACTACGCGGGGTAGCGGTGACCGGACTTGAACCGGTGACACAGCGATTATGAGCCGCTTGCTCTACCAACTGAGCTACACCGCCACAGTGATCCGCAGCACAGCCGAAACTGACTGCTTCTCACCAGAGCCCCCATGCGGAATCGAACCGCAGACCTTCTCCTTACCATGGAGACGCTCTACCGACTGAGCTATAGGGGCGAACGAGGAAGAGATTACACGTTTCGCGCCCGGAGGTGAAATCCGTATCCCGCGGCGAAGACCGCAGGTGGGCGAGGTGCACGGACGAGCGATCCAAGGCAGCTCGTTCGATCGGCCTCCGAGGCGCGCGGCCCGACCCGATACGACTATTGCCCGCCTCCCGGCACCCCGCCCCCTGGCGCCATAGGCTCGACGCTCATTGATCGGGATCGACTGGCCGACCGCACGGTCCGGCGCGAGAAGGAGCCGGCGATGGACAGCGCAGCCGCCGACGGGCCGCACCACGGGCCCGGCCCGGCGGCCAACCCGCTCGGGCACGGCCCGGTCCTGCTGCTCACCGGCGCCCGGCTGGCCGACGGACGGGTGGTGGACGTCCGGATCAGCGGCGACCGGATCCAGGCCGTCGGCACCGTCGGCAGCCTCGGCCCGCTGCCCGCCCTGCCCGGCGCGCCCACCGTGACCACCGGCGCCCGGATCGACCTCAAGGGCTACCTACTGCTCCCGGCCCCCGCCGAGGCGCACGCCCACTACGACGCGGCCTTCTCCGCCGCCCTGCCCGCCCCGCCCCCGGACACCCAGACCGACCTCACCCGCCGGGTCACCGAGGCCGCGCTCACCTCGCTCGGCTACGGCGCCACCGCCCAGCGCACCCACGTCCGGATCGGCGACGTGCACGGGCTGCGCCCGCTGGAGGCGGTGCTCACCGCCCGGCAGGCACTGCGCGGGCTGGCCGACCTGCAGGCGGTCGCGATGCCCCGGCTGCTCACCGGGCGGGCCGGTGCGGACGGCCGGGCGCAGCTGCGCGAGGCGCTCAAGCTGGGCGCCACGGCGGCCGGCGGCTGCCCGGAGCTGGACCCGGACCCGTCCGGCTACGTGGAGCTGCTGCTGGAGGCCGCCCGGGAGGCCGACTGCCCGGTGGACCTGCACACCTCGGCCGCCGACGGGGCCCAACTCGCCCGGCTGGCGGGCGCCTTGGCACCGCTGAGGCCACGGGTGACGCTCGGGCCGTGCGGTGCGCTGCCGCGCGGCGCGTCGGCGGTGCTGGCGACCAGCGGGGTGCGGGTGGTCTGCCTGCCGCAGAACGGCGGCTGCACCGGCCTGGAGGGCCGGCCTTCCGGCCTGCGGCCGGGCCTGCTGCGGGAGTTGGCGGCGGCCCGGGTGCCGCTGGCGGCGGGCAGCGGGGCCCTGCGCGACCCGTCCAACCCGGTCGGCCGGGCGGATCCACTCGCGTGCGCCTATCTGCTGGCGGCGAGCGGGGAGTTGACGCCGGAGGCGGCGTACGACGCGGTGGCGAACCAGGCCCGGGCGGCGCTCGGGCTGGCACCGGTCCGGGTGGACGCCGGGTTCCCCGCGGAGCTGCTGGCGGTGCGCGGGGACAGCCTGGCCGGGGCGCTCTCGGGCGGGCACAGCCGGCTGGTGGTGCACAGCGGCCGGGTGGTCAGCCGGACCAGCGCGGTACGGGAGTTCGCGGACACCGTGGCGCTGGCGCTGCCCAGGCAGTCCGGGAGCGCCGAGGGCTGAGCGACGGCCGGGGTCCGGGCCGCGGGGTCCGGGCCGCGGGGCCGACGTACGGGTTCGGACGTGCGGGTTCCGACGTGCGGGTTCCGACGTGCGGGTTCCGACGTGCGGGTTCGGACGTGCGGGTTCCGACCTGCGGGTTCCTGCGCGAACACCAAGGGGCGCGCGACGGGTTGTCGCGCGCCCCTCCCCCACCTGCCGGCCGTCGTTCGACGGCGGTGCGAGCGGCCCCGGGCTTCCCCACACGGAGCTGGGCCCGCTCGGTTCGGTACCGACGCTACGCCTACGGAGCACCACCGCCGTCCCGCCTTGACGCCCTCCTGTCGGCACGCGGCGGACTCTTGATGCCCCCTTGACGACCGGGCCTGCTCTTCCCCGCCCCCTCCCTCTCCCCCTCGCCCACCCGAGCTACGGCACGTACCGGTACCCGATGCCCGGCTCGGTGATCAGGTGCCGCGGCCGGGCCGGGTCCCGCTCCAGCTTGCGGCGCAGCCCGGCGAGGTAGACCCGCAGGTAGTTGCCGCGCCCCTCCTGCGCCGGGCCCCACACCTCGCGCAGGATCTGCCGGCCGGGCACCAGCCGGCCGGGATTGGCGAGCAGCAGGGCGAGGATCCGCCACTCGGTCGGGGTGAGCCGCACCGTGCCGTCGGGGCCGTTCACCGTGGTGGCCGCGAGGTCCACGGTGTGGTCGCCGATCACCGGCCGGACCGGCTGGACGCCGCCCAGCGGCCGGCGCAGCACCGCGCGTAACCGGGCCAGCAGTTCGTCCATCAGGAACGGCTTGGTCAGGTAGTCGTCGGCGCCCGCGTCGAGAGCGCCGACCTTGTCCGCGGCGTCGCTCCGGCCGGAGAGCACGATGATCGGCATCGCGCTGTGGGTGCGCAGGCCGCGCAGCACGTCCATCCCGTCGAGGTCGGGCAGGCCGAGGTCGAGCAGGACGGCGTCCGGGAGCGAGTGCGCGGCACGGTCGAGCGCCTCGCCGCCGCTGGCCGCGGTGCGGACGGCGTACTGCCGGGCGCTGAGGTTGATCCTCAGGGTGCGCAGCAGGGCCGGTTCGTCGTCGACGATCAGGATCTCACTCATGCGGCGCCTCCTCCTCGGGGCCGACGGGCTCGGGGGTGACGGGCTCGGGGGTGATGGGCTCAGCTGCGACGGGCTCGGCGGCGGGGTGCGCCGTGGCGGCGGGCAGGGTGAGCAGCATGGTGGTGCCGCCGCCGGGGGTGTCCTCGACCTCCAGGCTGCCGCCCATGGCCTCGGCGAGGCCGCGGGAGAGCGCGAGGCCGAGGCCGACGCCGGTGGTGTTGTCGGTGTCGCCGAGGCGCTGGAAGGGCAGGAAGACCCGGTCGCGGTCCTCGGGGGCGATGCCCGGGCCGCGGTCGATCACCCGGACCTCGACCTGCTCGGCGTGGTGGCTGGCGGTGACCAGGACGGGCGCGCCGGGGGCGTTGTGGCGCAGCGCGTTGGTGATCACGTTGGCGAGCACGCGTTCCAGCAGGGGCGGGTCGGCGAGCACCGCCGGGGCGGTGTCGAGGTCGAGCGGCTGGATCGGCGCGTACGGGTCGGTGAGGCTGTCGAGCGCGCGGGGCAGGACCTCGTCGAGGTGGGTCTCGGTGAGGTGGAGGGTGAGCGCGCCGGCCTGGAGGCGGCTCATGTCGAGCAGGTTGTCGACCAGACGGGTGAGCTTGACCAGCGATTCGTCGGCGGTGGCGAGCAGTTCGGCCTGGTCCTCGGGCGAGAACTCGACGTCGGGGCTGCGCAGCGAGCCGACCGAGGCGCGGGCGGCGGCGAGCGGGGTGCGCAGGTCGTGGCTGACGGCGGCGAGCAGGGCGGTGCGCATCCGGTCGGCGGCCTTGATCGGTTCGACCTCGGCGGCGACCACGGCGAGCCGGTCGCGTTCCAGGGCGGCGGCGACGTGCGCGGCGAAGGCGGTGAGCACGCGCTGGTCGGCGGCGGGCAGCCGGCGGCCGGTGAGGACCAGGACGGCGTCCGGGCCGACCGGGACCTCGGTGGTCTCGTGCGGGCCATCGCCGTCGCCCGGGTGCTCGTCCGCGCAGTGCGCGAGCACCTCGCCGTCGGCCCGGGAGAGCAGGGCGACGGCCCGCATGCCGAAGGCCGTCCGGGACTTCTCCAGCAGGGCGGGCAGCGCGTCGGCGCCGCGCAGCACGCTGCCCGCCAGGGTGGAGAGGGTCTCGGCCTCGGCGGTGGCCCGGGCGGCCCGGGCGGTGAGCCGGCCGGCGTGGTCGACGACGGTGGAGACGGTGAGCGCGATGGCGGCGAAGACCACCAGGGCCACGATGTTGTTGGTCTCGCCGATGGTCAGGCTGTGGATCGGCGGGATGAAGTAGTAGTTCAGCAGCACCGAGGCGAAGAGCGCGGCCACCAGGGCGGACACGGCGCCGCCGAGCAGGGCCACGATGACCACGCCGAGCTGGAAGATCAGCGCGTCGGTGGTGAGGTTGATCCGGTGGTGCGCCTGGGAGAGCAGCGCGGTGAGCAGCCAGGGCAGGACGAAGCCGGCCGCGTAGCCGACGACGGTGCGGCGCCTGGAGTGGCGGCGGCCGAGCGAGGGCAGCCGGCCGCGGCCGGTGAACTCGTGGGTGACCATGTGGACGTCGATGTCCTCGGAGGCGTCCACGGTGGTCTCGCCGATGCCGGGGCCGGTGAGGAAGCGGTTGATCCGGCCGCGGCGGCTGGTGCCGAGGACCAGCTGGGTGGCGTCGTGGGCGCGGGCGAAGGCGAGCAGCGCGGTGGGGATGTCGTCGCCGACGACCACGTGGTAGCTGCCGCCGAGGTCCTCGACCAGCTGTCGCTGCTGGGCGAGCGCGCCGGAGGAGGCGCCGGCCAGGCCGTCGCTGCGGGTGACGTGGACGGCCAGCAGGTCGCCGCCGGCCGTCCGGTCGGCGATCCGGGCGGCGCGGCGGATCAGGGTCTCGCCCTCGGGGCCGCCGGTGAGGGCGACCACGACGCGTTCGCGGGTCTCCCAGACCCGGTCGATGTTGTGGCTGGCCCGGTAGTCGCGCAGTCCCTCGTCCACCCGCCCGGCGACCCACAGCAGGGCGAGTTCGCGCAGGGCGGTGAGGTTGCCGACCCGGAAGTAGTTCGAGAGTGCGGCGTCCACCTTCTCCGCCTTGTAGACGTTGCCGTGGGCCATCCGGCGGCGCAGGGCCTGCGGGGCCATGTCGACGAGCTCGATCTGGTCGGCCCGGCGGACCACCTCGTCCGGGACGGTCTCGCGCTGCGGGATGCCGGTGATCTTCCGGACGACGTCGTTCAGCGATTCCAGGTGCTGGACGTTCACCGTGGTGATGACGTCGATCCCGGCGGCGAGCAGTTCCTCGACGTCCTGCCAGCGCTTGGCGTGCCGACCGCCGGGGATGTTGGTGTGCGCCAGCTCGTCGACCAGGACGACGGACGGGCGGCGGGCGAGCGCGGCGTCGAGGTCCATCTCCTCGAACTCGGCGTCCCGGTAGGAGCGGTGGACCCTCGGCAGGACCTCCAGGCCCGCGAGCATGCCCTCGGTGTGGCGTCTGCCGTGGCACTCGATGTACCCGACCACGACGTCGGACCCGCGGTCCCGTCTGCGCCGGGCCTCGTCCAGCATCCGGTAGGTCTTGCCGACGCCCGGCGCGGAGCCGAGGTACACCCTCAGCCGGCCGCGGCGGACGCCGGAGCCGGGGGTGAGGTCGCGGGCCATGGGCACTGCTCTTTCCATCGGATCGGAGGTGGTGGACGTCTGCGGACACGGGTCGGCCGACCCGGGCGCGGGAGGCGTCCTCCCGTGCCCGGGCCGGCCCGGTCACCCGCTCGTGTGGGGTGGTGTCACTTCTGCTCGCTGAGCGCCTTGTTGAGCAGGACGACGTTGACGCCGTCCTGTCCGAGGAAGCCGAGCGAACGGCTCTCGGTGTGCGCGTCGACCAGCGCGGCCACCTTCTCGACGGGCAGGCCGCGCTCCTTGGCGACCCGGTCGACCTGCTCCTTGGCGTAGGCCACCGAGATGTCCGGGTCGAGGCCGGAGCCGGAGGCGGTCAGCGCGTCGGCGGGGACGCTCGCCGGGTCGACGCCGTCGAACGCGGCGACGGCGGCGCGGCGGTCGTTGACGGCCTTCAGCAGGTCGTCGCTGTTCGGGCCCTGGTTGGAGGCACCCGACGAGGATCCGTCGTAGCCGGTCCCGGCGGCGGAGGGGCGGGGCTGGAACCACTTCGGGTCCGGCTGGGCCTCCTCCTTCGGGTCGTCCGGGTTCTTCTTCGGCAGGTTGAAGTTCTGGCCGATCAGGCTGGACCCGATCTCCTTGCCGTCGGCCTTCACGATCGAGCCGTTGGCCTTGTCGCCGAAGGCGACCTGGGAGATCCCGGTGACGAGGAGCGGGTAGGCGACTCCGAGGATCACCGTGAGAACCAACAGCACGCGCAGCGCGGTGAAGTGGGTGCGGACGGCGGTCGGCAGGGGCTTGGACATGGTGTTTCTCTCCTTTCCCTGCGTCAGTTGAGGCCGGGGATGAACTGGACGATCAGGTCGATCAGCTTGATGCCGACGAACGGCACCACCAGACCGCCGAAGCCGTAGATCCCGATGTTGCGGCG
>NZ_JBIWNL010000013.1:0-154505 GCF_044767225.1 Kitasatospora sp. NPDC101447
GTGGCGCCTCCGGCACGTGGCGACCGACGGCGACGGGCGGCGACGGCGGGCGATGCTCGGCGGCGGGGCAGCGGAATGACTGCGGGGGAGAGGCTCATCGCGATGTCACGCCGGCTCGGCTTGAGTGAGTCCCGGTCCCTGGATTGACCTGTTCCACCGCTGGCGGCGACCGGGTTCGAGGGGCGCCCGGTGTCTCCGAATTTTCCGCGGAAAATTTCGGAGGCCTGGGGCGGGTCCGAGGGGGTGCCGCGCGGAGCCGCCTCGGTGGGGCTGCCACCCGACCGGGCTTCGGCCTCGCTGGCGGGCGGCCGATCAGAGGCGGCGACAGGACGGTGGTGCGGGCACGCCCGGTACGGCTGCGTTGTCGTGGGCCGCAGTACTCACGCGAACGACGGCCACCGGTCGGCGGCCCACTCCCGCCAGCCCACCCAGCCGGGCGGCGGGCCGGAGACCTCGACCTCGTGGCCCTCCAGCTCCACCGCGTCGGGCTCCTCAAAATGCGCCCGCCCGTGCAGGATGTCGGCCTCGGACATCGAGAACGTCTCCTCGGGGGTGGTCGCCCAGCGATGGGCGATACGGGCGCGTTGGGTCTCATCGTCCACAGGCAGGTAGACCATGCGGAAGCACGCCTCCTCGGCCTCCACCAGCCAGCGGATCGCAGACCGTTCATGCCGTGACCAGCAGCCGTAGTCCACGACGACATTGGTGCCGAGCTTGACCGCCTCCAGGGCGAGCCAGAGCATGCGCCCCTCCAGTACGTCGCGTTTCCCGTCCGCCTCCGCCTCGCCGAACAGGGGGATCATCCAGTCGTCGGGGGTCAGGCGCAGCGCACCGTGCTCTGCGGCGAGTTGCCGAGCCCGGGTGGTCTTTCCGGCTCCTGGCAGGCCGACCATCAGGAACAACGTCGTCATCGCCACATCGTGGCAGGGAAGCCGAACAGCCGGCGACTGCTTTGTTCGCCCGCCCGATCATGGGCCGGGCCACTTCCTCGGCGCCTGCGGTTGGCCCGCTGGTCCTTCGGTTCGCCTACCCGTCGCCTGTCAGGGCACCCGCCCCACGGCGAGAAGAACAATGGCCCCGCACGCGGGGCGGCCACCTGATCCGCCGGACAGGCCCCCCGCCGGACAGGGCGAGCAGGCGGTGTTGACTGATGGTTAGCCGACGAGCAGATCGTCCCGTGGCCGCTCACGGCAGCCCCGGACCAGACCGAGGACCAGGACACCGCTTCATGACTTCGAACCCGGACGCCCTCCGCGCCCGCGCCGCCGCTGTCTTCGACCTCGATGCCAGGTTGCCCGCGCAGGTCTTCCGGGAACTCGCCGACCCTGCGGTGTTCTGTGAGTTCGATCTGCTGCTCACCCCGGTCGCCTGGCCGGCGCTCGCGGCGCTGGCCAGGCTGCACGGCGACCGGCAGGTCGACCTGCTCGTCGTCGAGGCGGATGGCATGGCCGGCCCGGCACTGTCGCTGTCCGTCGAGGTCACCTCGGACGACTACTGGGCGGAGGTCGGGTTCGATTCGGGCCGGGAAGCCCTGGAGTCGATCACCATCGCGGCGCGCACCGTCGCACTCACCGGTCCGTCCGGCCGCTGGGGTTGTTGGGGCGAACGCGACCCGGCGGTCGCCGTCGTCCGAGGCTTCCCGGGCGAGATCGCGCGGCAGGACTGGCACGTCCGGTACGGGCCGTGCGTCGACGCAGCCGGCGCGCTGGCGTCCTGGCTGCCGCTGGTCTTCCGCGGCCGGCCGGTCCCCGACGCCTATGCCGCCGAGCTGACGGCCAACTACGGTGCACCGCCGCGGAGCAGCTAGGGCGCTTCTTTCCGATCATCGGATCGTTGGTCTGGTCGTGCCACTGACTGACACGCAGTGGGCGCGGACAGAGCCGTTGTTGCCGGACCGGACGCCGAAGCGGGGCGGGCGGTGGCGCGACCACCGGCAGGTGATCGACGCGATCGCGTGGAAGTTTCAGACCGGCTCGCAGTGGGTGCACCTGCCCGCCGAGTACGGCTGACGACGAAGATCCACGTCGCCGCGGACGGCCGCTGCCGCCCGCTGTGCTTTGTCCTCACGGCCGGCCAGGCCGGTGACGCGCCGGCGTTCGAGCACGTCATGGCAGCCCTGCGCGTGCCCAGGCCGGCCGGCCGCGGGCCCGGCCCCTCGTGGTCCTGGCGGACCGGGCCTACTCGTCGCGCGCCATCCGCGAACACCTCCGTAGGTGCGGGATCCCGGCGGTGATCCCGCAGCCCGCCGACCAGATCGCCAACCGCAAGCGCAAAGTCCGGAACGGAGGCCGCCCGCCCGCCTTCGGCCGCCAGGCCTACAAGAAGCGCAACACCGTGGAGCGCTGCATCAACCGCCTGAAGAACTGGCGCGGCCTGGCCACCCGTTACGAGAAGACCGCCACCGTCTTCCACGCCGGGCTCCACATCGCCGGCATCTTCGCCTGGTCCTCCCGCTGATCCAAAGGAAAGGACCCAGGGAGCATCTTGGCGATCATGTGAGCCAGGTGACGGCTTGCTCGGTAGTGCTCGGGGTCCTGTCGTAGCGGGTGGCGGTGTCGCGCCGGCGCAGGTAGGCGCGGAAGGCTCGGGAGCTGTGGCCCTTGTCCGCGGCGACGCGCTCGGGTCCGGTGTGTGCCGGGCCGGGGTCGGCACACACCGGACGAGAGCGATCACCGTTTCGGCTTGGGTGCAGTCGGTGCGGGTGCGGGTGCGGGTGCCGGTCAGGCGGACAGCGGGCGCGAACCTCTCACTTCCGTCCGGCGCGGAGCAAGTTGACGCGTGCATGAAGACTTTTGGTCCCGAGGTGAGCTTTGGAGTCCGAGAGCGGCCGATGTCGTCCGCGAAGGCGCGTTTTCGCGCCGAACGGTGCTTTGCGGTGGGCGCGTTGAACATAAAAGACGCAGTAAACGCTTGTTAGACGTGAAGCATGTCCGGACCCTCTCCGCGTCGCGTCGGGGCGGGTGCTCCGCTCAGAAGGGCGGAGGGCGGTCGAAGCTCCCGGAGGACCGACGGTGCGCCGAGCTCGGTCGGCCCCGCGTGAGCGAGGAGAGCTCCGGCGCCTCCGCTCACCGGAGGCTGCAGAAACTCCGCCGCACGAATGTGCGCTCAGTCAGCACAATGGGGCCGAACCGCAAGAGTGGACGAGAGGACCCGGACATCCATGCTGAACCCGCTCGCTGCGCCGGACGCAGTGGAAGCCGCAGCGGAACCCCTGCTCGACCTGCTCCAGGACTGCGACCACGAGCCGTTCATCGAACTGCTTCACGTGGTCCCCGTGAACGGGACGGCACCCGGTCATGACCGGATGCAGAGTCTCGCTCAGGCCGTCTACGACGCCGGGGGCTGGGGCAGCGGATACCAGGTGCCGGCACCGATACGCCCGTTCACATCACCCGGGGCCTGGCGGGACATTCTCCGTCGACAGGTGACCGAGGGGTTCATGCAGCCCGCCCAGAGGTGGCCGGCCGCCAACCTGCGCACGCCCGATGAGATCCGGCGGGCCGGCGAACTCGCCGATGGCGTCGCCGACCTCATCGAGGCACACCTGGGTCCCGTCCGAAGCTCCGGTGATGTCGGAGGCCCGCACGCGTACTACATCTGGTGGCGCAACCTGCTGTTGGTCAGCGACCGGTGGGCCACGATCCTGCATCTCGCACTCAGCGACTGACCCGACCGCCGCTCCGTCAGCGGCAACCCGCCGGCTTCCTGGGGTCGCGCCCGGACGCGCGGGGTGAGGTGTTCGAATACTGCAGCCCTCCCGGCCCCCTTGCGGGCCGGACGTGCTTGCCCGGCCCCCGGCCCCCTGGGATGGGCGACCGAAGGGCCTCTGAGGGGCTCTCAGGGCCTTTGGAGGGCTCTGGGGCTTTGAGAGGAGGCTACTTCGGGGGAAGGCCCGGGAGGGTCAGCTGGTACCGCGGTGGGTGGTCGTGAAGCGGGTGCGGTACTCGGTCGGGGTGGTGTGCAGGTGGCGGGCGAAGGCGCGGCGGAGGGTTTCGTCGCTGCCGAGGCCGCTGTGGCGGGCCGCAGCGGTGACGCTGTGGCCGTCGAGGAGGAGCAGCTGGGCGCGGTCGAGGCGGACGCGTTCGACCCAGCGCGCGGGGGTGGTGTTCAGCTCGGCCTGGAAGAGCCGGGTCAGGTGGCGGGTGCTGACGGCGGCGGTGGCGGCCATGGCGGGCAGGCTGTGGTCGGCGGCCGGGTCGGCGAGGACGGCGTCGGTGAGCGCGCGCAGGAGGTCGCTGCGGGCGGGTGGGGTGGCCAGGGCGGTGGAGAACTGGGACTGGCCGCCGGGGCGCTGCATGAAGACGACGAGTTCGCGGGCGACGGCGCGGGCGGCGTCGGCGCCGTGGTCGTGCTCGACCAGGGCGAGGGCGAGGTCGATGCCGGCGCTGATGCCGGCACTGGTGTGGAAGCGGCCGTCGCTGACGTGCAGGGCGTCGGGTTCGACGCGGACGCGGGGGTGGCGCAGCGCGAGGGTGCGGGCGTGGCGCCAGTGGGTGGTGGCGCGGCGGTCGTCGAGCAGGCCGAGTGCGGCGAGGACGAACGCGCCGCTGCACACCGAGGCGACCCGCTCCGCCCGTGCGGCGAGCTCTGCGGCGGCGGCGAGCAGCTCGTCGTCGGGGCCCCGGTCGGCGAGGTGGTCGGCCCCGGCGACCACGAGCGTGTCCAGTCGGTCCAGTCGGTCCAGTCGGTCCAGTCGGTCCAGCCTGCCGAGCGGGTCGGCGGTCGGTTCCGTGCTCGGTGCGGCGGCGCTCGGCGAAGGGCTGCTCGGCGCGGCGGTGGCGGCCAGGGCCACGCCGTTGGAGGCGGTGACGGTGCCGCCGCCGGGCGAGACCAGGTGGGTCGCGTAGGTGTGGCCGAGTCGGCCGGCCTGGTGGAAGACCTCCATCGGGCCGCTGACGTCGAGCAGCGTGACGCCGTCGACGACGAGGAAGGCGACTCGCCGCGTCATGTCCGAATCCGAGGGGTGGGTGTCTGTACGGACATGGCTCCAGCGTAGGCCACCGGGCGAAGGTGGAGGAGTCCACCGAACCGTCGGTGGAGGACGCGAAGGAGCTGAGGTCGCATGGCGAGCCAGATGAGCAGTGGGACGAGGAGCGGCATGACGGGTGGGACGACGATCGCGGGCGTTCGCATCCCGGACAGTGCCCTGGCACGGGAGGCGACCGCGTTGGTGCGGGAGGTGGCCTCGCCGTTGCTGTTCGACCACTCGCGCCGGGTGTTCCTGTTCGGGGCGCTGCGCGGAACCGAGCAGGGGCTGGACTACGACCCGGAGCTGCTCTACGTGGGTGCGATGTTCCACGACCTCGGCCTCACCGACCGCTTCGCCCGTACCGACCAGCGGTTCGAGATCGACGGCGCCGACGAGGCCCGGCGCTTCCTGGAGGCCCACGGCATCACCGGCGAGCCCGCCCAGCGGGTCTGGACCGCGATCGCCCTGCACACCACCCCGGAGATCCCCCTGCACATGGCGCCCGAGATCGCGCTGGTCACCCGGGGCGTGGAACTGGACGTCCTGGGCATCGGCTACCACGCCGTCACGGACGGGCAGCGCGCCGCCGTGGTCGCCGCCCACCCCCGCCCCGACTTCAAGAACGGCATCCTCGCGGCGTTCACCGACGGCATCAAGGACCGCCCGGACAGCACCTTCGGCACCGTCAAGGCGGACGTCCTCGCCCACTTCGTCCCCGGCTTCGAGCGCGGCGACTTCGTCGAGGTCATCCAGGGCTCCGCCTGGCCGGAGTGACACCAGTCGCTGCCCGGGCGCCGGGAGGTGTGAGCCGGATCACCGTTGAGGTTGACCCTGGGGCGGGGTGGAGGCTCAGGGCAGCGGCCCGGCGGGGAGTCGGGCACCACTGCTGTGAAGGAGCGACATGTCCACCACCTCGTCCGAGCAGGGGCAGGACCGTCCGGAGTTGCGCGAGGCGATCGAGGAGATCGTCCGGTCCGGCATCCTCGGGGTGCAGTTGCGGGTGAACGACGAGCGGGGCGAGTGGGTCGGCAGTGCCGGGGTGCAGGAGCCGGACGGGGGCGCGCAGGCGTCGGCGGACGGGCACTTCCGGATCGGCAGCGTCACCAAGAGCTTCGTGGCGACCGTCGTGCTGATGCTGGTCGCGGAGGGCAGGGTCGGCCTGGACGCGCCGGTCGACGGCTACCTGCCCGCGTTCGGGCTGGACCGTCGGATCACGGTGCGGATGCTGCTGCAGCACACCAGCGGGGTCTTCAGCCACACCGGCGAGCTCAGCGAGGACGGGACGGTCGTGCCGGGCGTGCCGTGGCGGGGCAGGGAGTGGGTGGACGGCCGGTTCCGCACCTACCGGCCCGAGGAGCTGGTGCGGCTGTCGCTGTCCAGGCCGGCCCGGTTCGCGCCGGGGACGGGCTGGAGCTACTCCAACACCAACTACGTGCTGGCGCGGCTGGTGATCGAGGCGGTCACCGGGCGGCCGTTCGCGGAGGAGCTGCGGCGGCTGGTCGTGGGCCCGCTGGGGCTGACCGGCACCGTGGCGCCGGGCAGCTCGCCGGAGGTGCCCGAGCCCCACAACCACGGCTACTACCGCTACGAGGACGCCGGGCGGGAGCGGACGGTGGACATCACCCGGCACGACCCGTCCTGGGTCGGGGCCGGCGGGGACATGATCTCGACCACCCGGGACCTGCACACGTACGTCTCCGCGCTGATGGGCGGCCGGCTCCTGCGGGCCGACCTGCTGGCCGAGATGCGCACCCCGGAGCCGACGATCGGCTACGGCCTGGGGCTGTTCACGCAGGACATGGGCCCGGGCGTCGGCACCCTCCACCACCACAACGGCGCCACCATCGGCTCGGCGGCGCTGATGTACGCCACCCCCGACGGCCGCACGACCCTGACCGCCGGGCTGAACTACGTGGACGACGCCGACATGTCCCTCGCCCCGGCGTTCCGGGACGCCCAACAGCGGCTCGTCGGCGAGGTGTTCCGCCGCGGGCAGGCCGACCCGGCACGGCCGACGGGCTGAACTCCCGTACGGGGCACGGATGTCCGTACGCTTGCCCGTACGCTTCGAGGGGACCGTTCCGCCCTCGCGCTCGGCCCTTCGGCCGCGCGCCGCCGAGGCCCCGACCGTCGCAGGCGAACCGGGGCCGCGCCGCGCAGGGCCGGCGCGGCCCCTCCACCACGAACCCGAGGCAGGTCGAGCAGATGGTGAACGGCGTCACGATCGGACAGGCGGCGGCCTTCGTCGGCGTCACGGTGAAGACACTGCGGCACTACCACCAGAACGGGCTGGTCGCCGAACCGCCCCGGGACACCTCCGGCTACCGGCGGTACGGGTCGGCCGAGTTGCTGCGGCTGGTACAGGTCCGCACGCTGGCGGCCGCCGGGGTGCCGCTGGCCGAGATCGGGCCCCTGCTCGACGCGGACGGCGACACCGGGGAGTTCGCCGCCGCCCTCGCCGACGTCGGGCGGCGGCTGACCGAGCGGATCGAGGAGCTGAGCGCGCGCCGCGACACGCTGTACCGGCTCGCCGAGGGCGACCGGGCCCTGCTGCCCGAACGTGCCTGCGTGCTGCTGGACCGGATGCCCGGCCTCGGCTTCGGCCCCGACTACGTGGACGCGCAGCGCGAGGCCCTGGTCCTGGCCCGGGCGATGGTGCCGGAGGGCTTCGACGGCTTCCTGACCCGGCTCGAACACTGCCTCGACGACCCCGGGTACGTGGACCTGGTCAAACGCGGTTGCGAGGCCGAGGGCTGGGAGCCGGACGACCCCAGGATCGAGGAACTCGCCACCGCCATGGCCGACCACTACCTCGCCAACCCGGCACTGCTGGGCGACCCGGCCGACCGGCGGGCCTGGCGCGGGGCCGCCGCCCAGTACCGGCTGATCAACGACCACCGCGGCGACCGGGCACCCGTATCGGCCCGGCTGACCGCCCTCACCGAGGCCCGGCTCCGCGCGGCGGGCGTACCCGCTCCCCACCGGTGACCCCGGGGGGACGCCGCCACTGCGGAGGGGGCGTCAGCCGTTCCGGTCGGGGGCGGAGGCGGAGCCGCAGGGTGCCTGCCAGGGGGAAGGTGCGAGGTGGACTAGTCTTTGGAGTCAGCTGCAGAGGCATGGGCGTGGAGGTCTGGGTGTGTTCGTGACGACCGGGCAGGCCGGGTCGGCGCTGGGGTGTTCCATCCCGACGGTGAAGAAGCTGATGGCCACCGGTGTGGTCCCCGGCGTGCGCGGAACGGGGCGGCAGGTGTTCCCGCTGGCCGCGCTGCAGGCCCTGCAGGACCGGCCGGTCGCGGACCTCGGCGGGCTCGGTACGGTGGAGGTGGCGGTGCTGCGGTCGGACGCGCTCAGGAGGGTGGACGAGCCGGGCCGGGAGTGGGTCGGCTTCGGGACGGCGCTGGATGACGCACAACTGCTGGCCTCGCTGTCCGGCTGGTGGCGGTGCGATCCGGCCCGGGTCGCGGCCGGTGGGGTGCTGCCGGTGACGGTGGCCGGGTTCGTCGTGGCGGTGCTGACCGGCCTGACGCCGTGGGAGTCCGACGGCGCCGCCGGCACCGCGGCCCGCTTTCGGTTCCCGGCGGCCCGTCTGGCGGGCCGCCTGACCGACCTCACCGCCCCGGCCAACGCCGTCGGCCCCGCCGACCCGCAGGACGCCCGCCTGGCCGATCTGCTGCTGGGCACCCGCCTGCCGTCGGTGTCCGGCGGCCCGATCGCCTACGTTCCCACCGCTTCGGTCGCTGCTCCGGTCGCTGCTCCGGTCGCTGCTTCGGTCGCTGCTTCGGTCGCTGCCGCAGTCGTCGCCGCGGAAGGGGAGTGACCCGCTGATGGACCGCAAGACGTACACCGCCGAGCTCGCCGGACTGCGGGAGCTGCGGGCGGAGATCACCGCCGCGGAGAAGGCGGTCGCGGCCGCCCGGAAGGCACTGGACAAGCTCGCCGCCCAGCGCGCGCGCCGGGTCACCGGGCTCGCGGGGTTCGAGGGCGCGAAAGCCGACGCCATCGCCAAGGCCGCCGGCCTGACGCTCGGCGACGTGGTGCGGCTCGCCCCGGTGCTCGACCCGACCCCGTCCGCCGTCCGCGCCGCCCCGGAGCCCGTCGGCGCCGCCCCGGAGCCCGAGCTGGCCGTCGTTGCGGCCGAGCCGCATACGGAGCAGCCGCAGCCGGAGCAACAGCCGCAACCGGAGCCGGATCACCGGCCACAGCCGGCCGCAGAGCCCGCGGTGGCCCCGGCGTTGACCCGCCCGGCGGTCCCCGTTGCCGAGCCCCCCGCCGCCACGAGCCCCGCCGCTGCCGCACCCGCTACGGCGCCCGCTACGGCACCCGCTACCGCACCCGCCACACCACCCGCCCCCACCTCCGCAATTACGTCGGGAGAACCCGCAGCCTCGGTCGCTCCGGTCGCTCCGGTCGCTGCCGTCCCGCACTCGGTGCCCGACGTCGGGCCGCGCGAGCTGCCCACCGTCCCCGAAGGCCCCGCGGGGGCCCGGTTCGAGGCCGTGACCACCGGGCTGCTGTCCAAGCGACCGAACTTCGTCCAGCAGGCCCGCGCCACGGTGTTCCTGGACGCCGCGACCGGCGACCTCGCGGTGCGCGACCGGGTCGTGCGCCTCGACCTCGGCGCCCGTACGCCCGGTGAGATCCTGGACGCCGTCCTGGCCGCCGCCCCCGGCACCGAGCGCGTCTACATCACCGCCGGCGCCCCCTGGCACGACGGCGCCGAGCGGTACAGCACGCTGAAGGACGCCGTCGCCGCCTGGCTGAACACCCCGTCCGAGCGCTGGACCACTGCCGTCGGCGCCGGCCGCGACCGGCTCGCCGGGCACTTCGTGCACCAGCGCCAGCCGGTCGGCCGGTACGCCCCCGCCGCCGCGCCCGACGGCGACAGCACCGAGATCCGGTCGGTGGGGGAGTGGTTCGACCCGGACGGCGCCGACGTGGTGACGGTGCGCGAGGCGTTCAAGCTGCTGTGGCAGGCGCTGCGCCGGCACTGGGACGACGTCGTCCTGATGGGCTCGCCGAGCCAGACCGGACGGGACCTGTGGTCGCGCACCGTCCCGGTCAAGGGCCGGTTCGCCGGCGGCTACCCGGTGCTGTCCGAGGAGCTGCGCGGCCTGCTGCACGCGACCGCCGGCCAGGGCCGCACCGAGCTGATCCTGCCGCCGCGCGTCCCGGCCGAGCTGCCCGCGCTCGTCGAGTACGACCGCACCTTCGCCTACGCCAGGCACCTGTGGAAGTCCCCGGTCGGCACCCCGCAGCGGATCACCGCGCGGGCCTTCGCCGCGATGACCGAGGCGGAGCAGACCAAGGCCCTGATGTCCTGCTCGCACTGGAACGTCCGCGTCACCGTCCCGGCCGGGTGGGAGCACGTCGGTCTGCTCCCGGCCCCCGTCACCGGCGACCGCGCCTGGGTCTACCCGTCGGAGCCGGGTGCCACGTTCACGACCTGGGCGGGCGGGGCGGAGGTCCACCTCGCGCTCGCCAACCACCTCGGGCCGTGGCGGATCGAGGTCCTGGGCGGCCTGGTGTGGGAGGACGGCAAGCCGCTGGACGACTGGGGCAAGCGGTTGAAGGCCGCCTGGGCGGACCTGACCGGCCTGTCGAGGGCGCACGCCGACGAGCGGCAGCGCACCGCCGCCTACCTCGCCTCCCGCGCCGTCCGCGCCGTCCTGCTGTTCGGCCTCGGCGGCTTCGCGCAGCGCCCCCGCCTGGTGTCCGGCACCACACCGGTCGGCGAGACGCTGCCCGCCGGGGTGGAGATCCTCGGCCAGGACGGCGCCGTGGTGACGTGGCAGCGGCAGGCCGGGTTCTCCCGGGACCCGTACGCCCACCCCGAGTGGGCCGCCTTCGTGTGGTCGGGGGCGCGGGCCGCCCTGCTGGACATGAAGTACCGGCAGGGCAAGGAGGTCGTCGGCGTCGCCGGCGCCCTGCACGCCAGGCCCGGCACGGTCGTGTACTTCGGCACCGACGGCATCGCGCTGACGGAGCGCCAGCCGTGGCCGTACCGGGGCGAGCCCGGCGACTACCTGCTCAAGGGCCACCTGAGCGGCCCCGTCCCGCACCCGACCGGCCAGGAGCAGTACCTCCGGCTGCGCGCCCGGGGCCGCGCCGAACTCGCCGCCGCCCGTGCCGCCGAACCCGCCGCCGAACCCGCCGCCGCCCGTTCCGCCGAACCCGGCGCCGGAGGTGACCGGTGAGCCCGGCCGACCCGCAGCACCCCAACGAGGCCGCCCGCCTGACCCAGGAGCTCGTCGACCAGGGGTTCACCAAGCGGCAGGTCGCCAGGATGCTCGGCCGCGACGCCTCGCTGGTGTCGCAGTTCTTCACCAAGGGCAAGGGCGCGGCGTTCGTCGACGCCCTGCGCCAGGTCGTACGGGCGGTGCGCGGGGGTGAGCGCGACACCGACGCGCTCACCGGGATCGCGCAGGAGAACGTCGAGCGCCGCCGCACCAGGACCGGGCAGCGGGCCCGCGTACGGGGCAAGGACGTGGTCGGCGAGGAGGGCGGGTCGATGGCCGGCCGCGCCGGGCGGCAGGCCATCCGCTCCGGAGCCTCCCACCTCGCCCCCGTCGTCCACGCCACCGGCCGGGCCGGCGGCCGCCTCGCCTTCACCGTGCGGATGCGCGCCGACCAGTTCACCATGTCGGCCGGCTCGACCGAGGACTCGGCGGGCCTGCGCCGCGGTTTCGTCCCCCGCGCCGACGGCACCGAGGAACGCACGTACGGTTCCGCGAGCACCGGCGGCTTCGACGCCGCCGAGTGGTCCCGGCGGGTCGCCGCCCACCACGGGGACGTCACCGAGGCGATGCGGGCGTGGCTGGTCGAGACCGGCCGCGCCGTCGAGGACGCCGAGATCGGCTACCTGGAGGTCCGCGCCTGGGTGCCCGCGTAGCAATCCGCCCGACCACGGCCGGGCTGCTACGCGAGCCGCCGTACCGGGCCCGGATCCTGGCCCGGATCCTGGCCGACCGGGGGCAGCACGAGGAGGCTGCCGCGCTGCGCGCACGGGCCGCGACGGCCGAGCGCATGCTCCGAGGTCGCACGGGCGGCGGCGAGCCGGCTCCGGCCCCGACGGAGTGGCGGCACCGGCGGAGCCGTTGTCCGCCCCTATCGTTGCCGCACCGACCGCCGACGCGGCGGTACGCGGTGGCCTCGGCTGCGTGGGCGTTCCCCGGTCCGCCCGCGTCGGGCCCCCGCCCCGCCGGGCGGTCGTCGGTCCCGTCGTGACGGATTTGTCCGGGTGGGTGAACGGCCATGGGAGGAAAGGCCGTTCACGGCAGCCCCGCACTGTCGACCAACGGTGCGGACGAACGTCTGCGTGAACAGGAGCGTGAAGCACGGTGCTGGTGTTCCCGATCCGTGACTACCTGACCGAGCCCGGCGAACTCGTCGAGTTCCGGGCGTCCGCACCGGCGTCGGCGCTGGCGGGCGGCGGCGGGCCCGCCCATCCCGTCGGCGCCTGCGACGTCCAGGCCACCCATGTGCGGCGCTACCTCACGGCACCCGAGGAAGGGCACGGCTGGCTGGCGACCTTCTTCGACCTGCCGGGGCGGGTGGACGTCGGCGCGCTCGCCCGGGCCTGGCAGGCATGGCTGCGCCGGCACGACGCGCTGCGGACCTGGTTCACCGCCGACGGCGCCGGCCTGACGCGCCGTCTGCTGCCCCCTCAGGCGGTCACGGTGCACCCGGTCGGCCTCGGCGTCCGCGCGAGCGGGGAAGCCGTCCGGACGTGGATGCATGAACGGTTCGCCGAGGCGATCAACCCGGTGACGTGGCCCGGCTTCGTGGCCGGCGCCGTGCTGCGCGACGAGAAGTCCACGCTGTTCTTCGCCGTCGACCACGCCCACACCGACGGCTGCTCGCTGGCACGGGTGTTCTCCGAGATCCGCGCCCTCTACACCGCCGAGACCGGCGGCGCGCCCGCCAGGCTGCCCGAGACCGGCAGCCACCTCGACTACTGCGTGGCCGAGGCCCGGCGCAACGCCGCGCTGGACCCGGCCCACCCCGTGGCCGCCCGGTGGGTCGACTTCCTGGGCCGCGGGCTGCCCGCCTCCTTCGCCCTGCCCCTGGGCGTCGACCCCGGAGGCAGGCACCCGTCCGTGTACGAGACCGTCGACCTGTTCGACCTCCCGCAGGCGGAGGCGTTCGCCCGGGCCTGCCGCCGCGGGGGAAGCAGCTTCGCCGCCGGGGCCGTCGGCGCGCTCGCCCTCGCCGAGCACGAACTCGCCGGCACCTCGCACTACCGGCGGCTGATGGTCGCCCACACGCGCGGCGAGCGCCGCTGGCACGCGGCGCAGGGCTGGTTCGTCAACCTGGTGCCCGTGGAGTTCCCGGTCCCGCGGGGCCGGTCGTTCGCCGCCACCGCCACGGCCGCCCACGACGCGCTCGGCCGCGCCCACGCCATGGCCGAGGTGTCACCCGCCCGCGTGCTCGAACTGCACCCGGCCGCGGCCCTCGCCCTCGGGAACACGGTGCCGCCGGTGCTCTCCTACGTCGACCTGCGGCACACCCCCGGCTCCCGGGACTGGACCGCCGCCCGGTTCGGCGTCCTCGGCTCCGGGGCGCCGGTCAGCGGCGTGTCCGTCTGGCTGTGGCGGCTGTGGCAGGGGCTGCGCCTGACCGTCGCCTACCCCGACAACCCGGTCGCGCGCGACAGCGTCCACCGCTACGTCCGGCACCTGCGCCGGATCCTGGACGCCGCCGTCGGCGAGCCGCAGGGCACTGCCGCGTACGGGCCGCAGGGCACCGTGGAGTACGGGCCGCAGGACACCCCCGCGTACGGGCCGCAGGACACGCCGCCACCGGCCGTGGGCGTTCCCCGGGCGGCCGCGATGGAGCCGGCCCCGGTCGGCGGGGTGTGAGCGTGCACGTCCTCACGGTCGACGACTACCGGCCGCCCCCGGGCCGGCTGGTCGTCCTGGCGCCGACGGCCGCGACGGTCGCCGCGGCGGCGGGTGCTCGGGCGGCCGGCGAACCGCCGGGCGCCAACGAGCGGTTCCACCTCGCCTCTGCGCTGCACCGCCCACAGGCCCGCAACTGGCTCGCGTGCGCCTTCGACCTGCCGTTCCGGGCCGACCCCGCCGTGCTGGCCGCCGGCTTCACCCGCTTCGCCCGCCGCCACCCGACCCTGCGCAGCGGACTGCGGACGGGCCCCGACGACCGGGTGGAACGGTTCGCCGTCCCCGCGGACTCCCTCGCCTTCACCGTCGCCGAGGTGGGCGCCGGCGAGGAGCAGGACCACCTGGACCACCACGGCGTACGGGAACGGCTCACCGCGCTCCTCGACCGGGCCTGCCGCCCGCTGGCCTGGCCCTCGTACGCCTGCGCGGCCGTCCTGCGCGAGGCGAGCACGACCGTCGTCTGCGGGTTCGACCACTGCCATGCCGACGCCCACTCCCTGGCGATCGCCGCCGAGGAGCTCACCGAGATCCTCGACGCGCTGACCCGGGGCCGCATGCCCCGCCTCGCCCCGACCGCCGGACAGGCGAGCAGCCACCGCACCGTCCACCCGCCGGAGCCCGGCCACCACACCGTCCACCCGCCGGAGCCCGGCGGCCCCGCCCGCGCCCGCGCGCTGGACGTCTGGGAGCAGTTCCTCGCCGAGGGCGACGGCGCCCTGCCGAGCTTCCCGCTGCCGCTCGGCACGGACCCCGGCGGGAGCGCGCCGCCCCAGCGCAGCGACCACCGCCGCCTCCTGGACGCAGCCGGGACGGCGGCGCTCGAACACCGCTGCCGGCAGGCCGACGGCACCCTGTTCACCGGCCTGCTCGCCGCCACCGCGCTGGCGGTCCGTGCCGCGGGCGCGCCCGCGCCCCTACGGCTGCTGGTGCCCCTGCACACCCGCCACCGACCGCAGACGGCCCGCTCGATCGGCTGGTTCACCACCGTCGCGCCGCTGACCCTCGACCTCGGCGGCGCCGGCACCCTCACCGCCGCGCTCCCCGCCGCCCGGGCGGCGTTCCGCCGCTCCCGGGAGACGGCCGGGCTGCCGCTGGGCGAGACGGTCGCCGCCCTCGGCGACCGGCTGCGACCCACCGGCGGGGACGTCTTCATGCTCTCCCACCTGGACTACCGCACGGTCAGCACGACAGGCGAGCCCCCGCGGGCGCGCAACCCGCACCACCTCAGCCGCGCCAGCGTCACCGACACCGTCCAGCTCTGGTTCTCGCGTACCCGCGACGGCCTGTTCCTGCGCACGCGCCACCCCGACACCGGCACCGCCGGCCGCACCGTCGCCCGCTTCCTCGACGGCATCCACCGCCACCTCACCGGCGCCGCCACCGGGCTGCCGGTTCCCGGTCCGCTGCTCCCCGGTCCGCTGCTCCCGGCGGGCGGCGCCGACGGCGGCAGGGCGGACGCGTAGGGCCCGTCGTCGAACCCGCGCCTGCGGGGACGCTCCCCGACGCGCCGTCCCCGCCCCCGCCGCCCTTCGGGTGGACGACGGGGGTCCGAAGGCGGGCCCTAGGATCGTCGGTATGGGACTTCGACCCGTTCTGGTGAACATCAAGGCCGTTGACGACACCGCCGTCGGCCGGTTCTGGGCGGAGGCGCTCGGCTGGAGCGTCTCCAGCGCGCAGCCCGGCGAGACCAACGTCGGCCGCGTCGGCATCGACTGGCGGGACCCGGAGCGGATCTGCGTCGACGTGGTCGCCGTCCCGGAGCCCAGGACGGCGGTGAAGAACCGGGTGCACCTTGACCTCGCCAGCACGTCCGCGGCCCACCAGGCGGAGCTGGTCGCCCGGCTGCGGGCGCTCGGGGCGACGCCCGTCGACGTGGGCCAGGGCGAGGTGCCGTGGACGGTGCTCGCCGATCCGGAGGGCAACGAGTTCTGCGTGCTGGAGCCCCGCGAGGTGTACCGGGACACCGGGCCGATCGCCGCGGTGGTGGTCGACTGCGCGGATCCGCGGGCCATGGCGCGGTTCTGGGGCGAGGCGCTGGAGTGGACCCTGCACGAGGTGACCGACGACAGTGCGGTGTTCCGCTCCGCCAAGGGGGTCGGCCCGTACCTGGAGTTCATCCGCACGCCCGACGTGAAGACCGTGCCGGACCGCGTCCACGTCGACCTGCTGCGCTACCCCGCCGACGATCACGAGGCGGAGTCGGCCCGGCTGCGGGCGCTCGGCGCCGACGACCTCGACATCGGCCAGGGCGACGTTCCGTGGCGGTGCCTGACCGACCCGGAGGGCCACGAGTTCTGCATCCTCGCCCGGTCGTCGTCGTCCTGAGGGACCCGCCCGGGCCGTCACAGAGGAACATCAGAGGAACAAGGAGAGACCCGCGCCGTGGACACCCTGACGACCGCCGCCGCCACCGGGACCACCGTCCCGGGGCAGGCGCCCGGTGCCCCGGCGGTGAACCCGGTGCCCCTGCACTGGTTCCAGAAGGAGGCCACCTCCGCCGCCGTGAGGGCCGTGAAGGCGGGCGGCCGCGCGACGGTGGTGGCGGCGACCGGCTCCGGCAAGACGCTGATCGCGGCCGCGTGCGCGCGTCGACTGGCGGCCCGGGGACGGGTGTTGGTGCTGGTGCCGACGATCGAGCTGCTGGAGCAGACGGCCGAGGCGTGGTCGCTGCGGGGCGGACGGCGGGGACTGGCGGTGGCGGCCTGCTCGCGGGAGGAGGCGCTGGAGAGCGCGGAGGCGGGCGGCCGGGTCAGGGCCGAGGTGTCCACGCAGGCCGCGCGGATCGCGGACCTCGTCGCCTCGGCGGGCCCGGGGGAGCCGGTCACCGTGTACGCGACGTACGCCTCGCTGGAGCGGATCGTCCAGGCCCACCGGCAGTTCGGGCTCGGGGCCTGGGACCTGGTGGTCGTCGACGAGGCGCACCGTACGGCCGGCTCCGAGGGCAAGGCGTGGGCGGCCGTCCACGACGACGAGCAGGTCCCCGCCGTTCGCCGGCTGTACTGCACCGCCACGCCGCGGATCGCCGACGACCGCACGGCGACGGCGGGCCTGGACGACGTCACCGGCGAGACCCTGCCCGCGCTCTGCTCGATGGACGACGAGCGGATCTACGGCCCGACCGTCTACACCTGGACCCTCGGGCAGGGCATCGAGCACGGCTTCCTCGCCGACTACCGGGTGCTGGTGCCGGTGGTCACGGACGACGACCTGCGCGACCTGCTCAACCTGCCCGCCGTCGCCGACCTGCGCTCGCAGCGCACCAACGAGGAACTGCTGCGCCTGGCCCTGCAGGTCGCGGTGCTGCGCGCGGTCGCCGATCTCCAGCTGCGCCGCGTGATCACCTTCCACTCCCGGGTGGCGGCGGCCCGCGAGTTCGCCGGCACCCTGGCGGGGGCGGCCGAGCTGCTCGGCGACGCGGACCGGCCGGAGCGGATCTGGGCGAAGGCGGTGGCCGGCACCGACCGGCTGCGGGAACGCCGGGCCGCGTTCGAGGAGTTCAAGGCGCACACCGGCGAACGGCTCGGCGAGGAGGGCGAGGAGTGCGGCATCCTCGCGAATTCCCGGCTGCTGTCGGAGGGCATCGACATCGCCGCGGTGGACGCGGTCTGCTTCGCCGACCCGAAGTCGAGCGTCATCGACATCGTGCAGGCGGTGGGCCGGGCGCTGCGCCAGTCCTACCGCCAGGGCAAGGTGTCGTGGGTGGTCATCCCGGTCTACCTGCCGACGCCGGCGGCCGGAGACGACACGGCGGCCGCGGACCCGGCCGAGGTCCGCGACGCGGGGGAGGCGGTGAAGGCGGAGGCCGACGCCGAGATCGAGGCGAGTTCCTTCCGGACGATCTGGCGGGTCCTGCGGGCGCTGGCCGCGCACGACGCCCGGGTGGTGGGCCGGATCACCGAGCTGCGCGCCCACCGCGCCCAGCCGCAGCACACCGCAGCCGCCGCCGCAGCCACCGGCCCCGAGGGGGCCGTCGAGGGGGAGGCCGCTGAGCGGGCCGGCGTTGAGAGGGACGGCGCTGAGGGGGCCGGCGCTGAGGGGGCCGGCGCTGAGGGGGATGCCGTCGGGTCGGAGGCCGCCGCGGCGGAGCAGCGGCCCGTACCGCCGCCGCAGTCGCCGGTCGAGTGGCTGCGGATCGACGCCCGGCGCCACGCCGACACGATCCTGCGGGCCGTGAAGCTCCGGGTGTTCAACCCGCGGGCCGCCGAGTGGCAGCGCATGTACGCGGTGGCGGCGGTGTTCCACCTGGAGCACGGCCACCTCGACCCCACCGACCGGACCGCCCACGGCGGGCTGGTCTCCTGGCTCGCCCGGCAGCGCCACCTGCGCGGCCAGGGCCTGCTCGACCCCGCCCGGGTGTCCGAACTGGACGCGCTCGGCATGATCTGGTCGAAGCACGCGGGCGCCTGGGAACGCGGCTACGCGTACGCGAGGGCCTTCCAGCACCGGCACGGCCACCTGGCGATCCCGGCGACCGCCAAGCTGGACGGCTACGCGGTGGGCGCGTGGATGCGCCGCCAGCGCCGGGCCGAGAACCTGGCCGGGGAGCAGGGGGCGAAGCTCGACGCGCTGGACGGGCTGTGGCGGCTGGAGCCGGACTGGAACCGCTCGTACCGGCGCCTGCTCGCCTACCTGGAGGGCGGCGGCACCCTCACCGGGCCCGTCAACCGCACCGGCGGCCCGGCCGATCCGGCGTTCCGCCCCGGCACCTGGCTGCGCAAGCAGGACAGGGCCCGGACGGAGGGCAGGCTGACCGCCCGGCAGTCCGCGCTGCTGGACGCCCTCCCGCAGGGCGCGCTCGCGCAGGGCGCTCTTCGGCACGGCGCGCTCCCGCAGGGCGCCGTCCCGCACGGGGCCCTTCAGGGGGACGCCGGCGGCTCCGTGGGCGGCTGACCGGTCGTCGGCCGGTCCGCCAGCAGGGCCAACAGGCTGCGGCGGGCGGTGTCGACGTGTTCGGCGGCCAGCCGGTCGAGTTCCTGCTCGTCACCGCCCGCCCGCAGCAGCCGGGCGAGTTCGCGGTGCTCGTCGACGACCAGTGCGCGGTACCCGCCCTGGGCGAGCGAGACCCGCTGCAGCTGGAAGAGGAACACCTGGGAGCGTACGGCCTGCCAGGCGGCGGTGAGGCGGCCGTTCCCGGCGGCCTCGTAGATCCGGTCGTGGAAGGCCATGTCGAGGGCGAGCAGCCGCGGGACCCCGGCGCCGGCGGCCAGTTCGGCGGCCATCTCGTCGACGAGCCGGTCGAGCCGGTCGAGCTGGGCCGGCGTCGCGCGGCGCATCGCGGTGACGGCGGCCAGCCGGTCGAGCGCGGCGCGGACGCGGTAGACCTCCTCGACGTCGACGGCGGTCGCCGCGACGACGGTGGTCGGCCGGTGCCAGCCGGTGCGGATCAGCCCCTCGCGCTGCAGCTGCGCGAGCCCTTCGCGCACGGCCCCGCGGCTCACGCCCAGCGTTTCGGCGAGCTCGACCTCGCGCAGCGGGGAGCCGGGCGGGTAGTGCCCGTCGAGGATCGCGTCGCGGACCCGGTCGGCGACCTCGTCGGCGAGCCCGCGCCGGACCGCCTTCCGCAGGGGTTCATCGTTCATGTCCGAATGTTGACATTGGATGGGTGCCGGGATCAAGGTGGGGAACCATGACTCGTCCCGCCTTTCATCTCGCCATCCCCGTCGACGACTTGGCCCGCGCCCGCGCGTTCTACGGCAGCGTGCTCGGCCTCCCCGAGGGCCGCTCGACCGACGGCTGGGTCGACTGGGACCTCCACGGCCACCAGCTGGTGACGCACCTCGTCGCCGGCTCCCGCACCGAGGCCGGCGGCTCCCGTCCCGAGCCCGCCGGGCACGGCACCGTGGACGGCCGCCCCGTCCCCGTACCGCACTTCGGGCTGGTGCTGGACGTCGACGCCTTCCAGGTCCTCGCCCGGCGACTGACCGACGCCGGAACCGCGTTCGTCGTCGAGCCGTCCCTGCGCTTCGCCGGGCAGCCCGCCGAGCAGTGGACGATGTTCCTGCTCGACCCGGCCGGGAACGCCCTGGAGTTCAAGGCGTTCCGCGACGAGACCCGGATGTTCGCGCGATGAGGGGCGTCCTGGTGACCGGCGCCTCCCGGGGCATCGGCCGAGCGGTGGCGCAGGCGTTCGCCGCCCGGGGCGACCGCGTCGCCGTGCACTACGCGACGGACCGGCAGCAGGCCGAGCAGACCCTGGCCGCGCTGCCCGGCGAGGGGCACGTCCTGGTCGACGGCGACCTCGGCGACCCGTCCGCGGCCGAGCGCATCGCCGAGCACGCGGAAGAGGCGCTCGGCGGGGTCGACGTCCTGGTCAACAACGCCGCCGTCGCCACCTCGGCGGCGAACGCCCACCCGGTGGCCGAGGTGTCGTACGAGGACTGGCAGCGCGTCTGGCGGCGGATGGTCGACGTCAACCTGCTCGGTGCCGCGAACCTCGGCTACTGCGTGGCCCGCCGCATGATCGCCCGCGGCGCACCCGGCCGGATCGTGCACATCGGCTCGCGGGGGGCCTTCCGCGGCGAGCCGGACCACCCCGCGTACGGCGCGAGCAAGGCCGCGCTGCACGCCCTCGGCCAGTCCCTGGCCGTCGCCCTGGCCCCGCACGGCATCTCGGTGACCTCGGTCGCCCCCGGGTTCACCGCCACCGACCGGGTCGCCGACCGCCTGGCCGGCCCGTCCGGGCAGGCCCTGCGCGCCCAGAGCCCGTTCGGCCGGGTCGGCACCCCGGAAGAGGTCGCCGCGGCCGTGCTCTACCTGGCCTCGCCCGAGGCCACGTGGGCCTCCGGCACCATCCTCGACCTCAACGGGGCGTCCCACCTGCGCCTGTGAGACGCCGGCGGGCCGGTGTGTCGCAGGGCCGCCGGAGGCCTGGTGGGGGCCGCTGCAGGGCCGGTGCGGGGTCGATGTCGCCGAGCCGCTGTGGGGCCGGTGCGGGGCCGGTGTGGGGCCGGTGCGGGGTCGCTGTGGGGTCGGTGCGGGGCCGTCGGCGAGCTCCCCGGCCCCCGCTCCGGCACGATCAGGCGCCGTCCGCTGTGCGGCATCGCCGCAGGCGCTGCGAAGTCGGTGACACCACCGCGCCGGCCGATGCCACCGCGAGGACGTCCCTCCTGGCCGCGTCGGCCGTTATACCGGACGGCGCCTGACGGCGGCCGGCTCCCGTGCCGCCGATCGTGCCGCCGCGCGGACCCCGGTCCGGGCGGCGGCACGGGCGCCCGCCGCATACCGAACTGCCGGGGAGGAAAGACCAGTTGTCCCACAGCCCCGCGCGCGTCGCCGCGCAGACCACCACCGCGTTCGCCCTGCTCACCTGCCTCCTGATGGTCCGTCAGGACAACCCGGCGGCGCCGCGGACGCAAGCACCGCCACCCGCCACGACCGTCGGCCCCGAGCAGCCCGCCGGCCACGGCGGAGCCCTGCTGCGCGAGCCGGACGACCGGACCGGGAGCCCGTCCGAGCAGCCGGCCGCCCGACTGCGGGCCGTACCTCCGGAGGCCGAGCCCCGGCAGCCGAGCGGATTCGGCACCCTGACCTCCTGGCCGGCGTCGCTGCGCATGGCGGCGGCCGGGGTCGACGCCTCCCGCGCGGCCGAGGGCGCCGCGGTGGTCGCCATACCGGAGAGCGGAGAGGACGGCCAGGAATGGCTCGTCCGGCCCGCCCCCGACGGCGAGGTGACCGTCCGGTCCCCGCTGGCGAGCACCGACGACGACGCGGGCGGGCCCCTCCTGCTCACCGCCGACCCGGACGGCTCGGTCTACCTCTCCCGGGAACGGCCCGACGACGGGCAGCAGGACGCCGGCCAGGGGTGGCGCGTCGAGGACGACCACGCGCCCCTGCGACCCCCGGAGCCGGGCCCGTCCGACGGGCGGACCTCCCTCCGGCTGCGGCTCCACGCCCACCGGGGCGGCTGCCTCGTCGAGCAGGGATACGGCGAGCGGCTCGCCGTCGGCGGCTGCGACGACCCCCGCGCCTGGTGGACCGCCGAGGGGCTGACGGGCTGACGGCTGACGGGCTACGGGCAGGCGGGCAGACGGGCGGCGCCGGCCCGGGCAGGCCCTGCGGCCGGTGGAGAGCGCGGTCAGGGTGGTCCTCCTGCCCCTCGGGGTTCGCCGCCGCCCGTACGGCGCCCTTCCGGGCCACCCGCGTCACCGCGGTTCTCGGGGGGCGCGCTCCGCCCGTCCTCCCGTCCGTCCTCCCGCCCGTCCTCCCGCCCGTTTTCGTGCACGGCCGTCGCCCGGACCGAGAACGCCACCAGGCCGACCAGCGACACGCCCCCCAGCACCGCACATGCCCACGGCGGCCCGGCCTGGACGAGCACTCCGAGGACCCCGAAGGCGACACCCGTCGCCAGGACGAAGTCGATCGACACCGAGCCGCGGTCGCGGTCCGCGACCGTCATCGCCTCGTCCACGGTGTGCCCCAGGGCCGCCAGTTCGGCGACGCGTTTGCGCACGCGCAGGGCGTGGACGCGCGCGGTCGCCGGGCGGCAGCCCAGCTGCTCGGCGATCTCGGTGAAGTCCCAGCCCATGACGTACCGGAGGTAGGCCACCTGTTGCTGCCGCTGCTGCGGCATCCGCCGGATGAAGGCGGTGACCTCCCGCGCGGCGGCGAAGTCCTCGGCGTCGGCCGCCGGCGCGGCCGTGCTCCAGCGGACCGCCCCCTGCACGGCGTGCTGCGCCGGTTCCCCGTGCGCCCGGCGTACCGCCGCCGGGACGCATCGGGCGATCCGGCGCCGGGCCACCGTGTAGAGCCAGGCCCAGGGGATTCTGACGGTGTCCCAGACGCGCAGCGCCTCCTCGAAGGTGTCCTGGACGACGGCCTCGACGTCGGCGTCCCGCTCGGACAGGCCCAGCTCGGCGGCCTGCCGGCGCGCCGCCCGCAGGAGCCGGCCGTGGTACAGCCGGTATGCCTCCTCGAACGGCATCGTGGGCTCCCCGCTCACCGGGCCCCGCCCGACGCCGGCCTGTCCGACGCCGGCCTGTCCGACGCTCGCTCGGCGCGGGCCGGCCGGGCGAGGGCGTCGGCGGGTTCCGGCACCGCGGGTACGGGGCCGTGGAGCAGCAGGGTCAGGGGATCCATCATGCGGTGTGCCTTCCGGGGTCGGGCCGCCCTCGGCGGGCTCCCGGTCCGGGTGCCTGGGCGGCTGCCCGGAAGTGGCGTTCGCAGGCCCGGGCGTTTACCGTCCGGGCCGCGCTGTCCCACGGGAGGCCGACCCGGGTGGGGGTCCGGCGCAGGCCCCCGCAGGCCGCCACGGGCATCTCCTCAGAACTGGATGTCGGGCGCCTGGAGGACGATGCGCAGGCTCTCGGCCGCGCGATCCACCTCGACCTCGTAGCGGAGCCAGACGTTCTGCAGGTTCTCGTCCGATCCGTCGGTCACCATCACCCACAGCAGCAGGCCCCAGGCCACCGCCGGGTCGTGGCCGTCCACCTGGCCCCCGAAGCCGACCGGGACGGCGACGCCGATCCGGGACGGCGGGTCCTGGCCGAAGTCCGGCGGGGCGAAGTCGGACGCGTCGTTGCCGGCCAGGACGACCGGGGTGTCGATGACCTTGAGCCAGTGGATCTCGACGCCCTCGACGATCCGTTCGAGCGCGACGGCCAGCCACTGGCGGACGGCCGTCTCCGGGTCGGTCAGCCAGCCCAGCGGCCCATCGGGGTCGGTCGCACGGGTGAGGTCGTCCTGGGGCGGGCCGAAGTGCTCGTTCTCGACGGGCCCGCCGATGACGTTGCCGTCGCGGTCCACCTCCCACCAGCGCCGGATCGACTCGGGCGGCGCCCAGGTCTCCGTGGAGTACTCGCCGGCGACCTCGTAGATCCAGGATCCGCCCTGCCCGACCAGCTCCGGCGGCAGGCCCGGCAGCGCGTCCCGAGGCACGCCCGGCGATGCGTCCTGCGGTGCGTCCTGCGGTGCCTCCCGCGGCGGTGCGTCCTGCGGTGCCTCCCGCGGCGGCGCGTCCTGCGGTTCCACCCGCGGCGGCGCGTCCTGGTGCGTGTCCTGCGGCGCGGCTGCCCGGTCCCGGTTCTTGCGGCTGAAGATCCCCATTCCTGGCCCTTCCCCCCTCGACGCGTTCCCCCTGACTTCCGGTGATTCTGCCCCAGGATCCGCTCCGCGGAGCGGAGTTCCCGGAATTCGCTTCCCGGGAGGTACCGCGGCGCGTCGTGGAAAGCACCTCGGAGAGTCGGATCCATTCGTCCGGCGGTCTCCGGATGACCGGACGAACTCCCAGGTCAGGGCCGACTGTCAGTGCCTCGCCGTAGTGTGTAACCAACGTCGGAGGGGCGCGCTGGAAGGCGCCGGAAATGGCGTCGAAAAGCGTGTTGGAAAAGGGGAGAAGCATGTCCGCGAACAGGATCAAGCACAAGGTCAACCACGTTTCGCTCGTGGTCGACAAGTCCGGCTCGATGCGCCAGCACGAGGCACAGCTCATCCGCGTGGTGGACGAATTCGTGAAGGGCCTCCAGGAGGAGTCCGACCGGCTCGGCCACGAGACCCGGATCAGCCTCTACGCGTTCGACCACCAGGTGCACAACCTGGTCTGGGACATGGACGTCAAGCACCTGCCGTCCCTGCGCGGCCTCTACAAGGTCGACAACGGCGCGACGGCGCTGATCGAGGCGGCCGTGAAGTCGGTCGACGACCTGAAGAACATCTGGGAGGGCTACGGCGAGCACTCCTTCCTCCAGGTCGTCGTGACGGACGGCGAGGAGAACGCCTCCGGCTACTCGGAGGTCGGCTCGATGCACACCCGTATGGGCGGAGAGGGCAAGGTCGTCCTGAAGACCTGGATGGGCCGCATCAAGGGCGCGATGGACGACCTCCCCGGCCACTGGACGTCGGCGATCCTCGTCCCGAACTCCCTGGCCAAGCGCACCGCCCAGGAGTACGGCTTCCCCGCGGGCAACATCGCGATCTGGGACGCGGACTCCACCAAGGGCGTCGAGGAGGCCATCGGCACCGTGAAGACGGCCGCCACCAGCTTCCTGCGCGGCCGCGAGAAGGGCGTGCGCGGCACCCGGAACCTCTTCACCATGGGTCAGGACCTCAGCAGCGCCGACGTGACGGCCAGCCTCGACGCCCTGGACGCCGGCAAGTACATCCTGGTCCCGGTCGACGAGGCCATGCCGATCCGCGACTTCGTCACCGGTTCCGGGCACACCTACAAGACCGGCTGCGCCTACTACGAGCTGTCCAAGCGCGAGAAGATCCAGGGCCGCAAGCAGCTCGCCGTCGCCGAGAAGGACCCGGTCACCGGCCGCATGACGGGCAAGGTGTTCTCCGGTCCGGCGGCCCGCGCACTCCTCGGCCTGCCGGCCTCGGAGGTCGCGGTGAAGCCCGGCGACAACCCCTCGTACACCGTGTTCGTCCAGTCGACGTCCGTCAACCGCAAGCTCGTCCCGGGCACCAAGCTGCTGGTCATGCTCTAGGGTCCGACCGGCGCCGCGAGCCCCGAAGGTGGAAGGCCTCGGCAGTGGTCGTTGGCGAAGTTGTACGTGGTCGCCGCGTGCGGGGTGACGGCGGCGAAGCCGCCCTGGAAGAGGATGCGGCCGGAGACCGCGACGGAGTAGCGGTCGTAGACCGCCTTGGACTCCTCCTCGGTCAGGTTGTTGGTGAAGGCGTAGTGGAACTCCTTCTCGGTGATCGGCACCGCGCGGCTCTTGTCGGCCGGGTTCTTCAGCACCGGGAAGGTCGCCTTGATCTCGCTGAACGGCAGCGCCTTCACACCCTTCACCGGCGCGCCGTCGATGGAGACCCCGGCCGAGCCGTAGCCGGCGTCGAGGAGGAGCTGGACGAAGGCGCCGCCGAAGGAGTGGCCCATGATGATCGGCTTGGTGTCGAGCGCCTCGACGGCCCGAGGGAGAGCCGGCCAAGTGTCACCTGTTCACACGGCGGTTCGCCGAGCCCAGAACAGGACGTGGCCGCTCTTCCCCTCGGGCACGAACTCTTCGTGGACCACGTCGAGGCCGGCCTTCACGAGCCAGGAGCGGTTCGTGGCGGCGTCCGCGTGGCTCCACCACATCGCGACCCCGCCGCCGAGCCAGTCCTCATCAGTCCCGGTCCAGGCCTGGTGCCCGGTGGTGCCCAGGAACCATCCCCCCGGCCGAAGCCAGGAAGCGATCCGCTCCAGCAGGGCGGGCTGTTCCTCCAACGGAATGTGGATCAGCGCATACAAAGAGACCACAGCATCGAAGCTCTCCTGCGGAAGCTCCAGAGCCGTGGCGTCAGCCCGGATGAAGTCGGCATCCGGCACCAGTTCCCGGGCCCTGCGGATCTGGACCTCGCTGATGTCGACACCAGTGACGCGGTGACCGGCCGTGACAAGCGAGCGGGCCACCGGAACACCGGTCCCACACCCGACATCCAAGACCGTGGCCGCATCCGGGATCCGGTCAAGCAGCTGCCCTATCCACGAGCCGTACTTCGTCTCGCTGCCGAATGCGCGCTCATAGCGCTTCGACAGCAGGTCATACCCGCGCCGGACCAAGTCCTTGGGATCTTCTACGTCCACGCCGCCGCACGCTAGTGCCCGGAGGTCCCCCAGCGCGACGCCTTTTCACCAGCTCCGTGGATGCGCGTCAACGCCGAAGGACTTCCGGAGAACGGCATCACACCCAGGGCGCGTTTGTCGAGCCGGGGCCGGGATCGCTGAGCGGCCAGGACGAGATCGCAGCATCGCCAGGCTGGCGATACGGTGGTTAAGGCGGCTATGCCAACTACGGCCGAAGCGACGTGGCCGAGCTGCCCAGTGCTCGATCTACCGAAACCCTGACATCGCCTTAGATTTGACCGGATCAGCCGCCACGTCGAATTTCCCTCATTCTCACGAGAGGGGACAGCGATGAACAGGCGAACGCCGGGCCGAAGAATTCTTCCGAGACTGGCAGCAATCCTGATCCTGTCCGGAGGTCTAATCCCTCTCTCGGCAACATCCGCCAACGCCTACCCGCCAGCCGGCTGGTTCCAGATACGGACCACTGTACGAGACCAAATTGGTTCTGTCCGCGCCATGGATGTGCTGTCAGAAACGTTCCAGGTCGACGGAACCATTCGCTTGAACGGGCCCTCCATAACGGATCAGCAGCGCTGGAAAGCTCTGCTCGTGTCGGGCGATATAGGCGACGTCAAGCTCGAAAACAGGTTGACCGGGCAATGCATCAGCTACGCGAACACTGTTCATCCTGTGGTCGTTCTGACCCCGTGCAACGGGCCACAAACCGTGTTCGAGTCGGTGGCGGTCGGGGGCGGCTGGGTATTCCAGAGCAAGGAGGTGTTCGGCGACTTCCCTGGATTCCCCGGATTTAAGGTCTGCCTAGAAGCCCAACCGGGCTTTGGTCCACACTTCGGCCACGTAATCCTGCAAGATTGCGAAGTCGGAGCCCCGTACGACCCCCTCGACATCTGGAATTCCGTACCGATTCCTCCGGATTGACACCCGAGAGTTGGGGGATGCTGAGTCCGACAGGCTGTCGGTCGCCGAGACCGTGGGCTGCTCCGGCGTCACGGCCTGGCGCCGGCTACGGGACTGGACCGAAGCGGGCGTCTGACCCCCCTGCACTCCGCCCTGCTGACCGAACTGCGCCGCACGGACTCGCTGGACCTGGACGACTGCGCCGTGGACGGCTCGCACGTCCGGGCCCTGAAAGGGGGGATCATGTTGGCCCCTTCGCCCGTCGACCGCGCCCGCCCCGGCTCCAAGCACCATCTGATCGTCGACCGCCACGGAACCCCGTTGGCTGTCACGCTCACCGGCGGCAACCGCCATGACGTCACCCAGCTTGCTTGCAGCGTCATCTGCCTGCGACGACTTCGGCGGAATCGCCACTCACCAGGTCAGTAACGCAGGCGCGCCTCAGATCCGTCGATGCGCAATGTGCAGTTCCTGAACACCTGCAGCACAGGCTGGCCGCCGCCGACCGGAGCCAGTGTGAGGCCCAAGTCCCGCAACGGCTTCATCACAGCGACGGTGTGAGAGCCATCCGGGTCCGGCCCCCTGAGAGCCGCCCATGCCTCGAACAACCCCATCGCGCTCTCCCAGCCCGGCCCTGGGGTGAAGTGCGCCAGAAAGAACGGCTGGTCGCAGCCGTACTCACTCAGCTCGCCGAGCAAGGTGTCCCCCTGCAAGAGCTGCCACTGCGTCACTACTTGCCCCCGATCAAAAGCGCCCAGTCTCGGTCGCATCTTTCCAGTGCGCAACCAGCCGGCCAAGCGTGTCATTCTGAAATGATCAGTAAGCCTTCCGCCCGGGTCGTCTCGGAGCGGCCGGGCGGCGTGCGCCGGGGCTGCCGCCCTACCGGCGGGCGAGAGCGGTGGCGGTCAGGGCGGTGACCGCCACCGCGGCGATGCCGACCAGCGCTGCGGTGGCGTAGGCGTGGTCGTTCGCCGGTCGAGCGAGACGTGGAACGTGGTCGCCACACTGGTGATCAGCAGCGCCCCGAGGCCGGCGATCGCCGCCACGACCAGGGCGATGAACATGAGGGCGGGGGCCGGCAGCCGTGCGTCGGAGTGCTCCGGGGTGGGCCCCGTCACCGCTTCGGCGCTTCGCGGTCCTGGCTTTCGAGCTCTGCCAGGTGCGCCAGCGCCGGAAGCGCCGCCACCAGGGCCTCGACCTCGTTGTCGGAGAGGTCGTCGATCAGCCGCGCGAACGCATCGACGCCCGACTGGTGCCGAGTCTGGACGTACGACGCGCCGGCCTCGGTCAGACACACCAGCGTGACCCGCTTGTCGGAGGCGTCGCCCCTCCGCTCGACCAGTCCGGACTCCTCCAGCACCCGGACCAGCACGGTCATCGCGGGCTGGGTGACACCCTCGATCGCGGCCAGATCGGTGATGCGTCGCGGGCCGGTCCTGTGCAGGGTGGCCAGGGTGGCGGCGGACGTGATGCTCATGTCGCGCGGAAGGCGTCTCACGGTCGTGGTGGCCAGCCCGTAGAGGGCCGACCCGATCGCGGTGGAAGCGCTACGGGTGGTGTCTTGACGGCGGCTCATGCATGAAGCATACAATATTTATATGAATGCTTTATATATATCTCGCCCCGAACGCGGTGCCCCGGCTCCGCACCCGGCGCACCATGCGGCGGTCGCCGTCGGCACCATGGCGGACGCCGTGCGCCGGGCCCTGGCCGAGGACCGCGCCGAGGACGACATCACCACCCGCTGGGCGGTGCCGGACGGCGCCCATACCCAGGCGCGCGTCGTCGCTCGCCAAGACGGCGTGATCGCCGGCACGGCGATCCCCGCCGAGGTGTACCGGCAGCTCGGCAGCGACGTCGTCGTCACCTCGCACGTTCGGGACGGCGACCGCGTCCACACCGGGCAGGACCTGCTCACGCTGGCAGGACCCGCACGAGAGATCATCACCGGCGAGCGGACGGCTCTGAACTTCCTGCAACGCATGTCCGGCATCGCCACCACCGCCGCGGCCTTCGCGGAGGCGGTGGCCGGGCTTCCGGTACGGATCCTGGACACCCGCAAGACAGCGCCCGGGCTTCGAGCGTTCGACAAGGCCGCGGTCGCCGCCGGCGGAGCGGGCAACCACCGGCTCGACCTCGCGGCGATGGTCCTGCTCAAGGAGAACCACATCGCCGCGGCGGGCGGCGTGAGCGCCGCGATCGCGGCAGTGCGCGCGTGCAACACGCGGGGCGTCGCCGTCGAGGTGGAGGTCGAGTCGACCGCCCAGGCCATCGAGGTGCTGCGCGCGGGAGTCGAGTGGATCATGCTGGACAACATGTCCATCGACGACATGCGGCACATCGTGGCACTGCGAGGGCCGGAAGGGCCCCGACTTGAGGCGTCCGGATCCATCACGCTGGACACGGTCAGAGCCGTCGCGGAGACCGGAGTCGACGCGATATCCGTCGGTGCCATCACCCACAGCGCGCCGGCGTTCGACCTCAGTCTGCTGCTGACGCCGACGGCGCCGGCGGATGGCGGACACCCGGCAAGGGTCGGATGAGGCCGGGGCTCCGCCAGCGTGGACGGGCTGGATCGCCTGCCATGGCCGGCGGCGGGCGCGTCCTGTCCCGTGACGGTCGAGTCGTCGCCCACGAAGCCGGAGTCAGGACGTGGTGAAGGTGTGGTCGGCCGGGTCCGGCGGGAGTCGTCGTCCAACACCCGGGCCGATGTCCTGGCCGGATGTCACGGTGGTCGATGCGTGCGTGCGGCGCGACGGCCGGGGCGGCAGCCCCACCGCCGTCACCGACGACGACCCCGCGGCGACGGACGCGGACCGGCGTGCGGTCGCTGCTGCGGCCGGCACCTCGCACGCGGCGTTCCTCGGCCCGGAGCGGAGGCCGGACGGTGGCCGGCCGGTCCGGTTCTTCACCGCCACCGCCGAACTGTCCGGCTGCGGCCACGGCACCGTCGCCGCGCAGGCGGTCCGGTTGACCCGCACCGCGCTGGGCGAGCTGAACGACCGCCAACACACCGGCGGGCGCACGTTCGACACCGTCGCGATCCGCCGCCCCACCGGAATCGAGGTGTGGTTCGACCAGGGCCTGGTCGCGCTGCGTCACCCGGCACCGGACGAGCGCGCCGCGATCGTCGCCGCGCTGGGGCTCACCGCGGACGACCCGCATCCGACCGACGCGCCACGGATCGCCGCGCCCGGCGCACCCCGCATGCTGGTACCGGTCCACGACCGGTCGGCGCTGCTCAGGGTCCGCCCAGACCTCGGCAGGCTGACAGCGGCGTGTCGGCGGTACGGGCTCCTCGGCTGTTTCGTGTACGTGCCGCCGGTGGGCGACCGGCCGGGTGCGGCGCGGATGTTCGCGCCGGCGATCGGTGTCGACGAGGACGTCGCCAACGCCAACAGCACCGGCTGCCTGGCCGCCCACCTGCTCGACACGACAGGCGCGCAGACGGTCGCGATCGAGGTGGAGCAGGGTGACACCCTCGGTCGACCGGCCAGCGTGCTCGCTTCGGCCCGACGCGGGCCGGCGGGCATCACGACCCGGGTCGGCGGGTTGGCGGTGGTCCGCGGCGGACACTGAGGCGACGCCTGGGGTGTTCCTTTCCGATCACCGGATCGTCGGTCTGGTCGGGCCGTTGGCTGACGCGCAGTGGGCATGGACAGAACCGTCGTCGCCGGACCGGGCGTCGAGGCGGGGCGGCTGGGAGCGGGGCCGCGGTGTGGCGGGGTAGGGTGGTCAGGGGCGGGGGCGCGGTGTGGGGCCCGCCTGCTGGTAGAGCGTCACCAGCACGCCGTGCACCGGCTCGTCCGGCGAGTCCTCCTCCGCCTCGTCGACCAGCCGGGCCAGGGCCTCGGCCAGTCGGGCCGCCTTGGCCGGGCTGAGCCGGATGTGGCGCAGGGACAGCGTGTGTTCGACGGGGGAGCGGTCCACCTCCTGGGCGACGGCGCCGAGCAGGGCGGCGATGCCCTCGGCCTGCGGCTCGGCGACGTTGAGGCGCTCCGCGGTCCGCCGGTAGTACTGCTCGGTGCCGCCGCGGACCTGCCGGGTCCCGGCCTCCTGGACCAGTCCCGCCTCGCGCAGCACCTTGAGGTGGTGGGAGACGCTGCCCTTGTTCACCCCCAGCTGTGCGGCCAGCTTGCTGATCGTCGACGGTTGGCCGCTCAGGGCGAAGAGCAGGCGCTGGCGCAGGGGGTGGGCGAGCGCGGCGTGCTGCAGGGGTGTGTCGATCTGCTGGGCGTCGTCTGCTGATGGCTGGTTCACGGAATCAAGTGTTAAGTGCTGTTGACGCTTTGGCAAGCCGCTGGTCTACTTCTCTGCCATGACTGCCATCACCGCGATTCCCGCGCTGGACACCGTTGCTACCACCGCCGCCGTCGAGTCCATCGCCGCCCTGCTCGCCGAGAACTACGTCTTCCCCGATGTCGCCCGGGACTTGGCGGACCTGCTGCGGCGCCGCAGCTCCGAGGGCGCCTACCCGGCCGGAACCGCCGAGGAGCTGGCCGATGCGGTCACCGCCGATCTGCGGTCCGTCAACGGCGACCTCCACCTGGCGCTCAAGTACCACGCGGAACCGGTGCCGGAGCACCGGGGCGCCGCGGTGATGGCGGAGATGCGCCGGAAGTTCGACGACTCCCTGGGCGGGGTACCCCGCGTGGAACTCCTCGACGGCGGCGTCGCGCTCCTGGAGCTGGCACCGCACATGTTCCCGCTGGACTGGGCGGCGCAGCCGCTGACCGCGGCGCTCTCCCTGGTCGCCCCGGCCCGCGCCCTCATCATCGACCTGCGCCGCAACGCCGGTGGCGACCCCAACACGGTCGCCTTCGTCTGCGGCTACCTGATCGACGGCCGCACCCATCTCCAAACCCTGCTCAAGCGCCAGGGCGAGGTGGCCGAGCAGTTCTGGACGCCCTCGTTCGTGCCGGGCGCCCGCTTCGGCGGCAGCAAGCCGCTCTACGTGCTCACCAGCGGGGAAACGTTCTCCGCCGGCGAGGAACTCGCCTACGACCTGCAGCAGTTGAAGCGCGCCGAGATCGTCGGCGAGACCACCCGCGGCGGCGCCCACCCGCGCGAGGGCTGGACGGTGCACCCGCACCTGGAGCTCTCCGTGCCGGTCGCCCGCGGCGTCAACGCCGTCTCGGGCACCAACTGGGAGGGGACGGGCGTGCGCCCCGACGTCCCGTGCGACGCCGGGGACGCGCTCGACCGCGCGCTGGCCCTGGCCACGGCCCGCCTGGCGGCCTAGTGCCGCATCAGGCAACGTTCGCCCGCGTCCCGCCGGACGGGGCGGCGGCAGGCAACTGTCGGACGGGGTCCGCGTAGTCTCGCGGGGTGCATTCTCATCTGACCTTCGAGAACCCTCCTGCGCTGCCTCACGAGGTGGTGGTCGAGATGTTGGAGCGGGCTCTGCGCGACCGCTCGGCGGAGGGCGAGGCGGCGGGCGTCCTGGTCGGGGCCGCGTTGAACGACGACGACGCGGAGTTTGTCGAGCACTGGTGCGTGCAGGTCGGGACGCGGGCAGTGTCTGGCAGTCCGTTGCTCGGGCTGGCCGGCCTGTGCCTGGGACACACGGCTCGACGCTTCGGGCGCCTCAGCCATGTAGCCCTCGCGCTCTCACAGTCGCTGGCGACGCGGGCCGAGGCCGACCCGTCAGACGTGGACGGTCGGGCCGTCGACGGCTATGACGACGTCCGGAGCTTCCTGCAGCTGTGGTGACGACCGTTGTCGCCGTGGCAGGTCAGGCTGCGTTGGCCCGGCTCACCAGGGCTTTGAGGCGCTTGTCGGCGGCGTTCTTGTTCCGCCAGATGATGTAGCGGCGGATCATGCTGCCCTGGGCCCTATGGCTGGGGTGGTCCGTGCCGTCGAGGGCGAAGTAGCGCAGGGCGGTGAACTGGGCCTCGATCCGGTTGAGCCAGGAGCTGTTGGTCGGGGTGTAGGCGATCTCGACGTTGTTCGCCGTGGCCCAGGTCCCGACTCGCTGGCACCGCTTGGTCGTCAGGTGCGGTGAGTAGTTGTCGCAGATGATCGCGATGCGTGTGCCGGTCGGGTGGAGGGATCGGAGGTAGCGGCAGAACCCCAAGAAATTCGACCGGTTCTTCGTTTTCCTGATGTGGCCGTAGAGCTGGTCTTTGCGCAGGTCGTAGGCGGCGAAACCGATGTCGTCGACCACCCCCTCGGCGACCAGGAAGTCGGCCGGCTTGACCAGACTCCAGGTCGAGAACGGCAGGCCGTGCTCGACCGGTCTGGACTTGGCGATCTTCTTGACCTCACGGCGTGCGGGCAGCGTGAAGGTCCTGGGTCGGCCGCCGTTGTACTTCGGGTAGAGCGAGGCGAACCCGTCGGCGTTGACGTTGTGGATCACGTCCCGGACGCGGTCCGGGCTGGTGAACGTCACTTCGGCGATCTTGGCCACATCCCGCTCAGCATGACGCACGACGCGCCGCCCGGATCACCACCGGACAGCGCGTCACGACAGGGCGAACGTTGCTTGATGCGGCATCAGTTCTTGATGTTGATGTGCATGTTGAACGTGGCGCCACCGAGATTGACCAGGAGGTTTCCCTGCCATGTGCGCGAGTCCAGGGTGGCTCCGACGTTGCCCTTGCCTGCGGCCTGCTTGTTCTGCGCCGGAGAGGAATGGAAGTTGGTGAAGAACGGGTGCACGGCCCCGGCCGCCACGGCGTCGTTGCAGATGCCCTGCGCCGCCGCCCAGAGGGTGCGCAGGGTCTCGTAGTCGGCACCGTTGTACTCGACCGAGAGCGTCGGGTTGCGCTCACCCGCGGCGACATAGGAGTGGCAGAACTGGTTGAGGATGTCCTCCACGTGCGAGCCGTTGAACTGGCCGTCCGCCTGGATCTGGTTGAGGAGATCGGCGGAGTCGGCGTCCAGCCTCGCCTGGCGCACGGCCTGCGCCGCTCCGCGCAACTCCTGGATCTTGTCGTCGGAGAGGATCTGCCGGGCCGGGTCGAGGCCCTCACGAGGGTCGCAGGCGACCCTGACCACGGCGGTCCAGTCCTTGTCGCTGAGGCCCTCCGGGTCGAACGAGATGGACTGGCAGTAGTTCCGAAGGATCGATTCCGCTTCGGGTGTGCTTTCGGCGTACTCGCCCTTAGGGCCCTTCTTTGGCACGTCTACCCCCCATTTGGTCGTGTCCCGGCCAGCTTGCCACTTCGCAGGGGTGTCGTCACCAGGTACCGCCGATTCCGCTCGTGCGACCCCAGGTCGCCGCGACCCCGGCCACCGTCCGCCAACTGCGGGGCCCCGGCTACCAGGTGGTGGTGGAGTCGGCGGCCGGGGCGGCCTCCGGTTTCACCGACGAGGCCTACGCCGGGGCGGGCGCGAGGACCGGCGATCCGGGCCCTGCGCGGACAGCAGCACCGTCTGCGCGCGCCGCCCACCGGTCCGCTTCGTCGCGACTCGGCCACCCGTCCGGGACCGCGACAAATCGCTCCTCGATCTCATCCAGCCCGGGCTGTCCACTGATGTTCATGAAACGACCGTACGTACGAGAGGGCGAACGTTGCTTGATGCGGCACTGGACAGCCTCGGGGCCGGGCCGTCGGGTGGGTCGTGTGGCCCGCGAGGCCAGGTGGGGCACCGGATGTGCCGGAATCCGGTTTGACGTCCGACCTGGTCGGCTGGTCAGGTCGGGTCATGGAAACCAGCACGACCAGTGATCGCGTACCCGCAGAAGCCGTCGAGCTGCTGGAGACACTCCTCAGCGGCGACACCCCCGCCCACCGCGCTCTGCGGGCGCAGATCCCGCACCTGCGGGTGACCGGGCACTGCACGTGCTCCTGCGCCAGCATCGGGCTCGGGCTGGACGAGACCCTCGCGCAGGCCGCTCCCGTCACCGGCGGTTCCGTCGTCGCCGACGCCGAAGTCCTCGGCGCCGACGGGCAGCCCATCGGTGGAGTGCTCGTCTTCGCCCACGCCGGCTACCTGTCCTACCTGGAGACCTACACCTGGCTCGACGAGGAGATCACGCGGTTCCCTCCGCTCGACCGGGTCCGCTGACGGTCCGGCGGGCGTGCAGGACGGCGGCGCCCAGCGGCAGGGGCGAGTGGTCCACCAGGCGGAGGCCGGCGTCGGCCAGCAGACGGGCGTAGTGGTCGGCGCGGCGTTCGCGACCGCCGGTGTTGCACATCATGTGGAGGTCCCACGCCGTCGCCAGGGAGGTCGAGCCGTCCTCGGGCAGGAGGCGTTCGATGACGAGCAGGTCGGCGTGGGCGGGCATGGCACGGGCGCAGTGGCGCAGGATCTCGCGGCAGCGCGCGTCGTCCCAGTCGTGCAGCACCCGGGACAGCAGGTAGACGTCCGCGCCCGGCGGGACGTCGGCGAAGTCGCCGCTGCGGTAGGTGCAGCGCTCGCCGCAGCCCGCCGCGTCGAGCAGCCGGCGTGCCGCGTCCACGGCGTGCGGGCGTTCCAGCAGGACGCCCCGCAGGTGCGGGTGCGCGGCCAGGACGCGTCCCAGGAGTTCGCCGTTGCCACCGGCGACGTCGACGACGGTGGCCGGGCGCGCCCCTCCGTCCGCGGCGACGAGGACCGGGTGGGCGGGGACCGGCTCGAACATCCGCGAGCTCGCGGCCATCGACCGGTCGAACAGCTCGGCGAGCTCAGGGTCCCGGGCGAAGTGCTCGAAGTGGTTCTCGCCGAAGAGGTGGTCGAAGCCGGCCTTGCCGGTGCGCACGGTGTGGCCCAGGGCGCCGAAGGAACGGTAGAACGGGCCGCCGTACATCAGGGCCAGCGGCCGCATCGAGCCGGGGGCGTCGGTGCGCAGCAGGGCGCCGAGCTCGGTGAGCCGGAAACCGTCCCCCTCCCTGGCCGTCACGCCCACCATCGCGAGGTAGCGCAGGAGGGTCGCCAGGCTGCGCGGGTGGGCTCCGACCGTACGGGCCAGTGCCTGCGGGCCCGCCGGGCGGCGGGTGTCCAGGGCGTCGGGCAGCCGCAGTTGTGCGCAGACCGCCAGGGCCTGGGTGGTCCACGCGCCGGTCAGCAGCTGCAGGAGCGCTTCGGCCGTCCGGTCCGCGCCGGTGTGTCCGGCTCCCGTGTCCTCCGCGCCCGCGCCTTCCGTACCTGCGCCTTCCGTACCCGGGCCTTCCGTGTTGAGGTGGGCGGCGAGCACGGTCGGGTGGTCGCCCCGGGCGTGGAGCTCGACCCGCCGGTACCCGGCCGTGGCGTGGGTTGGGGCGGCGAAGTAGAGGACCGTGCCGTCCTCGTGCGGGTTGTACCCGCCGCCGTCGGGTACGGCGCCGTAGCGGGCCAGGAGCGAGCACAGGCCGCTCAGCACCAGCGGGTCCGGGCGGGCGACCTCGAAGGCGACGTGCGCCTCGTGCCGGTGGGCGCGTTCGTGCGCGGCGATCGCGGCGAGGTCCGAGCCCGGCGGCACGGTCAGCGCGAACACCTCGACCGTGCGCTGCTCCCGGCGCGGCCCGGGCACCGGCGGGCGCAGGATCCTGACGTCGAGTTCGGCCTCGCCGCGCCCGTGCCGGCGGGCCAGGCGCTGCCGCACGACGGTGCTCGGGTACGAGGGGGTGTCCGGGGCCAGCCCGCAGGCGGTCAGGTGGGCGCGGAGCGTCGCCTCGTCGGGCGGGAAGACGAGCAGTGCGGCGTGCGCGAAGCGGCAGTGGTCCGCCAGCGCTCGCAGCTCCGGGCCGGCGAGGCCGGGCAGCAGGCGGCGGAGCAGGGTGGCGGTGTCCTGTTCCTCGACGAACGCGGCCGCCTCGCGCAGGCGGGCCGCGTCGTCCGGGGGCGCCGGCAGTACGGGCGCCGGCAGCACGGGCGGGGGCGCAGTCGTCAGGGGCACAGTCGTCAGGGGTGTCGCCGTCATCGGGGACGTCCTACCTTCCGGTGGTCGGGTCCCGGCGGTTCGGACCGCGGTGCCGGGGGAGGGGCGGGAACAGGTGGGGGCGGGAACAAGTGCGGGCGGGAACAGGTGCGGGCGGGAACAGGCGGGGTCACACGCCGACGTAGTTCTCGGCGAACCAGTCCTGGTGGGCGCGCGAGGTGCGCAGGGATTCCAGGCGCGAGCGCCGCATGGATTCGTGGAAGAACGATTCGTCGTCCGGGCGCGAGACCGGGCCGGAATCCGCCCGGGTGTCCGGGCCCGAGACCGGGCCGGAGTCGGTGTGCAGCAGCCGGATCATCCAGTGCGAGAACTCCTGCGCGCGCCAGATGTGGGCCAGGCACCGCCGGGAGTAGTGGTCGAGCGCCGCGGCGTCACCGTGCGCGAGGTCGTCGACCAGCGCCAGGGCGAGGAGTTCGGCCTCCAGCACGGCGAGGTTGGCGCCCTTCGCCGCGGAGGGACTGATCAGACTCGCGGCGTCGCCGGCCAGCAGGAGCGAGCCGTGGCGCAGCGGTTCGACGACGTCGGAGCGCAGGTCGACGACGGCGCGCTGGAGGATCCTGCCGCGGCGCAGCGGTCCGTGGTCGGCGGAGCGCATCCGCAGGTCGAGTTCGTCCCAGATGCGTTCCTCGCTCCAGGCGTCGGCGGGGGTGCCGCGTTCGCACTGCAGGTAGTAGCGGGTGACGTCCGGCGTGCGGGCCATGTGCCCGGCGAAGCCGCGCCGGTGGGTCGCGTAGCCGACGGTGTCGAGGCTCGGGGGCGCTTCGGCGAGCAGTCCGAGCCAGCTGATGCCGTGGTCGCGGTGGTGGCGCAGCGCGCCCGGGGGCAGCGAGCGCCGGGCCGCGCCGTGGCGCCCGTCGCACCCGGCGACGTACCGGGCGTGCCATCGGGTGGGGCGGCCCTGCGCGTCGCGGGCGTCGACCGTGGGCCGGTGGCCGTCGGCGTCGTGTACGGCCAGGGCCTCGGCGCCGAACCGGATCCGCCCGCCGGCGTCCAGGTAGTGCGCCATCAGGTCGGTGACCAGGTCCTGCTGGGGGTAGACGGTGTGGTGCTCGCGACGGCCGAGCCGGTCGTAGTCCAGCCGGAAGGTGCCGGTGTCGGTGCGGAACTCGCAGGCGCCGTGCGGGCGGCCGTGCCGCAGCAGGCCGTCGGCGAGGCCGTGGCGCTCCAGCGTGCGGACGGTGTTCGGGGCGAGGAACCCGGCCCGCGCCCGGACCTGCAGGGCCGCCCGTTCGGCGCGTTCGAGGACGACGCAGTCGATCCCGTGTGCGTGAAGGATGTTTCCGAGGGTCAGCCCGGCGGGCCCTGCACCGAGGACGACGACGTCGGCGGACTCCCGTTCCGTTGAGCTGTTCTGACGTGCAGTCACAAACAGTGGATGGTAGTTGTCGGAGGATACACAAGAGTGCCGAAATCACCTGTACCGGTTAATAGGATGACTATTCGGGATGCCGTTCGGTGTGTGAGTGTCGCCGAGACCCGACCCCCCTACCCCCGCGCCGTCCCCCGGACGGGTGAACCCGGGGGCGTCCGGCGGGTGCGGCTCGTTGAACGGGCATGGCGAGCGGGACGGACGGCGGCGGGGCCCAGGGGCCGGTGGTGTGGGCGTTGGTCGTGCGCCACGTGGCGCACGGGCCGCCGGTCGCGGAGCTGATCGTGCAGGTCGGTACGGACCTCCACACCGAGTTGGTGGAGGCCGCGATCGACAGCGGCTTCGTGGTCGCCGCCGGTGAGCCACCGGTGACGACCGGCGCCATCGAGGTCGCCGACGGCCGGATCGAGCGGCTGGTGCTCGTCGGCGGCCGCCAGGGGTGGGAGCCGGGCTCACGGGTCGAGGTGTCGACCCGCTGGCTGACGGCCGCCGAGGAACGGGGCGAGGCCGTGGTCGTCATCGTGCCGCCGCCGACCCGCCCGGCCGGCCCGGACGAGTCGGTCGAGCCCGGCGGGGCGGATCCCGGAGCGCGGGTCGACGCCTTCACCCGGTGGCTCGAAGCGCACCGGGCCGCGGGCCGCGTGTTGCACGGGGCGGTGCCGGTGCGGGGCGGGTGGTGAACGGTTCGGGGCGGTGGTGACCGGGGCGGTGCGGGTGCTGAACGGCGGAACGGGCGCGCGCCGATCCGGCAGCGGACGCGGACGATCCGCCAGGACGGGGCGGCGGCGTGGAACAGCTGACGCGTGACCCGCGCTTCGCCGAACTGACCCTCCTGGTGGTGGACTTCGAGGCGCTCACCCCCGCCGGGCGTCCGGCCGAGCCGATCGAGGTCGCGGTCCTCGCGCTGCGTCCTGCCGGCGGCGGGCTCGTCGAGGCGGGACGGTTCGAGGCACTGATCCGCCCGCCCGCCGACGTCCCCGTCACCGCGCCGGACGTACGGCAGACCGGCATCACCGCGAAGCTGCTCGCCCACGCGGCCCCGGCGGCCGAGGTGATGGCCCGCCTCGACGCCCACCTGACCGGCCCGCCGTACCGGATCGTGGCCCACCACGCCGCCACGGAGGCCGGGTTGATCGCCCACCAGGCCGCGCACTGCCCGGTCCTGGCGGACACCCGGCTCCTGGACACGATCCGCCTCGCCAAGGCGGTCCTGCCGGGGCTCGGCTCCTACCGGCTGGACGCCCTGCTCGGGCACTACGGCATTCCCAGGCCGGTCGGCCGCCACCGGGCGATGCCGGACGTCGAGGTCACCGCCCGGGTGCTGGCCCGGCTGCTGTCCGACGGGTGCGCAGCCGGCCGGTGGCACACCCTCCTCGGCCTGGACTTGGCGGCAGGCCGGCCACCCAAGCGGTTCGCCGCGCCGCCGGCCACGGAGCAGGACGCTCTGTTCTGAGAGCCGGGCTCACGGTCGAGGCCCTGTTCGGGACGGATGTGAGGGACCGTCCCGGAGGCCCGGTCGTCGCCGGAGGAGCCGGAGGAGCCGGAGGACAGGACGGGACAGGACAGAGCGGGACGGGACAGGCCGGGACGACCCCGGCCGGGCCCTCGTCGAACGGGCCCGGCCGGGGTCGGGATCGCGGTCGTCCCGCCCGGCCCGGACCGGGGTCAGGCCCCCGCGTCGGGGGCGACGAGGTGTTCGGCGAGGAACCAGACCTGGGTCTCGCCGGTGCGGATGACCTGGGAGACCAGGAGGTCCTGGGTGCCGTCGTCGCCGAGACCGGCCGTGCGGGTGGCGGCGTCGCGGGTGTCGGCGAGGATGCTCTCGTGCGCGTCCAGGAGCCGCGAGAGCATCGAGTGCACGCCCTCGATGCCGTCCGGCGGGCGCGGGACGCCGGTGATCTGGGCGGCGTGGCGGGGGTCGCCGACGGCGACGCCGCCGAGGCTCTGCACCCGTTCGGCGAGCGCGTCGACCAGCTCCAGCTGCTGCTGGGCGTGCTTGTCGAAGAGCAGGTGCAGCTGGTACGCCGTCGGCCCGCGCATGCCCCAGTGGCACTTCTTGTAGAGCGCGTACAGGAACTGGGTGTCCGCGAGGACCCGGTTGAGCCGCTGGCACGAGTACTGGCGGGCGTCGTGGGAGAGGGCGATCGGCAGTTGGGCGACGGTGCCGAACTCCTGGATCTCGGGGCCGTGCTGGTGGAGGTGTGGCTGGCTGGTCATGGTGGTCCTGGGTTCCTCGGGGTGGGAATGGGAAGGGGAGCGGGTCTGGGGGGCCGGCCGGTCGGCCGGGTCAGTCGGTCACGGTCCGGACGGCCTCGCGGATCACGTCGACGACCCGCTCGGGGTGGGTGAGCATGACCAGGTGCGAGGAGTCGACCTCGACGGCGGTCGCGCCGGCCCGGCCGTAGCCGAACCGCTGGACGTCGGGGTTGATGGTCCGGTCGGCGGTGGCGACGATCCCCCAGGACGGCTTGGTCTTCCACGCCGCGGTGGGCGCGGCCTCGCCGAACGCGGCGGCGGCGAGCGGCCGTTGCGAGACGGCGAGGACGCGGGTCAGCTCCGGGTCGACGTCGGCCGCGAAGATCGCCGGAAGACGGTCGACCTCCACCGAGACGTCGGTGCCCTCGCCGTCCCCGCCCGGCAGCGGGAAAGGGGTGTAGACCAGCGCGGAGGCGAGCTCGGAGTCGGGGAAGCCGCCCTGCAGTTCGCCCAGGCTCTCCCCCTCCTGCAGCGCGTAACCCGCCAGGTACACGAGCGCCCGCACGTTCTCCTCGGCGCCCGCCACGGTGATCACGGCGCCGCCGTAGGAGTGGCCGACCAGCACGACCGGTCCGGGGATCCGCCGGACCACCGAGGCGATGTAGGCGGAGTCGCCGACCAGACTGCGGTTCGGCACGGCCGGCGCCACCACGTTCAGCCCGTCGGCCAGCAGCTGCGGGATGACCCGGGCGAAGCTGGAGGCATCGGCGAAGGCGCCGTGCACGAGCACGACGGTGGGAGTGTCAGGGGTCGTCATTGTCGAGTCCTCGGATTCTCTGAAGCCCTGCGGAGCCCCACGGAGCCGTCGAAGCTTTACGGAGCTCTGCGAAGCTCTACGGAGCCCTCGAAGCTCTGCGGGGCGGGGCGTGGGCACACCGACCGGCCGGCCGGAGCGGTGTGCGAAGCGGCATCAGACTAGGAAGGCGCGGGCCCGGCGCCTGTTCCGACGGCGCACCGAGTGCAGCCGGTGGGCGCACCCGCCGCGAGCAGGCAGGCGCACCCGACGTGGCGGCATCGACGCAACGGTGCGCGGATCGACACGTGCCGGTGCACGGCCCGGACACGTTCACCGGGATCACTTCCTAGCCTGGTCCGCGGATCCGTCTTCCCTGGTTCCGGGCGGTGCGCAGAGCCCGGGGCGGGAACGGGCATCCCGTCGGCGCCCTTCGCCCCGTACGGTCGGCCTCCGTCCCGATACCGACGTCGCCACCGACATTTCCACCGCCACCCGCCACTGACACCGACACAGGAGCACCCGTGCCCGTCCCCCAGCCGCTGCCCAGCCCCCAGTCCCGCCCGGATGCCGCCAGCACCGAGCTCCTCCTCGACGCCCGGCTCGTCCTCGGCGAGCACCGGTCCGTCGACATCCCCGTGCGCTTCGAGTACCACGCCGACGACCCGCTCGCCGTCGCCCTCGAATTCCTCGGGCCCGCAGCCGACGGAGGCATCTGGCAGTTCGCCCGCGACCTCCTGTGCGAGGGGCTGCAGAAGCCCGTCGGCCTCGGCGACGTCCGCATCTGGCCGCCCTGCACCTGCCACGGCCGCACCGCCCTGCGCATCATGCTGCGGGGCCACGACGGCACCGTCCTGATCGACCTCCCGGCCCGACAGGTGCGCCGCTGGCTGCGCCGGGAGACCTTCGCACTGGTCCCGCAGGGCACGGAAGGGAACCTCATCGACTGGGACACCGAGCTCCGCGGCCTGCCCGACACCGACTGACCCGCGCCGAGCCCGTGCCGACCCGCGCCGAGCCCGTGCCGACCCGCGCCGACCTGCGCCTCCGCCTTCCGCGGCCCCGGCGTGCCGGTGGGCGGCCGGTGCCCGCTACGATTCCGACGATCTTGGTCGAATGGGGGACGGTTTCGTGAGCAGTGGTCTGAGGCTGATGGGTCTCGTCGAGTCGGTACGGATCCAGGCGGTTCTGCTGCTCTCCGTGAGCCTGGTGAGCTGTGTGCCGGCCTTCACGGCCGCGGACGAGGGGTCGGACCCGGTGAACGGCGTGCTGGTCGGCGTGATCCTCTTCGTGGTGATGTTCTTCAGCTACCTGAAGGCCCGTCGGCCCTGGTACGAGACGCGGCTGGAGCAGCTGGCTCCTCCGCCGCCGACCGCCGAGACGGTCGCCAGGGACAAGACCTTCGACCTGCTCTCCCGTGGCCTCACCGTGCCGCTGCTCCTCGTCCTGGCGATCGGACTCGCGGCCAGTTATGCCACGGGGACCCCGATCGGCATGTTCCTGGCGGGCGTGGCGGCCGCGATGCTCTGGCAGTCCCGGTGGCTGGCGGCCGAGCAGGAGCGGCTGGGCGGCCGGGTCCTCTGCCTCCACACCCCGCTCCACGTCGCGGCCGACGACCCCAACCGCGCCGCGTACGTCCAGTCCCGCTTCTGGATCGTCCGACCGGCTTCCTGACGATCAGAGCGTGAGCATCGCCGCGGCGATCTCCTCCGCGGCCGCGTCGGGGATCGCGGTCTCGGCCCGTTCGAGCACGAGCAGCCGCGCGCCGGGGATCTCGCGCAGCGTGTACGCCGGAGCCTCGGGGTCGACGGTCGTCGACGTGCCGCTGTCGCGCAGGTCGTAGCGCACGACGCGCCGTCCGCCGTCGGTGCTGCGTCACCTGCCGGCCTAGTCGCGGGTGCGCGGAGCGCTCGCGCACCGCACGCTGGAGACGGTCGGCCCGTTGCCCGAACCCCCGAGCGGGCACGGGCCGTCCCCTCCCGGGCCGTCGTCCGAACGTCCGCGTTCGATGCCCGGCGCCGTGCGCCCGCCGGGGCCGTTCGCACCCGGCTGATTTCCCGAAACCCGCCCCGGGCCGCCTCTCGCTCTGGCATGCTCACCCGAACGGCAGCATGCGCCGGGTGACCGGCTCCTCACACAGTGTCAAGGGCGGACAGTGCAGTACACGATCAGCGCGACGGCGTTCCTCGCGATCCTCATCGTCATCCGACTCCGGCGCCGCACCGAGGCCCGCACCCGCAGTGACGAGGCGTTCACCGTCTTCACCGCCGTCGTCTTCGGCGTCCTGATCGCCGCCACCGCCTGGGGCCACGCGATCCTCCGGCTCGTCGGCATCGCCGTCGAGGCGACCCACTGACCCGGGCCGCCGTCCGGCAGGGGGCCCGGTCGTCGGTTCCGCCCCACCGTTCCTAAACAGTGTCCAGGAGTGACATTTGCTGCCAGGTCCCGGAACTGCGCGCATCCCGAACGGTGTTGGATGCGCTGGGTTCCCGCGTTCGCTGTTCCCCGATCCGACTGCGTGCATCGTGTGCACGCTCCGTGACGGGTGGGCGGGTTCCCTCGCGCCCTCGATCACCCGGTCCGGCCTGGGCGGTCCGATGCCCACGACGATCACTCTGGTCGTCGTGGGGCGGTGCCGTCCGTCGCCGGATCGGGTACCCGAGGGCGCGTCGCCCGATCGCGACGCTCGCTGCATCGTGTCGGGACATCTTTCGCTTGTTGCTGGTCAGGGGCTTGCGCCAGTGCTGATCGCCCCAGATCGACGTGTACGCGGGGTCGACGGCGACGATCGACAGGCCGCGCTCGGCCGCCATGGAGACGAGCCGGGCCCTGAGCTTGCCGGTGGGGATGCCGGCGACGAGCTGACGGAACCGCTTCTTGCGGCCGTGCTTCTCGCGGGTCTTCTCGGCGGTGAAGTCCAGGTTCTCGATACCGATGGCCTTGACGCCGCACCGGCCTGCCCAGTGCAGCAGTTGGCTGACGGCGTGCCGGATCTGCGCGTCGCGATGGTCGGCGGCGCCGGACAGGTCGTAGAAGAAGCGGCGCGGGTCGCCGACGGGGTTGCCGTGCCGGTCGAGGCGGTAGGCGGCGAAGTGGTCCGCGTTGGTGTCCACGCCGACCATGCCCTCAGCACGGGCCGACTCCAGCGGCACGGTCTTGACCACGGGCTTGGTCCACGAGGCAGTGAGGTACCAGCGGCCCCGTTCCACGTCCAGGTGGACGCGGTAGGCGACAGCCCGGTTGGCTCCGATGCGGTCGCGCCACTCCGCACCCCGGTGCCGGAAGGCCACCTTGCAGGCGAGGACGTACCGGCCGCGTGGGGCGTTCGCGTGGTGGGCGAGCGGTGCGGGCAGCTTGATGCTGACCTCACCGTCCGGGGCGACGCGGATCGTCTCGTTCCCGTACCGCTTGCCGGTCTCTCCGTCAGCGGCGAGGAACCACCGCTCGGCTTCCCACCGCCGGCGCCACTGCGGCTCGGTGAGCTGTGCCTGTTCGAGGTTGTGACGGTTGCCCAGCAGGCGCCGGCCGCCGCGCACGACGTGCACGACACCGGCCTCCCGCTCAGCACGAGTGTCATCGAGGCGGTGTTCCAGCGTCGCCAGGCGGCGGGACTTGTGGAACCACTCGCCCTTGCTGCGGTATCCGCCGGGAGCCCGCTTGGTGCCCTTCTCCCCGACCGGCTGGGCCAGGCGGTGCATCAGCGTGCGGACGCCGGCCTCAAGGCCCTGGATGTGGGCGAGCTGGCAGCGACGGGACAGTGCCCACTGATCGTGGGTGGCCTTCGTGATCGCCCCGGCCCACCGGGACGAGGAGTCGGCGGTCAGGCCCTGCTTGCGGGCCGCCCACGAATCCGAGGTGTGGTCCAGGCCGTCAGCGCACCGGTTCTTGAGGTCCAGGGAGGCGAGGTGTCCGAGGTGTTCGCCGACCAGGCGCAACACCTTGTCGTCCTCGGGCGTGAGGTGCTTGAGACGGTCGCGTATCGCCACACCGGACGGACCGAGCGCGACGAACGGCTCCTCGATCGTGCGGAGCTGCTTCTTCTTCGACTCAGTCATCGGCAGCCGCCGCTTCAAGCGCCTTCCTCGCCCGGTTCTTCGCCGACCGGCGGCCGTACAGGCGGGCACAGAACGATGTCAGCACCTCGACCATGTCGCGGACCAGGTCGTCTTCGACCTCACCGTCATCGAGCACCACCAGGCGGCGCCCAGTCGCGGACAGGGCCGCTTCGATCAGTTCGACGTTCATGCGGCCGAGCCGGTCTTGGTGCTCGACCACGACCGTGGTCACCTTCGGGTCGGCCAGCAGCCGCCTCGCCTTCGCACGGCAGCCGTTCATGCCCGAGGCGATCTCGGACTCGACCCGGACGACCTTGTGACCGGCCTTCGCTGCCCACGCCGACAACCGTGCAGTCTGCCGCTCCAGGTCACCCTTCTGATCGCGGGAGGAGACGCGGGCGTACAAGCCCACACCGCCGGTCACAGGGGGTGAGGTGTTCGCGTCGATGTTCACCAGGATCGTGCGCGGCCCCACTCGTTCCGCAGGGACCGGCAACATGCCCTCACGGAACCAGCGGTACGCAGTACGCGGGGCGACCCCCTGTGCGCGTGCCCACTCCGTCAGGTTCATACACACGAACATACGACACTCATGACACCTGAAAGACACTCATGAACACTTATTCGAGAGCAGTTAGCGACCCCCGATGAGGGCGGAGCCCGACGGCTGACCGCAGCCGCCTCCCGAGCCTCCCGGGCCTCCGAGCCTCCCGGGCCTCCCGGGCCTCCCGAGCCGGTCGCGTCGAGCGGCGCCGCCCGCGCCGGCGCCGCCGGTACCGCGTGCGGGGGCGGAGCGGACGGACAGGACGGACGGAACGGGACGGGAGCGGGCTGGTGCGGGCTGGTGCGGGCTGGTGCGGTGAATCCAGGAAATCCCCGATCGGTGGGGCCGGTCGAATGATTCGATGGTTTTCACATTCCGGTGCGAGGGGGAACGGACCGTGATACGGATCAACCTGGGCGCCGAAGGCCTGGGGGGCGTCAGGTTCGCCGTGTCCCCGCTGGACTCCGCGAAGGACCTGATCTACTCCCTCCGGCGGACCCCGCAAGCGCTCAGCGCCGACTGGCGGGCCCGGACCAGGGAAGCGTTGGTGCAGCACCGGCTCGGCCTGCTGGGCGCCGTGGGCGGCGGTGGCCCGTGCGGCTACGCCCCGGACTTCCTGCGGCCCGAGTCGCAGGGCTTCGAGACGAGCGTCGACGCGGCCCTGCACCGGGTCGCCACCGCCCCCACCGAACGGATCGGCTACGAGCTGGCGTTGGCCGTCAACGGCCATCCGTGGGATCCGGCCTCGGGCGAGGGGGCGCCACGACCGCTCCTCCAGGCCCTGGACCGCGGCGAACGGTCCTTCGCACACCGTCTCGCCGACGAGATGGCACAGTTCTGGCACGCGGCGCTGGAGCCGTCGTGGCCCGGCATCCGGGCCCGGCTGGAGGCGGACGTCAGCGCCCGCGCCACCGCCATCGCGTACCACGGGCTCGCCGACACCCTCAACCGGCTGGCGCCGAACCTGGCATGGTGCGACGGTGGCCTGACCCTCCGCCTGCGCCCCGGCAGCCCCCACGGTCTGACGGTGGACGCCCGCGCGGTGATCCTGGTGCCCAGCGTCTTCGTCAACCAGGCGATCTTCTGCGCCGGGGAGCCGGGGGCGCCCGCCCCGCGCACCCCGCTGATCATCTATCCGGCGGCCCCGGCCGACTGCCTCGCGCCGTCGGGCGAGGATCGGCTCATCGGCGCGACGAGGGCGAGGATCCTGGCCGAACTCAGCGAGCCCCGCTCGACCGCGGAGCTGGCCCAGCGGCTGTACCTGGCCCCGGCGACCGTCTCCTACCACCTGCAGATCCTGCACCGGGCCGGGCTGGTCACGCGCGAGCGCCGGTCCCGCCGCGTCCTGTACCAGCGGCTCGGCGTCCGCCCCCGGCTCGGCGGCTGCCCCCGGCTCGGCGGCGGCCCGCTCTGACGCCGTGTCCACGGACACCGGCAGCGCCGCGCTCGTGCACGGTCCCGCGCTCCTGCACGGTCCCGCGCTCGTGCACGGTCCCGCGCTCGTCGAAGGCGGTACGGCCGTACGGCGGCGCGGCGGGGCGGAGGCCTTCCGGCGCGGCACTACCGTCGTGAGGATGATGGCAAGCGATGCCGACCGGCGGTGGTCCGAGTCCATGCCGGCGGCCTACGAGCAGTACCTCGCACCGGTGCTCTTCCGCCCCTTCGCCGAGGACCTGGCCGCCCGAGCGGCGGCACTCCACCCCCGGAGGATCCTTGAACTGGCCGCCGGGACAGGCGTGTTGACGTCGGAGCTGCTCGCGGTGGCACCGTCGGCCGAGGTGACGGCCACCGACCTGAACGAGGCCATGGTGGCCTTCGGGGCGGCCCGGGCCCCGGGCGCGGTGTGGCGGCAGGCCGACGCGCAGCGGCTGCCGTTCCCGGACGGCGCGGTCGGCGCGGACGGCGGCTTCGACCTGGTGGCCTGCCAGTTCGGCGTGATGTTCTTCCCGGACCGGGTCGCGGCCTTCGCCGAGGTCCGCCGGGTGCTGGCCCCGGGCGGCCGGTTCCTGTTCAACACCTGGGGCCCGCTGGGCAGCCACGCCTTCGATTCCGCCGTCCAGGCCGGGCTGGAGCGGGCCTTTCCGGTCGACCCGCCGCAGTTCCTCCCCACCGTCCCGCACGGCTACGCCGATCCCGCCGCCGTGGCCGTCGACCTCGCGGCCGCCGGGTTCACGGTGGAGGAGGAGCGGGAGCTGACGCTGGAGGGCCGGGCCGCGTCGGCCGCAGACGTCGCCCTCGGGTTCCTCACCGGGACGCCGGTGCGCGCGGCCGTCGAGGAGCGCGGCGACGGCCCGTCCGTCCGGGCCGCCGTCGTGGCGGAGGTGACGGCCCGTCTGGGTGCGGGGCCGGTCACCGCCCCGATGACGGCGTACGTCTTCCGGGGCGTGGCCTGACCACAGGAGGACGGGCCACAGGAGGACGGGCCGCAGGAGGACGGGCCGGGCGCGAGGGCGGCATCTGACGGACCCGGCTCGGGCGCGGCGGTACGCCGGGGGCGCGCCGGTGTGCTGGTAGGCCGATACGTCGGTGCGCCGGTGCGCCGGTGCGGCTCAGGCGGGTTCGCCGTCGGCGGGCACGACGGAGCGGGCGGCGGAGAAGAGCCGGGCGCAGCGCCGCGCCATGGCGTCGGGCGACTGGTCGGGGTGGTTGATCCACCAGCGGACCAGGGCGGTGCACAGGCCGCGCCAGGCGTACCGGAGGGCGTCGGCGTCCAGGGGGTCGTCGGATCCGGCGGCCCGGAGGAGACCGGCGGCGCCGTCGGCGGCGAGGTCGTCGATGGCGTCGCGGTAGTGGGCAGCGCGGTGGGCGGCGTCGCTGCCGGGCGGCAGTGACGGGTCGTAGAGGACGAACCACGCCTCGCGCTGCCCGTCCAGTGCGGCGAAGAGGGCGTGCAGGACGCGGAGGGGCGTGGGTGGCGCGTCGGTGTCCGGTTCGGCCATCGCGGTGCGGATGGCGTGCAGCAGGCGGTCGCCGACCGGGTCGAGGCAGGCGAGGTAGAGGTCCTGCTTGCTGCCGAAGTACTGGTGCAGCAGCGGCTTGGTGACGCCCACGCGGGCGGCGACGGCGGCGACGGTGGTGGCTTCGAAGCCGTGGCGGCCGAACTCCTCGGTGGCCGCGGCCAGGACCTGCCGTTCGCGGTCGGCCCGCGGCACGCCCTTGGTGCCGGCCCGGGTACCGGTACGGGTGTCGGTCCGGGTGTCGGCCCGCGTACCGCTCCGGGTGTCGGCCTTGGAAGGGAGCGTTGTCATGGAACCGATCTTACCTTAGGGTAATTTACCAATGGGTAAGTTCCCTGGGCCCCGCTGGAGCGCCGCCATGCCTGCCGCCCCGTCCGACCCCGGATCCCCCCGCACCCGCTCCTGGTGGGGCTGGGGTCACGCCGACGCCCACCCCGACGACGCCGAATGCGCCGCGCTGGGAGCCCTCCTGCCCGGCACCCTGGCCCGCCCGCTGCCGGTGCCCCGCATCGCCGACCTCGCCATCGCCCGCCCCGCCGTCACGCCCCCGCCCTCCCTGGCGCACCTGGTGACCGCAGACCCCGGGGCCCGCGCCGCCCACGCGATGGGCAAGGCCTACCGCGACGTCATCCGCGCCCTGCGCGGCCGGCCCGGCCGGATCCCCGACCTGGTCGCCCACCCGACCGGCGACCAGGACGTGGCGGACCTCCTGGACTGGGCCGGCACACACGGCGTGGCCGTCATCCCCTTCGGCGGCGGCTCCTCCGTCGTCGGCGGCGTGGAGTACCGCGGCGACGCCCACCGTGCCGTCCTGTCGCTCGACCTGACCGCGATGGACCGGGTCCTGGAGATCGACACCGTCGGCCGAGCCGCCCGCATCCAGGCCGGAGCCCTCGGGCCGGTCCTGGAGGGCCGGCTGCGCCCGTACGGCCTGACCCTGCGCCACTTCCCGCAGAGCTTCGAGTTCTCCACCCTCGGCGGCTGGCTCGCCACCCGGGCCGGCGGGCACTACGCCACCGTCCGCACCCACATCGACGACTTCGTGCAGTCCCTGCGCGTGATCACGCCCGCCGGAGCCGGCACCTCCTGGCGCCTGCCCGCATCCGGCGCCGGTCCGTCGCCCGACCGCCTCTTCCTCGGCTCCGAGGGCGCGCTCGGCGTCATCACCGAGGCCTGGATGCGGCTGCAGGAACGCCCCCGACACAAGGCCTCCGCCTCGGTGGCCTTCGGCGACTTCCACCGCGCGCTGGACGCCGTCCGCGCCATCGCCCAGACCGACCTCGCCCCGGCCAACTGCCGTCTGCTCGACCCCGGCGAGGCCCTGCTCTCCGGCGCCTCCCGCGACGGCTCCACCGTGCTGGTCCTGGGCTTCGAGTCGGCCACCGGCCCCGTCCGCGACCGCCTGGCCGACGCCCTCGACATCGCCCGCGCCCACGGCGGCCGCACCGCGCCGCCCGGCCCCGACCGCGACTCCCCGGCCCGTACCAACCCGGCCGACGCCCACACCGAACCCGCCGCTGCCGACACCGACCCGGCCGTCAGCGCCTGGCGCTCGGCCTTCCTGCGCATGCCCTACCTGCGCGACGGCCTGGCCCGGATGGGCGCCGTCGTCGAGACCTTCGAGACCGCCGCCACCTGGGACAGGATCCCCGCCCTGATCGAGGACGTCCGAACCGAGGTGGCCGCCGCGGCCCGCAAGGCCACCGGACACCCCGCCACCGTCAACTGCCGCCTCACCCACGTCTACCCCGACGGCGCCGCCCCCTACTTCACCGTCGCCGTCGCCGGCCGCCCGGGCGACGAGGTCCGGATCTGGGACGACATCAAGGCCGCCGCGAACGACGTCCTCCACCGCCACCGCGCCACCATCACCCACCACCACGCCGTCGGCCGCGACCACCGCCCCGCCTACGACCGCCAGCGCCCCGAGCCCTTCGCCCTCGCCCTCCGCGCCGCCAAGACCGCCCTCGACCCCCACCACATCCTCAACCCGGGCGTCCTGCTCGACTGACAGGGCTCGCCCCCACCCTCTCTGAGCCGGATGACGGCGGCGCTGTTCGCCGGCCTCCCGGGTGGAGAGGGGCGGTTCCGGGCGAGCAGGTGCTCGCTGACGGCGTCGGGTCGGTCGGCGTGGGAGGCGCGACGGCGTTCGGCCAGACCGTGATCGGGCTGTCAGCCGCCGGCCGGGAGGGAGGCGGCGAAGGCGAGCAGGCGCTCGTTGACGGCGTCGGGTCGGTCGACGTGGGCGGTGTGGCCGGCGCCTTCGAAGACCGTCGAGGTGGCCCCGGGGTTGAGGGCGGCGGTGGCGGCGGCGTGCTCGGCGGGCCAGAACTGGCTCTCGGCGCCGGCGGTGATCAGGACGGGCACGTCGGCGCGGGCGACGGTGTCGCGCCAGTCCTGGCGGGAGTGGTCGAGCAGGAGCGGACGGGTGTCGGGGGTGATCAGGCTCTCGGCGCCGCGGCCGCCGGCGGCCTTGACGGCGGCGTCGAGTTCGGCCGCGTCGGGCCAGGCACGGCCGCGCCCGGTGGCGAACGCCGCGGGGGTGTCGAAGAAGGTGCCGAGGTTGTCGTCGGTGAGGCCGTAGAAGCCGTACGGCCAGTCGGGCGTGTTGACCATCTTCGGGCTCTGGTCGACGGTGACGATCCCGGCGAGGCGGTCGGTGCCGAACAGGCTGACGTACGCCCAGATGGTGTTGGCGCCCATCGACTGGCCGACCGCGACGACTTCGCGCAGGCCGAGGGCGGTGAGCAGGTCGTCGATGTCCTTGCCGTGGCGGGACATCCGGTGGCCCCAGGCGGGCCGGTCGGACCGGCCGTGCCAGCGGCGGTCCAGGGAGATCACCCGGTGGCCGGCCGCCCGCAGTGGCGCCCACTGCAGCGCCCAGTCGTCGGCGGGCGCACCGTAGCCGGGGACGAGCAGGACGGGCCGGCCCTCGCCCTCGTCGTAGTAGTGCAGGGAGACGCCGTCGTTGGTGGTGAACCTGGGCACGGGAGGCTCCTGGCCGGGGAGGGGTAGGGACTGGTTCATCGTCGGGGCGCCCGACGGGGGCCGGACCGCGGCACGCGAGGTGCCTCACCCGCTCGGCGCAGGGGTGCGCGTCGTTGTCGCGGGGGTGTCGCGGGACTGCCGCGGTTTGTCGCGGCCGACAGGTCCGGCCCGGTGGGCGCTGTTCCGGGCGCCATGGTTCCGCCGGTGCCCGTCCGGCACGGTGGACCGCGTCCGGGAGTTCGGCCGTACCGGCCCGCTCGGACGTGCCGGGGGACGGCTCTGCTTCCGCCCTCGTGTTCCCGGCGCCCCGCCCCCGGTCGGCCGGGGCGCCGCCACCGAATCCGGGCGAACGGAGTGCCGCGATGAACCGCTTGCTGTCACGTAGGACCGACTGCGGGTCCGATCCGGGCGGGCCCGTGCCCGTCCCCGGTGCCGCCGCCCCCCGGCGCCGCCGGTCGTGGGTCGTCACCACGATCGCCGCGCTGCTCGGCCTGGTCGCCGTCCTGGTCACGGTGCTGATGACGGTCCCCGTGCCGACCACGGCGACCGCGCTCCTCGCCCTCGGGATCGACGGCGCGCAGGAGATCACCCTGGTGCTGCTCGTGGCCGGCCTGGGGCTGGCCCTGGCGGCGTGGCGGCGGCGGGCCCGGGCGGCCACCTGGCTCTCGGGACTGTGCGCGGCGCTGATGCTGGTGATGACCGTCGTTCCGGGCGTCGCGCTCGCGCGCACGGCGTCGGCCGAGGGGAGCACGGTGTCCCTCGGCAGCTACCTGGGGCACGGCCTGTCGCTCGGCTCCGGGCGCCCGCACGACGCTCGGACCCTCACCTACGCCACCGTCGACGGCACCGGGCTGAAGCTCGACTACCTGCCCGCGCACGGGAAGGCCCGGGCCGGCGGCTCCCGCCCGGCTGTGGTGTACGTGCACGGCGGCGGCTGGAAGATCGGCAGCCGCGAGGACGGCTACCCGTGGGGCACGTGGTTCACCGACCGCGGCTACGCCGTCTTCACCATCGACTACCGGCTGCTGCCGCACGCCGACTGGCAGACCGGCCCCGGCGACGTGAAGGCCGCCGTCGGCTTCGTCCGCGACAACGCCGACCGCTTCGGCGTCGACCCGTCGGACATCACCCTGTTCGGCGAGTCGGCCGGCGGACACCTCGCCATGATGGCCGCCTACACCCAGGGCGACCCGATGTTCCCGCCGACCGTCCCGCACCCGGACACCTCCGTCCGGGCCGTCATCAACTTCTACGGCACCACCGACTTCGACGACGCCCTCGCCCACTCCACCGCCCCGGGCCTGATCCGCGCTGCCACCCGCGAGTACGTCGGCGGCACCAGGGAGCAGCAGCCCGACCGGTGGTACGCCTCCTCGCCGGTGCACCACGTCCGGCCCGGCCTGCCGGCCACGCTCAGCGTGCACGGACGGGACGACCGGCTCATCCCGCCGTCCCAGCTGCGCCTGCTCGACGCGGCACTGGTGCGGGCCGGTGTTCCGCACCGCAGCGTCGAACTCCCGTGGGCCGGCCACCTGTTCGACCTCACCCGGGGCAACCTCGCCACCCAGGTCGCGGGCGGCGTGATCGACCGGTTCGAGCGGCAGTACGCCCGCTGACCCGGTCCCGGGCGGTGCTGCCCCCCTGCCACCCCCCGGGTCGCCCGTACCGCCCCTGCCGGTCAACGGCCCGGCAGGGGCGGCACGTTCGCGCGCCCGAAGGAGCTGCGCGCCCGACGGGGACCGGCGCGCCGGAGGCGTCGCTCACCCGGAGGCGTCGCTCACCCGGAGTCGTCGCTCGCCTGGAGGCGGCGCACCGCCCACCACAGGGCGAGGGCGTCCTCGGTGCGGGCCGGGTCGAGGCCGCTGGCGGCGGTGAGGGCACGGATCCGGTAGCGGAGGGTGTTGGGGTGCACGAACAGGGCCGCGGCGGCCTGGTCGGCGTTGCCGTCGGCGGCGAGGTAGGCGTCGACGGTGCGCACCAGGGTGGTGCGACGTTCACCGGACGTGTGGCCGAAGCACCGCTCGACGAGCTGATCGCCGACCGCCGGGAGGGCCAGCACGGCCAGGTGGAGCGGGAGTTCGCCGCTCCGCACGCACCGGTCGAGGGCGAAGGCGACGGCCAGTTCGTCGCAGCGCTCGGCCTCGGCCAGGGACTCGCGGAGCCGGGACAGCGGGCGCGCCGGGCCCAGGCCCGCCGGCAGGGCGACCCGGGCCGGGAGCGGGCGGGTGGTCAGCCCGACGACCCGGTCGGTGCCCGGCTCGGCCAGCAGGGCGGCGGTGTGCGGGCGCAGGGCCCGTTCCACGGCGGCGATCGTGCGGCCCCTCCCCGGCCGGGCGTGGCAGACGTGGTACTCGGTGCGCAGGTCGAGGCCGAGCGTCGTGGCGGCGGTCGCCAGGTACTCCGTGGGCAGGTCGCCGGTGAGCAGCTGACGCAGGAGCAGGGTGCGGTGCTCCTGGGCGGCCTGGGCCTTCTCCAGCTCCCGCTCCCGGTGCCCCCGGACCACCGCCGCCGACAGCCGGTCGCAGCCGGCCCAGAAGTCCCGGGCGAGCTCCAGCCCGGCCTGCGGGGCGTCGACGCGGCGGATCTCCTCGTAGAGGGCGTCGAAGGCGCGCCGGGTGGACAGCCGGAACGCCTCCAGCAGCGGCTCCAGCCCGATGCCCTGCTCGGCCCGCAGGGCGCCGAAGGCGGCGAACTGCGCCTGCTCGGCGGCGGTGGCGTCGCGCTCCTCGCGCAGGAACGCCATGACCGGCGCCAGGACGGTGAGCAGCTCGGCCCGCACCCGGTCGGCGTCGTGCCCGTGGTAGGCGGGGACCTCCCGGACGACCGTGACTGCGGCGCCCGCCGCGATGTCCTCCAGCGACAGCGCGGCCAGGACGCGTCCGCGCTGCTCGCGGGCGAGCGAATCGGCTTCTTTGTTCACACGGACAATTCTGGCCCGGGGGTCGCTGTCCCGCGCACCATGGCCGCCGCCGCGCCGCCCGGCCAGGGTGGAGGGACCGCCCGAACCGCTCTCGCACAGGAGGCCCCTGCCGTGCGCCGCCCCCGTCGTCCCGCCGCAGTGCCGTGGGACCGGACGGTCCGCAGCGCGGTCGCGATCACGGCCGCGCTGGTCGGCGCACATGCGCTGGCCGGTCCGGCCGGGGTGCCGGTGGCCGTGGCGGGCGCGGTGTGCAGCGTCAACGGCGACCACAGCGGGCCGGCGCGCGAACGTGCGGCCCGGTTCGCCGCGGTCCTGGCCGGGGGAGCCGCGGGACTGCTGCTCGGCCGCAGCGCGCCTTCACCCGGATGGGGACAGGTGGCGTGCATGGTCGCGGCCGCGCTGGTCGCCGGGCTGGTCGGCAGCGCTCGGCCCGCCGACCAGCTGTTCGGCCTGAAGCTGATGGTGCTGACCGCCATCGGGACGGGACTGGGCCACGGCCCGGGCGCCGCCCGCACGGTGGCGCTGTACGGCCTCGGCTGCGCGCCGATGGGTCTGCTGATCGTCGCGGCCGGTTGCCGAAACCGCCGCGCGCCCGCGCCCCCGCAGGGACCGTCACCGGGATCGGCGAGGGGACCGGTGCGGGGGCGGCCCGAGTGGCGGGCGGCGCTGCGACTGCCCCTGTGCGTCGGGACGGCCGCCGTCCTCGCCGAGGTGCTGCGGCCCGACCACGCCTTCTGGCTTCCGCTGACCGCGGCACTGGCCTTCCGTCCGGCCGATGCGTCGGTGCTGCGGCGGGTGGGCGACCGGGTCGCCGGAACGGTCCTGGGCGTGCCGGCCGCCGCCGTGGCGGCGCAGTTCCTGTCGGGCTGGGCGCTGGTGCTGCTCGCCGCCCTGGTGGGCGCGCTGCTCCCCGGCGCCACCGATCTCTCGTACGCCCTGCACACCGCCCTGGCGAGCGTCGTCGTCCTGGTGCTGGCCGTGCCCGGCCCGCCCTCGGGCGGGGCGGTGCTCACCGCCCGGCTCACCGACACCCTCCTCGCCTGCGCGGTCGCCGTCGCCGTGGGACACCCGTGGCGCCGTCGGCCTGCCGACTGACCCTCTTCTCCGACCCTCTTCTCTGCTCATCACTCCTGGAGGCAGCCATGCCGCACTTTGTCGCGAGCGACAACACCGCCCTGCACTACTACGACGAGGGAGCGGGCCGTCCGGTCGTCCTGATCGCCGGATACGGCGCGCCCGCCGACAGCTGGGCCCTGCAGTGGGCGGCCCTGCGCGCGGCCGGCCACCGGGTGGTCTCCTTCGACCGCCGCTGGCACGGCCGGTCCGACCGGCCCGCGCACGGCCACCGCATCGCCCGCCACGGCAAGGACCTGCACGACCTCCTCGCCCACCTCGACCTCGACGACGTCACCGTCGTCGGCTCGTCGATGGGCGCCAGCGCGATCTGGGCCTACGTCAGCCTCTTCGGCTGCGAGCGCCTGGCCGGGATCGTCACCGTCGACCAGACCCCCAAGATGATCAACAGCGCGGACTGGCCGTACGGCTTCTACGGCCTGACGGCCGACAACCTGGGCACCTTCTTCCTGCACCCGACCGCCGTGAACACCGGCCACGGACGGGCCTGGCCCGACCAGGCTGCAACCGACGCACGGATCCGCCGGGCCGGCGGCCAGGGCATGAGCCGCCTGATCACCCCCGACACCTACCCCCTGCTGTTCGACCACGCCTGCCAGGACTGGCGCGACACCGTCGCCGGGATCACCGTGCCCGCGCTGATCCTGGCCGGTGCCGACAGCCAGTTCTGGCCGGCCGAACACGCCACCGCCACCGCGATGTCGAGCCCGCTCGCCCGCGCCGTCGTCGTCCCCGGCGCCGGACACCCCGCCCACCTCGACCAGCCCGAGACGGTCGCCCGGCACCTGGTCGAGTTCACGGCCGCCACCGCCTGACCGGCCGGCCGTCCCCGCCCGGTTCGTGGCACCCGCCACGGACCGGGCACCCGCCTGCCCGCAGCTCGCCCCGAAACGCCCGGTGCCCCTCACCGACTCCGCCACGGGACCGACCGCGACGACGCCACCGCCGGTCGGCCGGCTCGGCTCCGGCGCGGCCCCGGGCCGCGAACGCCGAAGGCCCGGCCCCCCGGGTCGGGGGGCCGGGCCGATGCGGTCGGCGGTGCGTCAGCGCCTGCGGATCGCGCCCTCCGCGCGCAGGTCCGCCAGCGTCGGGTAGCCGTCGACGGCCATGATCAGGTCGGCCTCGGCGAGCAGCGAGCGCAGCACGTGCACGATGCCGTCCACGCCGCCGACCGCCAGGCCGTAGGCGTACGGGCGGCCGACGCCGACCGCGGTGGCGCCGAGGGCCAGCGCCTTGACGACGTCGGCGCCGGTGCGGATGCCGGAGTCGAACAGCACCGGCAGCCCGTCCGCCGCCGCCACCACGTCGGGCAGCAGGTCGATCGCGGCGAGCCCGCCGTTGGCCTGCCGGCCGCCGTGGTTTGAGCAGTAGATGCCGTCGACGCCGCCGTCCTTCGCCCGGCGGACGTCCTCGGGGTGGCAGATGCCCTTGAGGATGATCGGCAGGTCGGTGATCGACCGCAGCCACGCCAGGTCGTCCCAGGTCAGCGGGTTGCCGAAGATCCGTATCCACTCGACGACGGCCGCCTGAAGGTCGTCCTCGGGCGCCTTGGCGAGCCTGGCCCGGAAGACCGGGTCGGACGTGTAGTTGGCCAGTGCGTGGCCGCGCAGCTGCGGGAAGTTGCTGGTGGCGAGGTCGCGCGGGCGCCAGCCGGTGAGCCAGGTGTCCAGGGTGACGACGATGCCCTTGAACCCGGCCGCCTCCGCCCGGTGCACCAGGCTCTCCGCCAGTGCCCGGTCGGTGGGCGTGTAGAGCTGGAAGAAGCCGGGGGTGTCGCCGAACTCGGCGGCCACCTCCTCCATCGGGTCCACGGTCAGCGTCGAGGCGACCATCGGCACGCCGCTCCTCGCGGCGGCGCGGGCGGTGGCGAGGTCGCCGTGGCCGTCCTGGGCGCACAGCCCTATCACCCCGACCGGCGCCATGAACAGCGGCGACGGCAGCTTCAGCCCGAACAGGTCGACGCCCAGGTCCCGCTGGGTGGCGCCGACCATCATCCGCGGCACCAGGCCGTACCGCTCGAACGCCGACACGTTCGCCCGCTGGGTGGACTCGTCCCCGGCGCCGCCGGCGACGTAGGAGAGCACCGACGGCGGCAGCGCGGCCTGGGCCCGCGCCTCCAGCTCGGGGAAGGTCATCGGCATCGTCGGCAGCACGCCGGAGAGCCCGTCGAAGTAGATCTCGTTCTGGTAATCCCCGTACTGTCCCTTGGAGTTCACGTTCACCGTGCTCGCCGTCCTTCCAGGCACCGCCCGCCGGGACCTTCCCGGGGCGGCGCCTCCCACCGTGCCAAGTGGGCGGGCCGCCGGCCATGTCCCCGCGGCCAGCGGACACCGGCCGGGATTTGTCGCCGCGAACAGACGCGGTGCGTCCGGCCGGAGCAAGGGCGCCCCCGAGAAACGCAGGAGCCTTGTGTGACGGAATGTCAATAATGATGCTCCATGCCGTGGCCGGTCGCCCCGAATGTATAGTGACGGCCGGAGACGGGGGTCCCACGTGAGCGACAAGAATCGATCGAAGCACGCCGACCGGACGACGACCGTGCTGCTCGGAGTGATGGCCGAGTGCCCGCTGCTGCTCTGCCCGCTGGTGATCTGGCACGGCAGGTCATGGGCGCCCGCCTGGTGGGTGGACGCGACGCTGTACCTGGTGGCCGCCGTCACCGCAGCGGCCGTGCTCCTCGCGGTGCGCCGCCCGGTGCCGGTGCGCGGCGTCCGGCGTGCGTCCGCCGTGGTCGGCGGAGCCGCCGGCCTGGCGGCGGTGGTCGCGGCCACCCTCTTCCTCGGTGACTCCCACGTCTCCTCCAGCGGCTGGCTGCTCGTCGGTGCGGTCGTCGCACTGGCCCTCCTGTGCAACCAGCTGACCCTCGCCGCGACCACGCGCTCCTGACCGTCTCCCACCACATCAACCGATCGCCCCGGGACCCGGGCCGTCGGTACGAGAGGCCCGTGCGATGAACGACCCGCTGCGCGACCTGCAGCAGATGAGCGCCTTCCTGGGCGACCTCACCCATGCGCTCGCCGAGACCCGCGACATCCTCCCCCAGCGCTCCGAGGGCGCCGACCGCACCGGCTCGGTGACCGTCGTGCTCGGCCCGGAGGACCTCCCGCTGTCGATCACGGTCGAGGCCGGCTGGCAGCAGCGGCTGTCACCGGAGGCGCTCGGCGGCGCGGCGGTCGAGGCCGGGCAGGCCGCCGCCGTCAACCGGCTGTCGGTCTGGCAGCAGGACGCCGGACAGGCCGCCTGGGCGGCCGTACCGGACCGGCTGCCCGACGACGGTGCGGCGGCGGACGCCGTGGCCGAGCCCGCACTCGACCTGACCCTTGCGGTCGGCGACGTCAGCCAGGTCACCCCCCGGCCGCTGGAGCAACTGGCCGAGGACGTGCTGACGGCGCTCGACCGGGCGGGCGCACCGGGCGTCCCCGTGCAGGGCCGCGGCTGCGACGAGGGCGGGCACGTGACCGTGGTGCTCTCGCGCGGTGGACTGGTGTCCTGCGAACCTGACGGGCGGTGGGCGGCCGAGACCGGCACCGCCGCGCTGAACCACGCGCTGGCCGCCGCCCTCGCGAAGGCCCGCACCGACCTCGCCGCCGCCGTCCGGTCCGCCCAGGAGGAGGCCGCCGCGGGCACCGACCGGATGCTGCGCGAGGCCCTCGCCCTGCTCGCGGACCCGAGCAAGCTCCGCAACTCGTAACGCGGACCGGCCGCAGGGGCCGGACGACCCAGGAAGGGAGCGACACCATGGCCGACGACGACGGCTTCAAGGTCACGACCGAGACACTCCGCACGGAGGCCGGGCTCTGGGACCAGCAGAGCGACGAGCTGGGCAAGATCGCCTCGTCCGTCGGCTCGATGTCGATGGACCGGTTCCAGGCGGGCGTCTTCCAGCTCGTCGTCGGCGCCTACGCGGAGGTCCTGACGGCCGTGCACGACCGCTCCCTGGAGGGGCAGCAGAACCTCAAGGCGGTCGCCGACGGCCTGCGCACGGTGGCGGACAACTACGACCACCACGAGCAGAAGACCTCGGCCAACCTCACGGCCATAACCGGCAACTGAAGCGGAGTTCTCGACGTGGCATTCCAAGCGGCGCAGTACCAGGCAACCGTGGACAAGCTCACCTCGGGCCTGGGCGACCTGTCGGCCAAGCTCGACTCGGTGCCCGGCAAGGCGAACGACGCCGCCGACCGGTGGTGGGTGCCCGACTGGCTGGCCGACAAGGTGATCTGGTTCGGGAAGAAGATCTGCGAGATCGGCGCCTGGATCCTGAACAAGATCAAGGAGTGTCTGGAGGGCGCTGCCGCTCCGGTCTACATGATGGTCCACGGCTTCCAGTGGGAGACCCTGCGCGGCCTGGCGAACGGTGTGACCGGCCAGCTCCAGCCGCAGGTGCTGGGCTCGACCGGGGAGTGGAAGGGCCCGGCGGCGGACGCCTACGGCAAGGAGATCCCGCGTCAGGCGGCGGCCGCCACCTCGGTGGGCGGGATCTGCGACAAGACCTCCACCTCGCTGGAGATCTGCGCGGCGGCCGGCCTGACCTTCTACCTGGCGCTGGCACTGGTCCTGGTCAAGTTCATCGGCGCCACCATCGCCGCGATCGCGTCGCTCGGCTCGGTGGTCTTCTCCTGGGCGGGCTTCCTGATCATCCTTGAGGAGGCCGGGGTCAACACCACGGTGATCGTCGCCGCGGTCAGCGCCCTGATGGTGCTGCTCGGCGCCCAGGCCAAGGAGATGGCCGCGCTGCACGGCAACGCCGTCGACAACAGCCAGTTCCCGGGCGGCCACTGGCCGGTGTCGGTCAAGCCCGCCGCCTGAGGTCGGTCTCTTCGATGGGCTGAGCACTCTGATCGGATGTGTCTGTCCGGTCGGTGATCAGTGATGTGATGCGGGACCGGATCGAGCCGTGGAGATGCCGGCCGATCCGGTCCGGCTTCGACGCCGAGACCCCCGCGGAGCGGAACGCCGTCGAGCGGTGCATCAGCCGCCTGAAACAGTGGCGCGGCCTGGCCGTGCGCACCGACAAACCGCCAGTGCCTGCCAGGCCGCACGGCCTCCGCCTCGCAGCCGTCCTCATCCGGCCCCGCAGAGGACCGACGAGACGGGTCCCTGTCCGAGCCGAGGCGAAGCGTCGGGGCTAGAGCACGGCGCCGGCCGCCCGTACGTCGCCTAGCGCTCGCCGTGCCAGCGAGCCGAAGCCCTCGCGGTTGTGGGTGTCGATCCACTGGCGCGCCGGGGACACCGTCCTGATCGGTGGGGCGGCGGGTGGCGTGGGCGTCTTCGCCGTTCAGCTGGCGAAGCTTGCCGGTGCCCGGGTGCTCGGCACCGCCTCCGAGGGCACGTTCGGATTCCTGCGCGGGCTCGGCGCCGAACCCGTGGCGTACGGCCCCGGCCTGGCCGACCGGGTGCGGGCCCTGGCGCCCGAGGGGATCACCGCCACAGCCGACCTGTTCGGAAGGGACGCGGCCGAGACCGCGCTCGAACTCGGCCTGGCGCCCGAGCGGATCTGCGTCGTGGCCGACGGTTCCGCCCCGCCGCCCGGGGTGCGCAAGGTGGGCGCCCTCGACGCGGATCCGGGCGCCCTGGGACGGATCGCCGACGCGATCCGGTCCGGCGAGATCACGGTGCCGATCGCGGCGACCTTCCCGGTCGGGCGGATCCGCGAAGCCGTGACGACACAGGCCGAGCGGCACGTCCACGGCAAGATCGTGATCGCCATGTGACAGGCACGAGGCGGAGCAGGGAGCGGTGGACCCGATGGTCCGCCCGGCGCCGCCCGGGGACCGGATCGGCCGGCATCCACGGCCCGATCCGGTCCCACCTCGCACCACTGATCACCGACCGGACCGACACGTTCGATCGACTGCTCCGGCACGGCCGCGGTGCGAGGGCGCATGCAGCTGTCGGCCTTCCCGTCGAGCGGGAGGGTCCGGCGCACCGTGGCGCCCTCCCGGAGCACGCCCGGCCGGCCCGCGCGGAGCGCGTGCGCCCGAGAGCGGGGTGTGCCCGGCGCGGGGGCGGGCAGGCATGGGGGTGCCCCCGCAGCCGACGAAGGAGTCGCCCGTGCCCGCGCCGTCCTACCTTCCCGACATGACCGTGGAGCAGTACCTCGGCCACCTCGCGGACCGGCATCCGGGCTGGCACCGGCTGCTCGACCCGGGGCGGGTCGACGGGGCCACCACGGCCCACCGGCTCCGCGCGTGGACCAACGAGTTCGACCCGGACAGCGGCGGGCGGGGCGACTCCCACCGGCGTGCCCACCGGGATCCGCTGGTGCGCTGGACCGGAGCCCGGCAACTGCTGCGCCTGGCCGTGCCGGAGGCCCGCAGCGGCCGCGGGACGCAGGCCCGGAGCGGCGGCGCGGCGCAGGCGCTGGTGCTGGACGCGCTGGGCGGGGACGGACTGCTGGCGCGCGCCTCGGCCCTGCGCCCGGACCAGGTGCCGGACGGGCTGCGGCTGCTGACCGGCGACATCTCCGGACCGATGGTGGCCGCCGCCCTCGCCCACGGCCTGCCCGCCGTGCGGCAGGCCGCCGACCGGATGCTGCTGGCCGACCGGACCGTCGACGCGGTGCTGCTGGCCTACGGCACCCACCACATCCCGCCCGCCGCCCGCCCCGCTGCGGTCGCCGAGGCCGTACGGGTCCTGCGCCCCGGCGGCCGGGTCGTCCTGCACGACTTCGAGCCGCACAGCCCGACGGCCGACTTCTTCCGCACCGTCGTCGACCCCCGTGCCGCGATCCGCCACGACTACCGGCACTTCAGCCGCATCGACCTGCTGGACCTGTTCGCGCCGCATCCCGTCGCGGTGCGCCTGGTCGACGTCTACGACCCGATCACGGTCCGCGCGGCGACCCCTGACGGGGCGAAGGCCGCAGTGGTGGCCCACTTCGCCGCGACCTTCGGGCTCGCCGACCACCTCGACGACCTCGGCGCCGACGCCGGCTGGGAGCTGCTGGCCGACGCGTTCGACCACACCGCGCACCTCGCGCAGCTCTGCGGCCCGCTCGCGGCGCCCGCGCGGCCCTTCGTGCGCCCGGCCGCCGGCGGCTGGATCGCCGAGGTCCCCAGGGTGGCGCTGGTCGCCGTGGCCGAGCGGCGGGGCGGCTGAGCGGCGGGGCGGCTGAGCCCGTCCCGGTCGGGCCGGGCTCAGCCGGGAGAGCCGGTCAGTCGAGGCAGAACTCGTTGCCCTCGACGTCCTGCATCACGATGCACGACTCGTTGAAGCCGTCGGCCCGCAGGAGCCGCACGCGCACCGCGCCGAGTGCCAGCAGTCGTGCGCACTCGGCCTCCAGGGCGGCGAGGCGCTCCTCGCCGACCAGGCCGGTGCCGACCCGGACGTCGAGGTGCACCCGGTTCTTGACGACCTTGCCCTCGGGAACGCGCTGGAAGAACAGGCGGGGGCCCACGCCCGAGGGGTCCACGCAGGCGAACGCCGAACCCTGACGCTCCGTCGGCAGGGAGAGGTTGAAGGCGTCCCAGTCGGCGAACCCCGGCGGCGGCGGTGGTACGACGTACCCCAGCACCTCGCACCAGAAACGGGCGACGCGCTCGGGTTGGGCACAGTCGAAGGTGACTTGGACGTGCTTGATCGATGCCATCGGCCCACCGTAGTGGCGCGCGCTCCGCTCCGGGGGCCCGGGGTGTGCGTGTCACGGCGGTCGGCGCCGGGTGGGTGGTGGGGGGGGGGGGGGGGGGGGGGGGGGGGGGGGGGGGGGGGGGGGGTGGGGGGTGGGGGGGGGGGGGGGGGGGGGGCCCGCCCCCCCCCCCCCCCCCCCACCGGGGTGGCTCGCGCCGGTGTCGGCGCGGGTCGGGGTCAGATCCGCTGGGACGGCCCGGGGGCTCGGGTCACGGGGTGTAGCTGACCCAGCCCCTGGTGACGGTGGTGTTCGGCGGGCAGTAGAGGAGGACGTTCAGGAAGTCGGTGTGCGGGCCGTCGCTCCGGTAGGAGCCGTCCGAACAGCTGACGTTCACCCACCACTTGGTGGTGCCCCAGCCCGAGCACGAGATGCCGTAGTACCACTGGTTGTTGAGGAATCCGATGGTCGGGGTGGAGCAGTTGATGCCCTCGACCCGGGCCGGCGACGCCGACTGCGCCTCGGCTGCCGGGGCCGCGACGACGCAGGCCGCCGCCAATCCGGCCAGCAGACAGCCGGCGATGCCGATCCTCTTGCCCCTGGTGTTCCTGCGCACGATGGTTCCGCCCTCGTTGTCGGTGGTGACAGTGCCGCTGCAACCCGCGGCCGGGACGTGCCTCGATGACGTGCCTCGATGACGTACGTCGGTGACGTGCCTCGATGACGTCGCTCGGTGACGTGCTCCGGCGAATATAGGGAGGGATGGTGAAGTTCCGCATATGACAGCGGAAATGTCGCCACGGCGGCCGCACGCTGCCCGTACGCCCGGGCCCGACCGGAGGGTGCACCAGGCGTGGCGCGCCGGACCGCACGGGCCACCGGAGCCCCACCCACGCGGACGCTCATCGGCCGAAAGCCGTCGCCCGTCCGCTGTCGCCTGCTCCGGCTCCACCGCGCCCGGCGCCCGCCCCGCTGTGCCCGGGGGACGGGTCGGGCGTGTCACGGGTCTGGACAGCGGCGCGGGGGTCGGTCAGTCTTCACCCCCATGACGCTCCCGTTCCCCCAGCAGCAGCAACCCCTCACCGCCGCCGCACGCACCGCGCTGTTCGAGGCGCTCACCGCGGTCGGCGGCGAGGCCGTCGGCCTGCTCGCCGGCTGCCGTGGCGACACCCCGATACCGGGTGCCGAGTGGACGGTCGCCGAGGCCGCCGCGCACCTGGCGATGGCCAACGAGCTGATGGCCGCACTGGCGGCCGGCGAGGAGCGGCCGTACGGGGACGGGACGGCGGGCTCGCTGGCCGCGGCGAACGAGGCCTCGCTGGCCGAGCGGCCGGAGCGGGACCCGGACGTGCTCGCCGGGGAGATCGCCCGGTGGGCACGGGAGTTCACGGTGGCCGCGGGGCCGCGGGCCGGTACCGAACCGGTGCTGACCCCGCTGGGGCCGATGGACCTGGACACCCTCGGCGCCTACCTGCTGACCCACATGCTCGGCCACCTCTACGACATCGCCGTGGCCCTGGGGCGGCCGCACCCGATCGACCGGCACCGCGTCGGGCTGACGATGCCGTTCCTGCGCGTGGCCATGCCGTGGGTGACGGACGCGCGTGCCGCGGCCGGCCACAGCGCCTGCTACCGGTTGCAGGTGCGGGGCCTGGACGCCTTCGCGGTGACCTTCACGGACGGTGTCGCCGTGGTGAGCCCGCAGCCGCCGCGCCGCCCGGACTGCACGATCCTCACCGAGCCGGTGGCGTTCCTCCTCATCGCGCTGGGCCGCTACACCGCCACCGACGCCCTCCTCCGGGGCAAGGTGTTCGCCTGGGGCCGCAAGCCCTGGCTGGCCGCGGGCTTCCCGGGGCTGTTCGCGGCCCCCTGAGGAGGCCCTGCGCCCGGCGGCGGCGTAGCCGGGTCAGGCGCTGGTCTCCGCCTGGCGCGGGCAGGGGAGCGGCCCGTCCTCGGAGCACATGGTGGTCCGGACGCGCTGCACGTAGCGGTGCACCAGGTGGCGCAGCACGTGGACGGTGGCGGCGACGTCCGGGTCCGGGACGCCGTCGAGGGCGTCGGCCAGCCCGGTGATGTTGGCCTGTTTCAGTCGGTCGAGTACGGCCCGTCCCTCGGTGGTGAGTTCGACCTGGCGGGCCCGCCGGTCCGTCGCGTCCCGGGTGCGTTCCACCAGCTGCTGGCCCTGCAGGCGGTCGATCTGCCGGGTGACGTGGGAGGGCTTGACCATCAGCCGGTCGGCGAGGTCGCCGATCCGGCTGGCGCCGTCGGCCTCGGAGAGCGCGCGCAGCAGGTAGATGTCCGAGCGGGCGGCGGTGATCCCGGCCCGGGCCGTCTGGCGTTCGTGCTGCTGTGTACGCGTCAGCAGGTAGGCCAGGGTGGCCAGTACGGCCTCCAGGTCCGAGGCGGTGGTCCGTTCGTCTTCGGGGTCTTCGGCGTCCGGCATGGGGGAACTGTAGCGATCCGGTGCGGGCCGTGAGGGTGGCCCGGGGGTCCGACCGGATTTCGGACAGATTCGTTCGCTGGGGGGACGGGGCCTTTCGTTGCAACGGAGTGCGAGTTAGCGTGACGGTGAGTTAGTTGCTTAGGGCACGTAAATGGCCCCGGTTGCACCCCGGCCGCACCACCCCCACGGCGCCACCCACAGCACAGAGCACGCCGCACACAGCACGCACAGCGCAGCACCGCACAGCACACAGCACCGCACAGCACACAGCGCACGGCACACCCCCACGCGGCGCCACCAGCTGCGCCACGCAGGCCCGAGCTGGCGACACCCAGCTCCGAGAAGGGAGCCCCCTCATGGCCACGGCCGCCCAGACCCCCGGCATCACCCACCCCGCCGCCCGCGGCACCTGCCCCTTCGACCCGCCCCCCGCCTACCAGCAGGCCCGCCAGGACGAGCCGGTCACCCGCGTCTCCCTGTGGGACGGCGCGCCCAGCTGGCTGGTCACCCGCCACGAGGACGTCAAGGCCGTCCTCTCCGACGCCCGCTTCAGCTCCGACTCCACCCGCCCCGGCTTCCCGTTCATCAGCGCCGGCGCCCGGCAGCTGAACGCCGGTCAGCCCACCTTCATCAGGCTGGACGACCCCGAGCACGCGCGCCTGCGCCGGATGCTCACCGGCGAGTTCATGATCAAGAAGGTCGAGGCGATGCGCCCCGAGGTCCAGCGCATCGCCGACGACCTGCTCGACCGGATGACCGCCGGACGCACCGGCGCCGACCTCGTCCACGAGTTCGCCCTGCCGCTGCCCTCCCTGGTGATCTGCCTGCTGCTCGGAGTCCCCTACCAGGACCACGACTTCTTCCAGGAGTGCAGCCGCATCCTGCTGCGCCGCGACTCCTCGCCCGAGGAGGTCGACGCCGCCCGGGACCGGCTGGCCGACTACCTGGTCGAGCTCACCGAGGCCAAGCGCGCCGAGCCCGACGACGGCATCCTCAGCCGGCTGGTCGCCCGCGGCGAGCTCAGCACCGAGGAGATCGGCGCGATGGGCCGGCTGCTGCTGGTGGCCGGACACGAGACGACCGCGAACATGACCGCGCTGTCCGTCCTGGCCCTGCTGCGCAACCCCGACCAGCTCGACCACCTGCGCCGCCACCCGGAGTCCGTCCCCGGCGCGGTCGAGGAACTGCTGCGCTACCTGACCATCGTGCACTCCGGCCTGACCCGGGTCGCCACCGAGGACGTCGAGGTCGGCGGCGTGCGGATCCGGGCAGGCGAAGGCGTCATCTGCATGATCAACACCGCCAACCGGGACACCCTGGAGTTCCCCGGCGGCGACGAGCTCGACCTGACCCGCGACGCCCGCCGCCACCTCGCGTTCGGCTTCGGCGTCCACCAGTGCCTCGGCCAGCCGCTCGCCCGCCTGGAGCTCCACATCGCCCTCGACACGATCCTGCGCCGCCTGCCCCGACTGCGCCTGGCCGTCCCGTTCGAGGAGGTCCGCTTCCGCGGCGAGATGCTCATCTACGGCGTCCACGAGCTGCCGATCGCCTGGTGAACCCCGGCCCGCGCGGCCCGCGAACCGAGCGCTCCGCCGAACGCCGACACCGTTCACCGACACCACAGTTCACCACCACCAGGGCCCCGATCGGCCCTGCCCCGAAGGGAACCCGCATGCTCGTCCACATCGACCAGGACAAGTGCTGCGGCGCCGGACACTGCGTCCTCGCCGCCCCCGAGGTCTTCGACCAGCGCGACGAGGACGGCATCGTCGTCCTGCTCGACGCCCGGCCGCCCGCCGACGTCCACCAGGCCGTCCAGGACGCCGCCGCCGTCTGCCCGGCCGCCGCGATCCGCCTGGAAACCGCGTGAGCGCACCGCGCCGGATCGCCGTCGTCGGAGCCGGCGCAGCCGGACTGCACACCGCCGAAGCGCTGCGCCGGGCCGGCTACGACGGCCGGCTCACCCTGATCGGGGCCGAGGACGCGCCACCGTACGACCGGCCGCCGCTGTCCAAGCACCTGCTCTCCGGACAGTGGCAGCCCGAGCGGCTCACCCTGCGCGACCCCCGGGCCCTGGAGGAGCTCCGGCTCGACCTGCGTCTGGGGGTGTCCGCCCGGCGCCTGGACCGCCGCACCCGCACCGTCCACCTCGCCGACGGCCGGGAGGTGCCCTGCGACGCGGTGGTCATCGCCACCGGGGTCCGCCCGCGCCGGCTGCCCGGCGCCGGGACCCCGCTCGCCGGCGCGCACGTGCTGCGCACCCTCGCCGACGCCCTCGCCCTGCGCGAGGACCTGCGCGCCGGGGGCCGGCTGCTCGTGGTCGGCGGCGGACTGCTCGGCGCCGAGGCGGCGGCCACCGCCGTCGGACTCGGCGCCGAGGTCACCTGGCTGGTGTCCACCGACACCCCGCTGGCCGCGGTCCTGGGCACCGAGACCGCCGCCCTGCTCACCGGCCTGCACCGCGAACACGGTGTACGGATCCACCGGGGAGCGGCCACCGGCCTGCTGCACCGCGACGGCCGCGCCACCGGCGTACGGCTGGCCGACGGCACCGACCTCGCGGCCGACACCGTCCTGATGGCCGTCGGTTCCGAACCCGCCACCGACTGGCTGGCCGGCAGCGGCCTGCGGCTGGACGACGGCGTGGTCTGCGACGCCCACTGCGCCGCCGGGCCCGGCGTCTGGGCGGCCGGCGACGCCGCCTCCTGGCCGGACCCGCACACCGGCCGCCACCGGCGCCTCGAACAGCGCACCAACGCCACCGACCAGGCCCTGCTCGTCGCCCGGAACCTGCTGGCCGGGCCGGACGGGACCCGGCAGGCCTACACCCCGGTCCCGTACCTGTGGACCGACCAGTACGGGCTGCGGATCCAGGCGTACGGCCGCCCCGGCGACGCCGACCGCTTCGAACCGGTCGAAGGCAGCGTGGCGGAGCACCGCTTCGCCGCCGCGTGCGTCCGCGACGGGCGGGTCGTCGGCGCGGTCGGCATCGCCGCCGCCCGTGCCCTGCGCGGACTGCGCAGCCAGGTCGCGGCGCACGGCCCCTGGCCGCCCGGGGAGGCCTGACCCCGTCGGCCGTCGCCGTAACCGCCGTCGGCCGTGGCCGGCCGTGGCCGTAAGCGTGGCCGGTCGTCGCCGTGACCGCGGCCGGCTGCCGCAGCCCCCGGACGGCCCGGATCCCCGGGTGGACCCCTCCCCTCGGGGGTCTACCGGGGGAACGGCCGCCGGGACTACCGTTAGGTGACGGAAGCTATCGAGTTCCTCGGTCCACGTTCCGGTTCCACGCTCCGAGCCCACGCTCCGACCCTGCGGTCGGGCGGGTCGGCCGGATGGGAGGCACGGTGGCGACACGACTGTCCACAGGCAGCGGGACCGGCCGCTCGCGCCCGGCCCGTACCGGCGTGGACCCGGACCACCCCCGCTACAAGTGGGTGGCGCTGTCCAACACCACGCTCGGCACCCTGATCGCCACCATCAACGCCTCGATCGTCCTGATCTCGCTGCCCGCGATCTTCAACGGCATCGGCCTGGACCCGCTGCAGCCCGGCAACGTCAGCTACCTGCTGTGGATGCTGATGGGCTACATGCTGGTCACCGCCGTCCTGGTGGTCACCCTCGGCCGGCTGGGCGACATCCACGGCCGGGTGCGGATCTACAACGCCGGCTTCCTGATCTTCACCCTCACCTCCGTCGCCCTGTCCCTCGACCCGCTGCGGGGCGGCGCGGGCGCGCTCTGGCTGATCGGCTGGCGGGTGGTGCAGGCGGTCGGCGGTTCGATGCTGATGGCCAACTCGGCCGCGATCATCACCGACGCGTTCCCGGCCCGCCGGCGCGGCACGGCCCTGGGCGTGAACATCGTCGCGGGCATCGCCGGGTCCTTCATCGGCCTCGTCCTGGGCGGCCTGCTGGCCGAGTGGAACTGGCGCTCGATCTTCTGGGTCAACGTCCCGATCGGCATCCTCGGCACCGTCTGGGCCTACCGGTCACTGCGCGAGACCGGGGTGCGCAAGCCCGCCCGGATCGACTGGTGGGGCAACCTCACCTTCGGCGTCGGCCTGACCGCCCTGCTCGCGGCGATCACGTACGGCATCCAGCCCTACGGCGGCCACACCATGGGCTGGACCAACCCCTGGGTGCTGGCCGGGCTGCTCGGCGGGGCCGCGCTGCTGGCGGCCTTCTGCCTGGTCGAGTCCAGGACCGCCGAGCCGATGTTCCCACTGTCCCTCTTCCGCGACCCGGTGTTCGCCGGCGGGAACGCCGCCACCCTGCTGGGCTCGATCGCCCGCGGCGGGCTGCAGTTCATGCTGATCATCTGGCTGCAGGGCATCTGGCTGCCGCTGCACGGCTACGACTACGCGGACACCCCGCTGTGGGCCGGCATCTACCTCGTCCCGCTGACCGTCGGCTTCCTCGCCGCCGGGCCGATCGCGGGCTACCTGTCCGACCACGCCGGGGCCCGGCTGTTCGCCGCGGGCGGGCTGGTGGTGATGGCCCTGTCCTTCGCCGGACTGCTCCTGCTGCCCACCGACTTCGGCTACCCGTGGTTCGCGGTCCTGGTCTTCGTCAACGGCCTGGGCGGCGGCCTGTTCGCCGCCCCCAACACCTCGCTGATCATGTCGAGCGTGCCGGCCGCGGCCCGCGGCGCCGCCTCCGGCATGCGGGCCACCTTCCAGAACGCCGGCATGGTGCTGTCGATCGGCGTGTTCTTCTCGCTGATGGTGGCCGGCCTGGCCGGGTCGCTGCCGCACACCCTCACCGCCGGACTCACCGCGCAGGGCGTGCCCGCCTCCGACGCCAACGCCATCGCCGCACTGCCCCCGGTGGGCACCCTGTTCGCCGCCTTCCTCGGCTACAACCCGGTCCGGCAGCTGCTGGGCCCGCACGTGCTCGGGCAGCTCCCGCCGGACAACGCCCGCGCCCTGACCGGCCGGGAGTTCTTCCCGCAGCTGATCTCCGGGCCGTTCCACGACGGGCTGGTCGTGGTGTTCTGGCTGGCGATCGCGATGTCCCTGGTCGCCGCGGCCGCCTCCCTGGTCCACGAGCGCACCCGGCCCGTCGCGCCCGCCGCCCCGGGCCCTGCTGCCGCACCCGCACCCGCTGCCGCTGACCGGGCGGACCGGACGGCCGGCGCGGAAACGACGGCCAGGGCGGAAACGACGGCCGGCGCGGAAACGACGGCCAGGGCGGAAACGACGGACCGGACGCCACCCGGCGCACCGGCCGAGGCGGAGGGGCCGTGACCGGCGACGGCAGCGGCCTGCCCGCCGACGCGGTCGTCCGGCTGCGCCTGGTGATCGGTCGGCTCAACCGTCAGATGGTCCGCGCCTCCGGCGAGCAGGACCTCACCGCCGCCCAGCTCTCCGCCCTCGCCCGGACCGAACAGCACGGGCCGCTGCGCCTGGGGGAACTCGCCGCGCGCGAGGGCGTGGCCGTCCCCTCCATGGTCCGCACCGTCACCCCGCTGGTCGCCGCCAGCCTGATCGCCAGGACCCCCGACCCCCTGGACGGACGTTCCGCCCTGCTCGCCCCCACCCCGCACGGCCGGGGCACCCTCGACCGGATCCGCCGCGAACGCTCCGCCCTCCTGGCCCGGCGCAGCACCCGCCTGACCCCCGACCAGTGCCGGCAGCTGGAGGAGGCCCTCCCGCTCCTGGAACTGCTCCTCGACGAACCCGACCCGCCCCGCCCCCCGGCCGCGTAGCGGCCCAGGGCCCGGTCGACGCCGGGCCCCGGGTCGGACGTCAGACCCGGGCCGGCTGCCCGCCCGGCTCGGCGACGACGTGTATCTCGTGGACGGCGTTCCGGTCGCCCGTGAGCGGCTGGACGCGCCCGGCGGAGTCGGTGGCCCGGCAGCGGATGCGGTGCCGGCCCGGGGCGAGGTCGTGGCGCAGACGGAAGCGCTGCCAGGCCGGGTCCGGGCCGCGCCGGTCGAGCGCGGCGGGCTGCCAGTCGCCGTCGTCCACGGCGACCTCGACGGACGTCACCTCGGTGGAACTCCAGGCGTAGCCCGCGAGTTCGCAGCTCCCGGCCGGGACGGTGCGCCCGTCGCCCGGGGTGAGCAGCTTGCTGCCGACGTCCTTCTCGCGCACCGGCCGGGACTCGCTCTCGCCGGGCAGGACGCGGGTGTACAGGCGGGTGGTGAAGAGGTGGTCGGGGCGGTCCGCGGCCAGCACGATCCGGCTCAGCCACTTCACCGAGTTGGTCCCGAACATCAGGGGTGCCACCGCCCGCACCGGGTAGCCGTGGTCCGGGTGCAGCGGTTCGCCGTTCATGGTGTGCGCGAGGACGACCTCGGCGCCCGCCTGCTCCACGGGCAGGTCCTTGAGGTAGCTCACGCCGCTCTCGCCCGCGAAGTCGCCCGTGTCGGCGCCCTCCAGCCAGACGTGCCGGGCCTCCGGGCGCGGGCCGGCGAGTTCCAGTACGGCGGAGAGCGGGACGCCGACCCACTCCACGTTGGTGACGGCGCGGGTCGGCACGGTGGGGTGCAGCGGGTTGCCGAAGCACTCGTGGACGGCGGTGAAGCGGCGCTGCGGCAGGCCCAGGAGGGCCGGGAGGTCCAGCCGCAGCGGCCGCTCCACCAGGCCCTCGACGGTGAGCGACCACGTCGCGGGGTCGAGCCGCGGGTGCGGCCCGAGGTGGTTGCGGACGAAGACGTCCTCGACCGGTGTGAGGAAGAGGTCGGGTGTCGCCGGATCGGTCCTGATCATTGCTCATGCCCCCGTGTCGAACGAATCGTTGTGCGCGATCGACAGTACAAGGAGCAACTGACACCGCCCCGGGGCGGGGGACCGGTCGGGGTTCGCTCGGGGACCGCACGGGCACCGGTCGGGACTGCACGGGCACCGGTCGGGACCGCACGGACACCTGTCGGGGACGGGTCGCGCGACCGGCGCCGGGTCCGCCTGGGTGATCGGCCCGGCGGCGGGAGCGGGGGCGCGGCGTGTCCGCCGGGCAGGGCGTGGCGGCTCTGCGAGCCTGTTCCGCGGCCCGCTGCCGGACGAGCCGCACACCGGCACGCCGATCCGACCCGAGGAGCCCCCTTGCCGCACCGGTTGCCCGTTCCCCGGCTGACGGCCGCCGTCGTGGCCCTGCTCCTCGCCCTCTCCGCCTGCTCCAGCGCCGGTTCCGCCTCAGGAGCGCGCCCGGCCGACGCGCACGGGAGTTCCCCGCCGGCGGACGTGGTGGCCGCGGGCGGTCCGCTGGTCGGCGATCCCACCCTCGTCCCCGGCGAGCAGTCCTGCGCGGCCGCGGAGGGCAACGCCCCGTGGTACCCGACCATCGCGGCCTTCGAGGTCCACGACTCGAACCGGACGCACCGGTACGGGTGCGCGCACTTCGGGGGCGCCCCGTCGAACAACCAGGTCTACGCCTACGGTTCGCAGCAGGTCTACGCCACGCCGTACAACATCGTGGACCGCGGCCCCGACGAGCTCTACGTCTACGGCGGCGGTTACGGCGACGGCCAGGGCGCCTCCGGCTCGTTCGTCTCGCGGGTGGAACCCGGGACGTACAACGAGGTCTGGCGCCAGGTGCTGATCAACACCAACGCGACCGACGAATGGGACTACCCCGGTGTCCTGAACGTCCTGGCGGACGGCAGCCTGGTGGTCGTCTACGGCTACCACATCGCCCGGATCGACCCGCAGACCGGCCGGGTCCTCGCCCGGACCACGCTGCCCACCGGCCGGTCGGCCCCGCGCGACACCGCGTACAACGGCTACGACGCGCTGCCGGACGGGACCATCGTCGCCAAGACCGTCAACCGGCAACCCGGCTGCACGGAGCAGGGGTTCAGCGCCTTCCTGAACTGCCCCGACCCGACGGCCGTGCCGCCCTCGATCATGGTGGCGATCGACCCGAAGACCCTCCAGGTGATCTCCCAGGTCACGCTGCCCGAGATGATGGGCGGCCGGATCACCACGGCGACGCTCGACGGCACGCAGGAGATCTACCTGCCGGGCGCCACCAAGCTCTACCGCTACTCGTACCAGAACAACGGCTTCGCCCCCGACCCCTCGTGGGGGCCGGTGCCCTACCTCAAGGACGGGCAGACCGCCGCGTCCGCCATGGCCGTCATCAACGACTACGTCGTCGCGATGACCAACGGCGGGAAGCCGACCTCGACCCCGATGAGCGTCGTCGCCGTCTCCCAGAGCGACTCGACCAAGGTGGCGAACATCCAGCCGTTCGCCTCCAGCGGCACCAAGAACAGCTTCATCCCGTCGATGGTCTCGGTCGACCCGGAGAACAACCGCGTCTACGCGATGGACGCCGGGGCGGGCGAGCTGGCCGGGATCGACCTGTCGAACGGCACGCTGTCGGTGGCGTGGACGCAGGACCAGACGACCCTCAGCTTCACGACCCTGATCGGCCCCAAGGACCAGCGCGTGCTGATCGGGACCGACATCCCGGTGAAGTTCTTCCAGGGGCTCAAGAAGTACACCACCGAACAGGTCGTCTGGCGCCGGGCCCAGGACGGCGCCGAACTCGCCCGCTCCAGCCAACTGCCCAAGATGACGCAGGGGATCCTGGTCACGCCCGGCTACGCCGGACTCCAGTACTTCCTCACCGCGGACGGCCACGTCACCGGCCTCCAGGTCGCACCGAAGCCCGCCTCGCCGACGCCGTCCGCCCCCGGCAGTTCCGCGACGTCGACGTCGACGTCGGCGTCACCGTCCGGGTCCCCGGCACCGTCCGGGTCGCCCGTGTCCCCGTCGCCCGTGTCATCGCCGTCCGTGGCCCCGTCGCCCGTGTCCCCGTCGCCCGTGCCCTCCGAGCCCTCCTGAACGGCGGCCGACGAGAGAAGGGATCCGCTCGTGATCGAGAAGCTGGACGGACTGCCGGAGAACGTCATCGGGTTCGAGGCCGGTGGCAGGCTCTCCGCCGAGGACTACCGGGACATGCTGCTGCCGGCGCTGGAGGAAGCGGCGAAGCGGGGCGCGGTGCGGTTCGTCATCGTCATCCGGGAGTTCCACGGCATGACCGGCGGCGCACTGTGGGAGGACCTCAAGATCGGGGCCGAGCACCTGCGGGCCTGGAAGCGGATCGCCCTGGTCACGGACATCGAGTGGATGACCCACGCGACGGCCCTCTTCGGGTGGATGACGCCGGGCACCACGAAGACCTTCCCGCTCGCCCAGCAGGACCGGGCGATCGCGTGGGCGGCCGAGGACTGACCGGGCCGTCGCGGGCGCACGGGGCACCGGCCTGACCCGGCCCGGCGGGGCGCCGGCCGCCGGGCCGGACCTCAGCCGCGGGCGGCGCGTGACCGGTCGGTCAGCCGCTGCTTCCAGCCCCTGGGGGGAGGCCAGGGCACGCCCCACGCCGCGAGCTGGTCGCGGCGCCACCCGCCGGCCGGGGTGCGGGCGGCCTCGATCTCCTCGGGGGTCGGGCACAACACCGCGTCCTGGCCCGCCGCGTCCTGGTCCACCGCCACGGCGGCCGCCGTGGCCGGCGGGGTCGCCGGAGCAGACGTGGCCGGCGGGGCGGTGGCGCGGCCGATGCTCAGCCGGAACGGCCGGGTGCGCCAGTCCCAGCCCCGGCTCAGGACCAGGGCCGCGAAGTCCATCCAGTGCGGGCGTTCCCCGCCGGCTGCGGCGACCACGTGCGGCCACCCCAGCACCGTCCCGTCGTCCAGCAACGGGCCGATGAGGCCGCCGAGCCCGGGGTCCGGCCGGTGTTCCTCCAGCAGCGCGCGGGTACGGTGCCCGTCGGTGACCAGGAGCCCCCAGCCGCGTTCGCGGCACAGCTGCGCCAGGGCCCGGTACTTGGCGACGTTGACGGCGGTGGCCATCTCGAACAGCGGCTTGACCTCGACCAGGACGCAGCGCCCGTCGGTGGTGGCGACGAGCAGGTCGGGGAAGTAGGTGCGCGGGCGCCCGTCGAACTCGTAGCCGATGGCCAGCGGCTGCTCCTGGTAGTACGCGATCTGCGGGGCGAACGACAGGAGTTGGATCAGATGGAGCTCGCTCTCCGACTCGTACGCCACCGCGCGTCCGAGCTTGGGGCAGTGCCACGACCCGGAGCGCGGATCGTCGTCGTCGGCCTCGCGCAGCGCGGACAGGTCGCTGCGCGGGGGAGCGCTCTCGGGTATGCCGAACCACTCGATCCGGCCCGCCAGCCGCTCCCACCGGGCGGTGGCCCGCTCGATCCGACCCTGCCGGGTGGCCTCGCGGCGCTGTGCGTCGTGGCGCAGCGTACGGATCGTCATGGCCTGGGCCGCGAGGTTGTCGGCGGGCAGCTTGCGGGCCCCGGCCAGGGTGGCGAGCAGGGTGACCGCCTGGCGCGGCGCCATGGACGGCACCAGGACCTGCGCCAGGTCGAGCAGCCGCTCGGCGCTGGACGGTCCGTCCGCGGTTCCCGGGCACTCGGGGCTGTTCATTTCCTCGGTGCCGTTCGGGCCCCCGGCGTCGTTCGTGCCCCCGGCGTCCGGTGAGTGCCCGTCGAGGCCGCCGAGTTCGGCCACGAGGGTGCGGAGCCGGCCGGTGGCGGGCGCGGCGGAGCGGGCCATCGCGCGCACGGCCCGGTTCTGCAGCTGGCGGATGCGTTCGCGGGAGAGCCCGTGGTCGGCACCGATCCGCTCCTGGGTCCGGGCGTCCTGGTCGCCCACGCCGAACCGGCTCGCCACGATCCGCCGGTCACGGGCGCCGGGGATCTCCTCGACGGCCGCGGCCAGGAGTTCGCGCAGGAGCATTGCGGTGTCGTCGTCGTCCTCGGCGATGGCGCTCCACGGTGGGGCGAGCGTGGCGGCGCCCGGGCACCGGCACTCCAGGGCCCAGTCGTCCAGTAGCAGTCGCCCGGTGCCCCGCCACAGGCGCCGTCCCGCGTCCCGGCGCACCGTCGGGTCCTCGGCGGCGAGCCTGCCGACCGTCGAGCGGGCCAGGAAGGCCGCCTGCCGTTCGGGGCCGAGGGTGTACCCGGTCAGCTGCTGCCACTCGGCGAGGACCTCGGCCGGATCGGGCGCCTCGCAGTCGGTCCCGGTGGCGGCAGAGGTGTCGGTGTCGGCGGTGGTCCAGGTGTCGTTGCCTGTGTCGGTCCAGGGGTCGGTGTCGGCGTCCGCGTCGAGGGAGTGCGCGTCGTCGGCGGGCGGCGGCAAGGACCGCGCCCACCGCAGCAGATCCTCGTCCATGGCGAAGGCGAGCGGCATGTGCCGCGTCAGGCGCCCGCGGATCGCACCGACGGACCGGCCGTGCCGGACGGCGAGTTCGTCGAGGTCCAGGCCCTGCCGTGCGAGCTCCAGCAACCGCGCGTCCTCGGCGTCGCTCCACACCTGACCCGTCCTGGGCGCCGACGATCGACCCTGCACATTCCCCCCACGGCTTCTGACAACAGGCTGGAGCATGCCCGCGCTCCCACTCGGTGATGCGGCGGGCAGGCGTCCCGGTAGGAGTGACGCACCATCACGGGCGTCGGTTCGACGCGAAGCCCCACCGCGACGGTCGGCGGGCCGGGGTCACAGCACGGTTGCGGCGGCCGCTTCCCGCAGGGCGGCCCGTGCGCTGTGGGTGATCGGGTCGCCGTGTCCGAAGAGCGCCGTTTCGGCCTCCAGCTCGGCAAGCCGGTGCAGCGACTCGACGGCTCGGGTGCGGTCGGTGTTGAAGACGCCCATCATGGTCCGGCCGACGTTGGCGACCGCGTCTCCGGTGAACAGCACCTTCGGCCCGGGCAGGTGGAGCGCGATCGACCCGTCCGTGTGTCCGGGCACGGCGACCACCACGGCCCCGCCGCCGAACTCCAGCACATCGCCGTCCTCCACCTCCCGGTCCACCCGGCAGGGCGGGGCCGCCGGCAGGGGCGGAAGCGCCGCCCTGATCGGTACCTCGAACTCCTCCAGCACGGGCGCCGCTCCGGCCTCCTGCCCCCGGATCACCGGAGCCTCCAGCCGATGCGCCACCACCTCCGCGCCGTGCCGGGCGGCGAGTTCGGCAGCGGATCCCGTGTGGTCCTCGTGCCAGTGAGTCAGCACGATCCGCTGCAGTTCGCCGTCCAGTGCTTCCTCGATCCGTGCCGCGCAGTCCGCCGTGCCGGAGTCGATCAGGGTCACCTCGGAGCCGTCCCGCCACAGATAGGCCGAACCCACCGGGAACCGGAGCATGCGTAGTCCTGGCAGAACCTCGGTCACGTCCATGGCCTCAGCATGCGTGGCCGGGCTCGGATCCGCGTGTTTGTTCGCTGACGGCTCACCAGTGCGTGGGATGCGATCGAGGGGTGAGGCCGGTCGTGGTCAGGGTCGACGATGTGACAAGCCGCCCGGGACGAGCAACCTGACGTGCCGGCACCGGCGGTGCCTCGGTAGGGTGCCGGGATGATCGCCGTACCGGAGGAGTTCGCGCGGAGCACCGTCGAGCGCGAGGGGGAGGCCGGGGCGCGGTGGCTCACCGAGGTGCCCGGGATCGTGGAGGAGTTGCTGGCGCGTTGGTGGTGCGTGCCGGACGGCGCGGTCATGCACGGCGGCGTCGGCGTCATCGTTCCGGTACGGGGGCGCGGCGGGGAGCCCGCGGTGCTGAAGGTGTCGTTCCCGCATCCCGGCAATGTTTACGAGCCGGACGCGTTCGTGGCGTGGGCCGGGCGGGGCGCCGTCCATCTGCACGAACGCGACGACGCGCGGTACGCGATGCTGCTGGAGCGGGTCCGGTCCGAGACCCTGGCGGAGGTCGAGGACGGCGACGAGGTGGTGACGGTCGCCGGGCGGCTCAACCGCCGCCTGGCCGTCCCCGCGCCGCCCGGCCTGCCCCGGCTGCGCGAGCAGGCCGCGGCCTGGGAGGAGCAACTGCGCCGGGACGACGAGGAACTGGCGCGGCCGCTGCCGCGCCCGGTGCTGGACGCCGCTGTCGCGACCGTCCGGGAGCTGGGCCCGGTCCAGCCGGACACCCTCGTCCACGGCGACCTCCACGCCGGGAACATCCTGCGCGCGGGCCGCGAGCCGTGGCTCGCCGTCGACCCCAAGGGGTACGTCGGGGATCCCGCCTACGACGGCGGCACCCTGCTGAAGTCGCGCGCGCTGACGCTCATCGACGCGGACGACCCGCGCAGGGCCGTCCACCGCATCCTGGACGTGTTCGCCGAGGCGGCCGAACTCGACCGCGAACGCGTGCGGCGGTGGGCCCAGTTCCACGCCGTCCAGGCCGCGTTCTGGGGCCGTCGGCACGGGTTCCGGATCGCCCGCGGCGGATCGCGACTGGACTGGCTCACCGCGTTCGCCGATCAGTTGGCGGCGGCGCTCACCGAGCGGTAGCCCGCGTCCCCGGTTCCGTCTCGCGGCACTACAGTGGTCGAACCGGTGGACGCCCTGGGCGAGTTGACGCCGACCCGGCCGTGGCGCGCGTGCCCTGGGGAGGGGTGGCCCATGTCCGAGACGGAACAGACGGAGCAGGCGGAGCAGGCGGGACGAGCAGAACAGGCGGGACGCACGGGATCGGCGGACCGGCCCGGGTCGGGGCCGACCCTGCTGAGCCTGCTGACGCTGGCGGGGGACTTCGTCGTCCCGGGCCGCCTCGCGCCGGGCGGAGCGGAGCGGCCGGTGAGCCGGCTGGTCGTGCTCGACGAGCTGGAGCCGCCGGCGTCCCAGGGCGATCTGCTCGTCGCGGTCGGGGTCGATCCGCACACCGAGGAGGCGGGCGCCCTGGTCCGCCGGGCGGGGGAGGCCGGCGCGGCGGCAGTGCTCTTCCGTCCGGTGGAGACCGGCTCCGGGAACGAGGCGCTGGGCGCGGCCGCCGCCGAGGCGGGGACGGCGGTGCTCTTCCGCAGCCGGTGGACGGACTGGCCGACCGTGATCGGGATCCTGCACGCGGGGCTGTCGGTGACGCCCGAACCGAGGATCGCCGGTGTGCCGCTGGGCGACCTCCCGCAGCTGGCCAAGGCGATCGCGCTCCGGGTCGGCGGCTCGGTGACGATCGAGGACACGGCGTACAACGTCCTCGCCTACTCGCCCATCGGTCAGGACGTGGACTGGGTCCGGATCTGGACCATCCTGGGGCAGAAGCCGCCCGCGTACCGGCGCGACGACCTGCGGAACGCCGGGTTCGACCGCGACCTGCTGCGCTCGGACCGGGTGCTCCACCGCAAGGCGCAGGGCGAGGCCCCCGAGCGCCTGATCGTGCTGGTCCGGGCGGGGGACGTCCCGCTGGGCTCGATCTGGGTGGCGGCGGAGGGCGAGCGGCCCCTGGACACCCCGGCCAACCGCGAGGCCCTGCGCGCCGCGGCGCGGGAGGCCGTGGCCCACCTGCTGCACGACCGCGCGCGCCGGGAGGGGCAGGACCGGCTGCTGCTGGAAGCGGTCCGGGGGCTGCTCGACGGCCAGGGGTCCGCCGAACTGCTGGCGGCGCGCACCGGGCTGCCGGCGGCGGAGCGGTGCGCGGTGCTGTCGGTCGGTGCCGGGCCGGGCGGCCCGCAGGACGTCCGGGCGCGCGGCCGGCTGGTCGATGCGGCGTTCCGGCACTGCACCGGGCGCGGCGAGGTGTCGGTGGTGGTGCCCTCGGCGCGGGGCGTCCTGGTGCTGCTGGGCGGGCTGGCGAAGGACCCGGTACGGGCCCGCGAGCGGGTGGGGCTGCTGGCCGGATCGCTGGCCCGGGAGCTGTCGCGGCAGCTGAGGCTGCGCGTACGGGTGGGCGTCGGCGAGGTGCAGGACCGGCTCGACGGGGCGCCCGAATCCCGGCGGACGGCCGAACTGGCGCTGGGCGGGCTGCTGTTCGGCCGGAGCGCACCGGACGTCGCCCGGGTCGGGGAGGTCGCGGACGCCGTGGCGCTGCTGCACTTCGCGGACGCGCTGCGGGCGGCGCGACAGCTGCCGGTGGAGACGCCGGTGACGCGGCTGCTGGCGTCCACCCGCAAGGCCGAGGTCCCGCTGGTCGACACCCTGGGCGCCTTCCTCGACCAACCGGGGGAGAAGGCCAGGGCCGCGGAGGCGCTGGGCGTGGCCCGCAGCACCTACGCCCACCGCCTGGACCAGACGGTGGTGCGGGAGAGCGGCATCGACCTCGACGACCCCGACGCCCGGCTGCTGGCCCAGCTCCAACTGCTGCTGCTCAGGCGCTCGGTGGCCGACGAGGGCTGAGGCCGTCGTCCCGCGCGGGGACCTGCGGGGTGCTTGTCGCCCGCTGCGGGACTTCGTCGTCCGGCGCGAGGACGGCGCGGCACGTTCGTCGTCCGGGGCGAGGACGGCGCGGCACGTTCGTCGTCCGGCGCGAAGGCGGACCGCCGCTGCCCGCCCGCCGTCGGCCGGCACGGAGGCGCCGCCGGAAACCCGGGTCGTGGGATGAGGACCTGCCCGCCGGCTGACGGGCAGTCTGGTCGCACGGCCCGCCGGAGCACCTCGGGGCCGTGCGACCGAGACGACCGGACGGAGTGTGCCACCATGGCGAACCCCCAGCTGACGGCCCTGCACGGGCCCGAGCGCCGTGAACTCATCCTCCGCGCGGCGGTCCGCCAGGGCCTGCTGGACCCGGAGGACGCGCAGCTCGCGGGCTTCCTCGACCTGGACGCGGTGACGGCCACCGTCGGCGCGCTGCACCGCGCCTTCCCCGACTCGGTCGAGGTGCTGCACGCCTTCGCGGCCAAGGCCAACAGCCTCGTCCCGGTGCTGGCGCGGCTGCGCGGTCTGGGCATGGGCTGTGAGGTGGCCAGCCCCGGCGAGTTCGCGCAGGCGCTCGCGGCCGGTTTCGAGCCCGCGCGGATCGTCTTCGACTCCCCGGTCAAGACCCGCCGCGAACTGGCGCGGGCGCTGGAGCTCGGCGTGGCCGTCAACATCGACAACTGGCAGGAGCTGGCCCGGGTCGACGAGCTGCTGACTCCCGGGCGGGCGGGGCAGGCCGGCAAAGCCCAGAGCGAGTCCACGATCGGCGTGCGCGTCAACCCGCAGCTCGGTGCCGGCGCCATCGGGGCGATGAGCACCGCCACCGCGACCTCCAAGTTCGGCATCGCCCTGGCCGACGAGGGCAACACCGCCCGGCTGGTCGAGGCCTTCCGGGAGCGGCCCTGGCTCGGCCGGCTGCACTGCCACGTCGGCAGCCAGGGCTGCCCGCTGGACCTGATGGCGGACGGGGTCGCCGCGACCGTCGCCCTCGCCCGGCGGATCAACCGCGAGCTGGGCCGCCGTCAGGTGGTGGGCCTGGACATCGGCGGCGGCCTGCCGGTCAACTTCGCCGACGACCGGGTGACCCCGGACCATCGGGACTACGTCGAGCGGCTGCAGGCGCGCGTGCCCGACCTGTTCTCCGGTGAGTTCCGGCTGGTGACCGAGTTCGGCCGGTCCGTGCTGGCCAAGAGCGGCTTCACCGCCGCCTACGTCGAGTACACCAAGGAGTCCGGCGGGCGGGCGATCGCGATCACCTACGCCGGTGCGCAGGTGGCCACCCGGACGGTCTTCGCACCGGACTCCTGGCCGCTGCGGGTCACCGCGCACGACGCGACCGGGGCGGCCAAGCACGGGCAGCCGGTCGAACAGGACGTGGCCGGGCCGGCCTGCTTCGCCGGGGACCTGGTCGCCAGGTCCCGCCCGCTGCCGCTGCTGGAGCCCGGGGACCTGGTCGCGCTGCTGGACACCGGGGCCTACTACACGTCCACCCCGTTCTCCTACAACAGCCTGCTGGAACCCGCCGTGCACGGGGTCACCGTGGCGGCCGACGGCGCGGTGCGCTTCGAGACGCTGCGCCGCGCGCAGACCGTCGAGGACCTGCTGGGCCGCACGGGCGGGTGAGGACGCCCCTCCGGCGGCCGGCCACGGTCCGTCGCGGACGAACCACGGGCGCCGGCCCTGGCCCGGCGGCCCGGCCGGGGCCGGGACCCGCGGTGTCGGAGCGGTCGCCGGGCACCTGTATGTTGATCACCTGCCGGCCCTGTCGGTGTCCCGCGCCGGGGTGTGTCGACGCGCGGGTCCGGCCCGGGCGGTGACCGTTCCACGCCGCAGACCGGGCCGCCTGTCGGCCGGGAGTCGAGAAGTCGTTGTCCCGGGGGGAAGACGCCGCCCCGGGGGCTGACCACCGCTCCCCGCCTCTTCATCTCGTCATCCCCTCATCCCCTCATCTCGTCGTTCGCGAAGGATCTGGTATGACCGCTCCCGTCCCACCCGACAGACCGCAGGCCGAGAAGGCTTCCCCGGAGGATGCCGAGAAGCCCGCGGCCGTGGCGGCCGTCGAGGTGGCCGAGGTGGCCGCCGACGTGGCTTCCGGCGAGGCGGCCAGCGCCGACCCGTGGGCGCCGCTGAACCCGGGTCAGGGCGAGGCCCAGCGGCCGGGCGAGGCCACGGTCCCCGCCCCCGCAGCTGCCCCGGCCCCCATCGCGGCCCCGACGCCGGTCGCGGTCCCCGGCCCGCACCCCGGCGGCGTGCCGTACTGGCCGCCGTACCCGGTGCCGGCGCCGCCGCCCCGCAACGGCCTGGGCGTCGCGGCCATGGTGCTCGGGATCGTCGGCGCCGTCCTCAGCCTGGCCGTCATCCTGTTCTGGCTGTCCTGGCTGCCGGCCCTGCTGGCCCTGGTCTTCGGGATCATCGGCCTGGGCTACGTGCGCAAGGGTGTGGCGACGAACAGGGCGGTGGCACTGGCGGGTGTGATCCTGGGCGTCTCCGGCCTGGTGGTCTCGGCCGGCGCCGGGGTGTTCGTGATGGCACGGGTGCACGCGGCGAACGTGGAACGGCGGGCGGAGGCGGACGCCGCCCGGGCCCGCGCCGAGGCCGAGTCCCGGGCCGCCCAGGAGCGGGCGGAGAAGGTGAAGGAGCAGGCCGAGGCCGACCGTAAGAGGATCGAGGCGGAGCAGCAGAAGGCGGCCGAGGACCTGAAGGCCCGGCGCCTGTCGTTCGGCCAGTCCTACACGTACCCGGACGGCCTGAAGGTCACCATGGCCGCACCGGAGCCGTACGTCCCGAGCAGCACCGTGTTCGAGGTCCCCAGGAACGCCAAGATCGTCCAGGTGAGGATCACCGTCGTCAACACCGGCTCCCAGGAGCTCTCGCTCTACGGCTCGGGGAGCCCCACCGTCAGGGACGCCAACGGCGGCCTCGTCTTCACCCTGATCGACGGCAGCAACCGGATGAAGTTCCTCCCCGGCTCGCTGTCCCCGGGCCAGGAGGCCACCGGTGCGTCCGCGTACGCCCTGCCGGAAGGCGCGGCCGACCCGTTCTCGGTCCGGTTCGACTACGGCACCGGGCTGCAGCGCAAGGACGTCACCTGGGCCGGCTCGCCGGGCTGACCCGTCCGGCGCAGCGTGGCGCGCGGGTCGGGCGGGGGGCTGCGATCTTCGGAGGACGCCCGGCCCCGCGTCCGACCGCCGGGTCCCCCGACCCGAGACCGTGGAGGCCCGGATGTGGCAGGCACCGCCCGCCCCCGTCAGCCGTGAGTGGCTCCCCGTCCTGGACATGCCGGCGTCCGGCCCGCAGAACCGCTGGACGGTGCTGCTGCGCGCGCTGCTGCTGATCCCCCAGTTCGTGGTGGTGTGGGTGCTGTCCGTGGTGGCGTTCTTCGTCACCGTCATCGGCTGGTTCGGCGCGCTGGTGCTCGGCCGGCTGCCCGGCTTCGCCGTGGACTACCTCACCGCGTACGTCCCGTACGAGACCCGCGTGACCGCGTACCTGATGCTCACCGTGGACCGCTACCCGCCGTTCCGCTTCCACGCCCCCGAGTACCCGGTGCAGGTCGGGCTGCGGCCTGGCGAGTTGAACCGGCTCGCCGTCCTGTTCCGCATCATCCTTGTCATTCCGGCCTCGATCGTGCAGGGCCTGGTGGAAGCGGGGTGGTGGATGGTGGCGTTCATCAGCTGGCTGGTGGTGCTGGTGCTCGGCCGGATGCCGCAGCCGCTGTACGAGGCGACGACCGCGATCCTGCGCTACCGGACGCGCTACGCCGCCTACCTGGTGATGCTCTCCTCCGCCTACCCCAAGCGCCTGTTCGGCGACGAGCCGGGCAGCGAGCCGGACGGCCCGGTGTCGGCCACCCGTCCGCTGGTCCTCAGCGGCGCCGGGCGCGGCCTGCTCGTCGTCTTCATCCTCCTCGGGGTGGTCTCCTGGACGACCAGTTCGATCACCACCTCGGTGGACTCGGACGACAACGACGACGAGGCCACCAACCCCACCCAGCACGTCATGGCGCCCCTGGTGCCGGGCCCTGCCGACCGTGCCGCCCGGTGAGCGACGGAAGCCCGGTGGGCAGCGGGGAGCCCGGTGGGCGACGGGTCGCCCACGCACCGGCGGTGCCGCGAGCGGGCCGGCGGACCCGGCGGAGGAGCGGGCGCCGACCCGCCTGACGATCTTCGCTAGTCTGATCGGATGACCGACAAGTTGGTGAACCGTTACCGCCAGGCCGTGGAACCGCTGCTGGCGGCGGGGGAGCGGATCCTGGACGTGGCCACCTTCTACCCGGTGGCCGGCGCCAAGGGCCTGGGGGACGGGGCCGGCGCCCGGCTCGGCAACAAGCTGGGGCGGATCGGTGCGGTGTCGGGGGAGGCCGGCAGCCTGGCGCAGGGCTTCCCCAGCGGTGCCGGCGCGGCGATGCACAAGCTGCTCCTGGTCACCGACCGGCGGGTCGCGTTCGTCTCGACGAGCGACATCCGGAAGGCCGCCGACGTGCTGTGGCACGCCCCGCGCCACCTGGTCACCCGGATCGAGCGCCGCCCGCGGTTCCAGGCGATGGCCCGGTTCCGGCTGCACTTCGCGGACGGCTCGGCGGTCGCCGCCTACACCCCGCGGCGGCGCACCGTCGAGAGCCTGGCCGACCACCTGGGACGGTAGGCAGCCGCCCCGGCGGGGGCCCGCAGGCCACCGCCGGGGCCGCCCGCCGAGCGAGCCGCTACCTCGGGCAGGTGTCCTGGGTGACCTTGCCGCCGGAGGTGCCGGCGGTGGCCGGGTCCACCGAGAGGCACAGGCCCGTCCACTGGTTGATGAACTTGTAGGCCGTCTTCCGTACGCCCCCGACCTCGACCGAGGTGGGGACGACGTTCCACAGCTGGCTGCCCGAGGACCAGCGGGTCTCGCAGCCCCACCAGAACAGCTGGGTACCGGGCCCCGGCGGGGTGCCGTTGTTGTAGGGGACGGTCAGGCAGGTGCCGTTGCTCGCCTTGAGCCAGTAGAAGCCCTTGCCGTCGTACGAGGGCTTCTCGGCGCCCCACTGGTGGCTGCTGGGCGCCGACGACTGGCACGCGCGCTGGGTGACCAGGCCCCCGGTCTTGGAACCGTCGAACTCCGGGCCCCGCACCATGCAGCGGTGGTACTTGGTGTCGACGTACGTCTTGTCGGCGTTGACCTGCCAGATGGCCTGGTGGCCGTCCACGACGGCATTGGCCTGGTTGCGGGCGATGATGTCGTCCACCAGGGCCCAGCCGGGGAAGTCCATCAGGACGACGCCCAGGTGACCGTTGCCGCCGCCGTTGTTCAGGTAGTCCATCAGTTTGAAGTTCACGCCCGGGATGTGCGTCGGGTACTTGCCCGCCGTCACGTACCCGCCCGCGTACACGTACGGCACCGTGAGGGGAGCGGTGGACGCGGACGTGTACGTCACGAACATCTCGCCCTTGCCGTCGTCGACGGCCTTGTCGATGTTCGCCTTGACGTAGTCCCACTTCCTGGACACGTCGGGTGCGTCGTAGTGGTCCTCCTTGTGGTCGTTGAAGGTGTTGAGGCCGTAGTTGTCGCTGTCGACGCCGTCGAAGCTGCCCAGCACGATCTTGCCGCGGGCCTGCGAGAGGCGGGGAACGCCAGTCCTTCCCGCCCCGCTCACCGAGGCGCTGTAGAAGAGGTCCGGGTAGCGGGCGACGTAGTCCTTGAAGATGGCCTCGCGCCGGGCGTTGTCGACCGTCTCCGGGTCGTTCTTGCAGTCGAACAGACCGCCGCCGCTGAGCGGGCACTCGGCCCGCAGCCGCATCACGATCGTCTCGCTCCTGTGCTGGTCGAGGAAGGCCTTCGCCCTGCCCAGCACGTCGTCGAAGTTGGCGTTCTGGTAGAACGACCCGTGGTGGACGGCGAAGTACTTGTTCTCGGTGACGCGGACCCGGATGTCGATGGCGCGGATCCCCCGCTCCAGCTGCGCCGTCAGGGTGCCCGCGCTGTCGCCGAAGTCCTGCTGCGTCTGCACCGAACTGCCGCCGTGGATGGCGAGCGTGTCGTGGGTGCCCGGCAGGGACATCGCCGCCAGCCAGGTGTCGCCGGCGACGCCCTTCATCCAGTCGGCCCGGGTCGCCGGCCCGAGGTTGTCGAAGGCGTCGCTGTTGGACTTCCCGCTCGCCCCGGCGACCCCGGGCGCGAGCAGCGCCGCACCCGCGGCGACGCAGACCGTCACCAGGTGCGCCACCCGCCGCAACCCCCGCCGGGGCCCGGGGCGGGTGTCGTGAGAAGAGGAACGAGGCATGGAACTCCCATCCGATACCGGAAAAACCGCGGTCGTCCCGGTCAACGGCCCCTGTGAGCGGGCAGGTTCAGCCGGACGTACGCCTCCTCCGCCCGGCCCGGCGGGGTCGCGGTCGTGCCGGAACCGGGAGCCCGTCGGCGGCGGCACTCAGCTCCAGCACACGTGGAACTCGGTGGGCAGCGACTGCAGGGCGGTCAGTTCGGCGGCCAGGTCGGGCGCGGCTGCCTCGACGGGCCGGCCGTCCACCAGCGGGGCGGAGCTGTAGATCTTGCGCAGGGCGAAGCGCCGGCCCACCTCGTCCGCGGGGGCGCGGCCGATCGTGACCCGCAGCCGGTGCGGCTCGTAGCGGATCATGGCGCTCTCCTCCCGGGTGGCCGCGCAGGCGTCGAAGGCGGACCACAGCTCCGGGTCGGTCAGCCGGGCGAGCCGGGCCGGGGTGAGGGCCGGGCCGTGAGCCCCGTCGTGAGCCCGGTCGTCGAGCAGTCGCAGGGCCAGGTGCCGGACCACCGAGACCGGCCCCACGTTGTCCCAGGAGGTGTGCAGCCGCGCTTCCGCGCCGATCAGGCGGACGAGTTCTGCGGCCGTCGGGCGGTCGGCCGACACCACGGCGTCCCGGATGTCGAGCCGGCGCAGCAGCACGGCGGGGTCGGTGTCCACAGGCCGACGACACTCGTCGGGACCGGCGGTGCGGTTTCCACATCCGGGCCCTGATGCTGGTTGTCCATCAGGCCACCTTAGGAGGACGCTTCCCCGAACGTGCCGGCCTCGGTGCCTTCCGTACCGTCGGACGTTTCCGGAAGGGAGGAGACCCAGCCGTCCACCGCGGCCCGCACGCGAGCCTGCACATCCGGGAGATCGGCGCAGCCCTGGTACGTGGAGATCCTCCGCACGATTCGTCGCATGTACGCGTAGTCGCCGGCCAGTGCGACCTGCGCGGCCGCGTTGGCCGTGCCCACGGTCAACCAGTCGTCGCGGAAGTCGAGTTGCGTCCACGGAGCCGCTTCGCAGGCCCGCCTCGCTGCCGCTCTGGTCCGCGGATCGTGACGAGTGGCGGCCGACAGGGCCAGCGTGGCGCACACCGCCGCGCGGAAGCCGCTCGCGGTCCCGTCTGCGGACAGGCGCTCGATGAGTTCTGCGGAGGCCTCGGAGACCGCGTCGGGGCCGGTCGTCCGAGGCTCGCCGTCCGGGAGGATCTCCAGCAGGGAGAAGAGCTCTCTGCAGGCGCTCTCGGGATCGCGGGCGAACTGGCCGAGCATGGTCCGGATCAGTCGTGCGACGGCTTCGGAGCAACGGCCGGCGTCATGCGTGGCCAACATCCGTACGGCATCGACGGCGTTCCTGCCGAGCGTGTGGGATTCCCCGTCGCAGCTCGCGAGCACCGTCCTCTCCGCCACCGAGGCCGCCACGCCGACCTGCCCGGTCCAGAGCAGCAGGCGCGCGAGAGCGAGGTCCTTCCCGAGCTCGTCCTCGGTGGCCATCGCCACGAGTACGCCGTCGACCTCGGCGCGCAGGCGCGTGGACAGCAGCCGCTCCACGACGTCCAGCCGGCTGTCGGTTTCGGTACGTCGGTCGAGCAGGTTCCGCAGCAGGGGCGCCGGGTCCGGCAGCTCGCCGATCTCGAACAGGACCAGGCTCGCGTACAGCCTGACGGCGGGGTCGTCCGGGTCCGCCGCCATCGCCGGGAGGTGGTTCCTGACGGCCTGCTGGAAGCCCGACCGGTCGGCGTCCCGCAGGAGATCGGCGAACTCCTTCGGGGCCGCCCGTACACACAGGGCCAGGATCGGATCCACCTCCGCCGGCTCGCCGGCCACCGCTCGGATGACCTGCAAGGACAGGGCGGGATCACCGGATCTCAGCTGCAACCGGAGCAGTCGGCTGATCTCCCTCCCGCGGCGGTTCGCGGTCCACTCGTCGAGGCCTTCCCGCTCGTGCAGCTCCCGCCTCAGTTCCTCCGTAAGGGACCGGAGCACATCGGCGCAGATCTCCGGAACGGGATCCAGCACGCCGGCCTGCACGAGGACTTCGATCGAGGAGATGGCGGGCCGTTCCGGATCCGCCGACAGTTCCCGCACTGCCGCGACGGCGGCCGTGGTCGCTCCGGCCGCGACCAGCCGGGCCACCGTGATCTCGTTCGACTGCTCGGACTGCAGCAGGTGCACCGCCCTTCCGGGATTCCCCAGGGCGGTGAAGGCGTCGGCGAGGAAACCCTTGGTGGCCGCCGAGCCGACCTCCCGGTCCTCGGCAGTCCCGAGCTCGTCACATGCCTGCTCGGCCAGTTCCGTGGCCATGGCCTGCGCCGGGGGATCCTGCACCCGCGCCAGGACGGAAGCGACGACCGCGCGCGGATCCGACCTGTCGAGGTACACGTTGCCGCCGCGGGTGACTCTCGTCTCGACGCCCGCCGGGGACTGCGCCAGCAGCTCCGAGGCTGCGCTCAGCATCGACTCGACCCCGGAGAGGCGGCTGAGCGTGGGCAGCGTTTCGCACCGGGAGTTGAAGGACAGGGACGTGTCCCTGAGAGTCGCTTCGAGTGCCCGGTGCGCCGGGCCCGTGTCGGGGAGCGCACACAGCACATCGCTGAAGAGACCGAAGTGGAAGTGCGAAGGGGTGCGATCGGCAAGGCGGTGCACGATCCGGATCCGCAGGTCCTCCGGAAGCTGGATCCCGTCGGCGAGAAGGCGACCGGCCAGCAGGGCGTACCGGTCCGGGGTGTTGCCGTCCAGCCCGAATCGCACCTCACTGGTGTAGAGGGTGTAGTCCTCGTACCGGTCGCTGCGGTCCATCAGGAGCACGGCGAGCCGTTCGGCCGCGCGGTCACCCCGTTCGTGGGCCCAGCACGCGATGGTGAGCACGGCCAGCTCGTCACGGGTCTCCGCCAGCGCGGCCGAGAGGAGTTCGTCGGTCTGCCAGTCCCCGCCCGGCCAGGTGTCGGGGAGCGCTCTGGCCGCGTCGCGAGCCACCAGGAACTCGGCGAGGCTCCGGTGGGCCCAGTGCAGTTCCCCCCGTGCGGCGACGCCGTGGAACAGCCCGGTGCCGGACAGCAGCGCACCGATCGCCTCCGCCCAGGCCGCGAAGAAGTCGGGTGGATCGGGCACCCGGCTCTTCGCCCACGCGACGGCGTCCGCGGTCGTCACGGCCGTGTCGGACGCGAGCGTCATCCGCGCCAGATGCGTCAGCAGGCCCGCACGAAGCCCGTACAGCCGGTCCGCGAGGGACTCGTCGCCGCCCTCCTCGACGACCGTCCTCCGCCAGGCGGACCGGCGTCCGCCCTCGGCGTCCCGCCGGAACAGGTACCCGATCAGGTCCTCGTACAGACCTGCCCGGCCGACCGGGAGCTCGCCGGGCAGGTCCCGGTACACCATGAGGGCGATCGACGCGAGCAGCGGCGTCCTGATGATCTGACGCAGGCCCTTGGCGTCGATCTGCCGGAGGAAGCCGTTGACCCTCTCCTCACCGGCGGCCTCGTCGGCCTCCGCGTCGAGCCAGCGGCCGGCCAGCAGCCGGAGCTGGGCATCGTCGAAGGGAGCCAGCCGGTACACGGCGACGTCGTCCTCACGCAGCGACGCCACCTCCGCCGCGGGCAGGGGGCGGGTCGCCACGATCCACCGGAAGGAACTGACCGGCCTGCGCACGTCCGCGGCGATCACGTCGAGCACCCGCCGGCGGGCGGACACGTCGACGATCTCGTCCAGGCCGTCGACCAGCACCAGCCACCGGACGGCGTGGACGGACTCCTCGAAGAGGTCGACCGGCAGACCCGACGAGAGCAGCCCGCCGAGCCTCCGGTGCGCCGAAGCGCGCAGCAGGACGGGAAGCGGCTCGGGACCGGCGAGATCCTGGGGCGCCACCCGCAGCGGCAGGACGGTCCGGTCCAGCAGGACCTCGTCGTCCTCCTCCCCGGTCGTCCACGACCGGGCGAGTCTGCGGGCGATGTGGTGGAGGAAGGTGGACTTGCCGGCCCCCGGCTGTCCCTCCAGGACGACGTGACGGTGCCGGGTCAGCACCTCGTCGGCGGTGATCGGCGCGCTGACCTTCAGGTCCGAGCTGCTGACCGTCTCCTCGACCCGCTGGTACACATAGGTGTCGTCCAGCGACGGGCCGGGCCTGTCCCGCAGACGGTAGTGGTGGACCGGGGAGGCGTTGAGCTCGGCCTCCAGCAGCGCGTGGAGCCCCCGGGACTGCCGTACGGCCTCCACATCGGCGGACGAGCGGTCGACACGGACCTCGGTCAGTCCGTCCCGGGTGAGCGGCAGGCCGATGGCCTCGTGGAGGAACGCCACCTCCTCGCGCGTCAGGTGTTCGTACCACCGGTCGACACGGGCGGCGGACAACTCCCCGGTTCCCTCGTTCTCGTGGTGGTCGGTGACCACCCCGATGACACACCCCGCGCTCCACACGGCCGCACCGGACATGCCTTCCCAGGGACTCCGGTCGCCGAAGGAGCCGTGGAGGCGCGGCGACTGGTCGACGCGGACGGCCAGCCGGCCCTCACGGCGGTTCGAGAAGGCCGGAGCCCTCCCGTCGGTGACGTGGTTGGCGTCCCTGAAGGGCCCCCTGCCGTCGACGGACCGGCGCAGCTTGAAGAGCGGGAAACCGAGCGACGAGCAGGTGACGGTGCCGTCGAGCGCCGGGACGGCCCCGAACCGCACCGGCGACACCGCTGCTCCCGGCCCTGCCGACCGGTCCTCGCCGTCGTCGAGGCCCACCACGGCGAGATCGAGTCGATCGTGGCTCCACAGGACGGTGCCGCGCACCGTCCACTCGCCGGGCTGGTCCGCCCGGAACCGCACGCGCAGGTCGTCCGCATCGCGGACGACGTGGCCGGCCGTGAGCACGCTCCGGGACGTCACCCGGTATCCGGACCCGCGCTCGTCCCTGCCGTCGACCGTGGTGACCAGGATCTCCGCGGCGCGATCCGGATCCAGCCCCGTGGAGGCCGGGAACCGCCGGCCGGCTGCTCCGTTCACCGCTCAGCTCTCACTTCTCAGCTCTCACTTCCCACGGTGCACCGCTCACCGTGCACCGTGCTCACCGTTCTCCGGCGACGGCGGAGCCGGACACGTGCGGACTCCTGCCCGTGCTCCTGAGACGGGGCTTCAGCGTGAGCTTGAGCTGCTGCGTGTCGGTCTGTCCCATCTTGCCGTTGCCGCCCAGCTCCAGGACCCAGAACTTGACCTTCGCCGTGCCCCCTCCGCCCTTCTCCAGGGCGACGGTCAGCTCAAGCTCGATGTCCCCGAGCTCCAGTTCGAGCTCTTCGTCGGCCGCGGCCTCGATCGCTCGTCCCAGTTGGCTGCGCAGGTCCCGGATCACATCGGACAGCTCGATCACGGCCACTCCCTCGGCGATGTGCAGTGACGGCCGATTGTAGGGCGCGGCAGGGGAGTTGCCATGACGATCAGTCAAAACAACCCCCGTAGATACGGACCGCCCTTGGCCCGCTGATCACAGCGGGCCAAGGGCGCGAACGCCTCAGCTGCGAACTCCTCCAACCGGCCCCGTCACACCGCGAGCTCTCCGGCCCTCACACGACCGGAGAACTACCGGCCACACGACGACGTGACGAGCCACCTGACGAAGCACTACTGGTGCGCCGTGGCCCGGCGTGGGAGTTCCCGGCCGGGTGCGGGCGGCAGCCCGATCCGAGCCAGGTCGGTGCGTTCGGCGTCGGGCGCATCGAGGGACTTCGCGTGCTTGGCCGCATCGACGGAACCGGGTCCGTGGATGGTGAGTTCGAAGTCCTGGTGCGCCTTGACGTCCGGAGCGAACGGCAGGCGGATCCGCCCGTCCGCGACCAGACGGCGCACCTCGGCCCGGCTCAGGCCGAGACCGAGCTGGAGCAGCCGCTCCACCCGGACCGGGGCGGGCAGCTCGAAGCGCACCTGCACCGAGAGCGGGTTCGGGTCGTCGAGCGCGTACAGCGGCATCCGGGCCTCCAGCTCCCACGTCCCGGTCCAGTCGAGCCGGTACCGGTTCTTCGCCGCGAGCGACGCGCTCGTCACCAACTCCCGTACCGCTGCCGGGTCGTTGATCTCGTACGCCACCAGTCGGGCCGGCTCCAGCGTCGAGACGTGGACGCGCTCGTGGACGGGCACCTTCGAGGTCCGGTCGCACGTCGCGCAGGTCAACAGCAGCCAGACGTCGAGCAGCTTGCCGCTCGCGTTGACGCGGATCTTCCCCGAGGCGCGGTGCCGCATGCCGGGACAGTCCGGGCAGGACCGGACGACGGTGGGCAGGGCGGACTGACGCACGGCCCACAGGGCCTTGCGGTCGGTATTCATGTGTGTTGGGTGCTTTCAGGACTCAGCAGGAGGGCATGCCGAACTCACTCGGCGGCTCCCGCTCTCTGACGGATGCTCACGAGGGGCGCGACCCATCGCCCCGGGGCCGGTTCGTCAGGCCCCGAGGTCGATCGCGCGACAGGTACGTACTACGTGGCAGTCATCAAAAGTCCATGCGGGCGATCATGATCGAGAGGGCGGCCCGCGGCAACCGATTTTCCCCGTGCCCGATCGGCTGGACTGCTCTCAGTAGTTCTGGTTCTCGCTCTCCGTGGTCAGCCACTGGATGTGCTCGTGGAACTGGCGCCCCGCGGTCTGGAACAGGGCGTGCTCGCCGGTCCGGAGGCTCTCGACGCCGAACTCCTCGCTCAGGTGCTGGTCCACCACCTTGATGAGCCCGAACGGGCCGGTGGCCGCCGGGCCCACCATGTGCAGCTCCTCGGCGTCCATGCCGGACGTGTCGGCGGCCACCTTGGCGATCATCCGGTCCATCACGGCGGAGTTCTTCTGCGCGGCGATGAAGTGGTTGCCGTAGCCGCCGGTGTCCAGCAGGTACTGGGCCGCGATCCGGACCTGGTCGCCGACGGGCAGACCGGAGGCGTGCCCGGCCCCGGCGGTGTCGAGGGTGCCCTTCAGGCTCTTCGAGTCGCGGATCAGCGGGCCGAGCACGGGGACGTCGGTGTCGCGGAGCTGGGGCTTCGTCCGCTGCAGGTCGATGCCCCCCGAGCCCAGGTCCACGTCGGCGTACACGCCGCCGTGCTTCTTCAGGATGCTGTAGCGGGCGACGTCCGAGGCCAGCGGGTACGCCTTCTGATTCCCCGTCGTGGCGGTGGTGTAGATCTCCCGCACCCGGTCGTCGAGCGCCTCCTCGATGCTCCGGAACTTCAGCTTCCCGGTCAGCTTGACACGGAGGGTGTCACCGGTACGCCAGGTGCTGTTCCGGTCGGTCCACAGGTTGATGCTCCAGTCGGAGTTCTGCGCCCTCGCCGCCCAGCTGACGATCTGGTCGAGCGCGGGCTTGCTGATCGGCTGCCCGATCCAGATGAAGTGGACCTCCGGCGGGATCCTGGGCCGGTCGTCGGCGTGGTTGCCCGCGACCGCCGTCCGCAGGGCGTCGAGGTAGTCGGGCACGGGAGAGAGCTCGGCCAACCGCTTCAGGAGCAGCTCCACCGCCTCGTGGTTCCCCTTCGCCAGCGAGGTCAGGGCGTAGTCGAAGACGTCGTCGGCCTGGTCCGAGTCCAACGGCTGGCGCCCCGCCCTGTCCTGGCCCTCGCGGGTCAGGTTCAGCGGAGCCCGCTGCACGGCGGTGCCGTGGTCGGCCGCGCAACCGGGACCGTGCGCGTGCCGCTCCTGCTCCATCATCCGGGCAACCGCGGCGTTGCCCACCGAGCGCTGCAGGGCCGTCACCTCGCCCGGGCTGCGCGGCCGGCCCGGTGCGGGCGCCGCGGACACCGCCGGAGCCGCCGGTACGGCCGGCCTGCGCCCCGCCTGCCGGGATCCCCGCTCCGCGGGTGCCGACCGCTGCGCCCCGGTGACGTGTTCGCGCATCGCGTGGTTCTCCTCGATCGTGCCCGGGGGCGAGCGGGTGCCGTGGGTGGGCGGGTGCCGCGGGTGGGTGTCCGGAGGCAGTAGAGCAAGTCCGCGTACGCGCCACCAGGGCCCCGCGGCTGTCGCGGGGGCAGAGCCGTCTGCCCGTCCGGGCACGGCGTGGGCCCGCTTGGCCGGTACGGGGCTCCGACGGCGGTGATGCGGGCGGGGGCGGACGGCGCGGGTGCTGGTGCGGGCGGGGGCGGAGGTGCTCTGCCCGTGGCGAATCTGCGGCGGGCAGAGAAACCGTACCCGCGGGCCGTCCCGGGGCAAGGGTGGAGAACGACGGAACACCAGCCTCGACCGAGGAGACCGGATGACTGCACTCGGCACGCTCTCGCCCCGCGCGGACGAGGGCGGCACACCGCCCAGCCGCTTCGACGACCAGCTCGCGGCGCAGCTGCTCGCCCAGCGGATCGTCCTGCTCGGCACCCAGGTCGACGACGTGTCGGCCAACCGGGTGTGCGCGCAGCTGCTGCTGCTGTCGGCGGAGGACCCGCACACCGACATCTGCCTGTACATCAACAGCCCCGGCGGGTCGGTCACCGCGGGCCTCGCCATCTACGACACCATGCGGCTCCTCCCGAACGACGTCTCGACGCTGGCGATGGGGTTCGCCGCCAGCATGGGCCAGTTCCTGCTCGCCGTGGGGGCGCCCGGCAAGCGGTTCGCGCTGCCGAACGCGCGGATCATGATGCACCAGCCCTCGGCCGGCATCGGCGGCAGTGCCGCCGACATCGTGATCCAGGCGCAGAACCTGCAGTACACCAAGAAGGCCATCGAGCGGATCACCGCCGAGCACACCGGGCAGAGCGAGGAGACGATCGCGCGGGACGGCGACCGCGACCGCTGGTTCACGGCCGAGCAGGCCAAGGAGTACGGGATCGTGGACCGGGTGGTGGAGTCGCTCGCCGACATCCGCCCGGCCGTCTCGCGCCGACGGATGGGGCTGTGACATGGGCTCGTACACGGTTCCCTACGTCATCGAGCGCACCGCGCAGGGCGAGCGGTCCTACGACGTCTTCAGCCGGCTGCTGAACGAGCGGATCGTCTTCCTCGGCACCGAGATCGACGACGGCGTCGCCAACGTGGTCATCGCGCAGCTCCTCCACCTGGAGTCGGAGAACCCGGAGCGCGAGATCTCGATCTACCTCAACTCGCCCGGCGGATCGTTCACGTCGCTGATGGCGATCTACGACACGATGACCTTCGTGCAGGCGCCGATCTCCACGTTCTGCGTCGGCCAGGCGGCGTCGACGGCGGCGGTGCTGCTGGCCGGCGGGGATCCCGGGCGGCGCTTCGTGCTCCGGCACGCGCGGGTGCTGCTCGGCCAGCCGGCCAGCGGCGGGCGGCAGGGGACGGTCTCCGACCTCAGCCTCGCGGCCGAGGAGGTGGTCCGGGTCCGCGCGCAGGTGGAGGAGGTCCTGTCCCGGCACACGCACCACGACGCGGCGACGCTGCGCGCGGACATGGACCGGGACAAGGTGTTCACCGCCGAGGAGGCCGTCGCCTACGGGCTGGCCGACGCGGTGCTGAGCCGGCGGGCCGCGCTCGCCTGAGCCGCCTCCGTGTGAGTGGCGTTCGCCTGAGCCGCGCCCGACTGAGCTGCGGCGTGGACGGCGGCCGAACCGGAGGCCGAACGGGTGGCCGAACCGGCGGCCGGTACGACGGGGGTGTACCGGCCGCCGCTTCGGGTGCTCCGGCGGACGTCAGGCGGCGAGGCAGAGCCCGTCGTACTGCGCCGTGGGCGTGGTGCGCCCCAGGCCCGTCCGGCCGGTCCGGGCCGTACGGCTGCGGGCGTACCGGGCCAGGTCGTCCTGGGCGAGCGAGAGCAGGTCGCCGAGGCCGAGCCCGAGGGCCCGGGCGGCGGCCGCGAGCACCTCGGAGGAGGCCTCCTTGCGGCCGCGCTCCAGCTCCGACAGGTACGGCATCGAGATCCGGGCCTCCTCCGCGACGTCCTTCAACGTGCGTTCCTGGGCCAGCCGTTCGCGGCGCAGCACACCGCCGACGAGGTCGCGCCAGAGCGGCTCCCTCGGCGCGGGCTCCGGTGCGGCTCCGGCCGGCCGCTGCGGGGCGCGGGCGGCCCCGTCGGGCGCGGGCGGCGAGGCCTGCCGGCGCAGGGGGATGACGCGGGCTTCGTTCGGCGCATGAGTGCTCACCCCCTCAGCCTAGGGATCCGCGGCGCCGTGGGAAGACGGCGGCGTTCTGCCCTGGGTGAAGCCGCGCGGGCTCGGGGGCGGGCGTCACCGCGGTTCGGGGACCGGCGCCAGGTCGTGGACCAGGAAGTGGAGTTGCACGTCGTCCGTCGAGTCCGCCCACAGCCCGTCGGCGTCGAGCACCGACGCCGCGACCATCCGCGCCTCGGCGACCAGCTCCGGGTGGTGGTCGAAGCCCGGCCACGGAAGGACGGGGTAGTCGTTCGCCTCGCCGAACCGCCGCACCCGCTCGATGTCGCCCAGGACCGCCGGCGGCAGCGCGTCGTTGGCCCAGGACCACAACCAGGTCTGCCGGGCGAGGCTGACAGTGCCGATCATCGTGAGCCGGCCGGTGAGGAACACCGCCCCGCCGCGGGACCAGGTGATCCGCGCGTCGTCCATCGACCAGTGGTACTGCACGTCGTCGCCCGACAGGCCGTAGCGCTCGACCATGAGGGCCTGCCGCGTGTGGGCACGCTCCCGGGCCGCGAACACGACCTCCTCCCAGTCGGAGTGGTCATGCTGCGCGTGGTCGTCCACCGGTCCTCCTCGTACGGAACTGTCGGCGGGATGCTCCCACCCGGGCTGCTGCTGCCGACCACCGGGTCCGGGCCGGCGGTGGTCCGGGCCGGCCGGGTGTCGGGCGGGTCGGTACCCGGTCCCCACCCGGTCCCGTTCTGAGTACCGCTACTCAGGCGGCCGGTGGCGGTGCCCGGCGAGGATGGCGGTGCCGCGCCACGGAGGGCGAGGAAGGCCGCGAAGGCCATGCAGGCCGCGAAGGCCAGGAAGGAAGCCCCGCCATGCTCAGCAGGATCGCCGGTGCCCTGGTGCCCGTCCTCGGTCGTCTGTCCGTCACCTGTGAGGTGGCCGGTCCGGTCGCGCCGGGCAGCATCGTCGCCGCCAACCACAGCTCGCTCGCCGATCCGGGCGTGGTACTGGCAGCCCTGCGCAGGCTGGGCACCGAGCCGGTGGTGATGGCGACCGCCGGGCTGTGGCGGGTGCCCGTGCTCGGCGGGGTGCTGCGGGCAGGCGGTCACATCCCTGTCCACCGCGGGACGGCCAGGGCCGCCGCCGCCCTCGACTCCGCCGCGGCGGCGCTCGCGGCCGGCCGGGTCGTGCTGATCTACGGCGAGGGCGGCCTGCCGAAGCGCCGGGACTCCGGTGACGCGCAGCCCGGTGCCTTCCGTACCGGTCTGGCCCGGCTGGCGGCGGCGAGCGGCGCCCCGGTGGTGCCGCTCGGCCAGTGCGGCGCCCGCCGCCTGAGCTCCGGCAGCGCCGCCAAGCAGCTCGCCGGCTTCGCCACCGCCCCGCTGCGGCGCCCGGCCCTGCACGTCCACCTCGGCGCCCCGCTCCACCTGGAGGGCGACGTCGCCCAGGCGACGGCCGCCGCCCACCACGCCGTCACCGCGGCCTGGCACGCCGCCGAGCGGCACCTGTCGGGCGACCTCGGCCCGGCCGGGAGGGCTGCCGACCGGGCCGCGTGAACCCGCGGGCGGGTGGTGCGCTCGGCCGACCGGAGTTCCGATCGCACGCCCGGTCTGCGGACTCGGGCACGCCCGGACTGCTGCCCGCCGGTCGGCGCTCCGCCGGGGGCGTCAGCGGGGGTGGCCGGCGTCGTCCGTGGTGAGGACCTGGGTGTTGAACCTGACCTGCCAGGCGACCACCCACCCGTCGGTGTGCTCGCACACCACGGCGCCGTCCTGCCAGGTCCCGTTGTCCTGGTACCAGGGGCTGCCGACCGGGTCGCCCTGGTTGAGGTGGACGTCGTGGACTCCCAGCCCGTCGTCGAAGCGCTGCCCGAAGACGTAGATCCGGCTCGCGGCCCGGACGTGCGGGAGCAGGACGTCCAGCGCGTTGTCGCCGTTGCTGCTCACCCACGGGAAGGCGCGGACCGGGAGGCCGGCGGCCAGCCGGTCGGCGAGGTCCGGTCCGTACGCGGGGGAGCCGGGCGCGGGGCGGTTCAGGGCGATGCGGGCCTTGCGGAACAGCGCCGCCGCCTCGGCGAGCCATGCGGTGTCCTGGAGCATCGGGCTGCGCGCGTAGTCGAGCGCGCCGGAGTCCGGGGTGGAGGCCAGCGGGTGGAACCCGTCGGCCAGGGCCCGGACGGCGGCGATGCGGTCCACCGTCAGGTCGTCCACCAGCCGGTAGGAGACCCCGACGTCGGTCGGGGCGTCGACGTCGAGGGCGGTGGGGCAGAGGCCGTCGGGCGTGGCGAGGGTGAGGTGGCCGTGGTACCAGTGCCCGAAGTGGTGGGACGGGTCCCGGGTGAACGAGTGGAAGGTGCCGGCGGCCACGCCGTAGAGGGGGAGGGGCATGCCACCAGGATCCGGTCCGACGCCGCTCCCACCCAGCGGGTACCGGCCGTGCGTGTGACGCCCGGCCGGCCCACCCGGCGGCCCCGGCGGTCCGTGGGGCCTCGCGGACCCGGGTGACGGGCCCGTGGCTACAGATCGGGCAACCGGTCCTCGGGTGTGGGGGAGCGCCGCTCCTCCAGCCAGTGGAGGTAGACCCGCAGGTCGGTCGCCAGGCCGTCGGCGATGTAGCGCTCGAAGTCCCGGACGGCCGCGGCGATGCCCTGGCCCGACCGGTCGTCGCCCTCGTCCCACGGGCACGGGCTACGGGCTCGGACAGCGGAGGCCCCCGACCCCGCCCGACCCCGCCCCCGAGGGCCCGGCCGGCCGCCGTAATTCGCTTGCCCGGCGCCGGTGGTGGTGGATGCAATGTCCGGCATGATCCCGCAGGTGCGCGCGCCGCGGAGGTGAGGAGCGCGGCGGGGCTGGGCGGACGCGGACGACCGGGACTCGCCGCTCCGCCGACGTCGCCCGCGCTGCCTGCGACCGAACCGTCAGGCGGGAGACGCCCACGCATGAGTACCTCACCATCGTCGTCCGGAGCGGCGCACCCTGACGGATCTCCGGTGCGGATCGGCGCGCTCGTACCGCTGACCCGGCCCGGCTGGGTCGAGGCCGGGCGCCACGTGCTCGCCGGGCTGGAAACCGCCGTCCGCGAGGTCAACGACGGCGGCGGGATCGCCGGAAGGCCGCTCGAACTGCTGGTCCGGGACTCCGCGGCCGATCCGCAGCGGGCCGAGGCGGCGGTGGAGGAACTGGCCGGCCTTGGCGTGGCCGCCCTGGCGGGGGAGTACCACAGCGTCGTCGCCCGCGCCGTCGCGGCCAGGGCGGACGCCCTCGGCCTGCCGTACCTCTGCTCGTCGGCGGTGCTCGACGCGCTCGTCGAGCAGCCGACGCCGTGGGTCGCGCGGCTGTGCCCGGCGCAGTCGCACGGCTGGCGCACCTACGCGGACTTCCTCCTCGGCGCGGGCCACCGGCGGATCGCCGTGGCCGTGCAGCCGAGCGTCTACTGGGCGGCCGGGACCCGCATCCTGCGGGAGCACGTCGCCGCGCAGGGCGGCACCGTCGTCGAGCTCGACGCGGTCGCGCTCGCGCCGGACGCCGTGTGCGAGGAACTCGTCCGGCACGGGGCGACGGCCCTGCTCCTCCTGGTCGGCCAGCCGGATCCGGCGGTGCCGATCGTCAGGTCCGTCCGCCGCGACCGGCGCCTCGCCGGGGTCCTGATCGGTGCTCCGGCCGGGCAGCCGGAGTTCGCCGAATGGGCGGCGCTGCTGGGCGACGACGGCGCGGCGATCCCGTTCCTGCGCTACCTTCCCGAGCAGCTGGGCCCGCTGGGCATGAGCGTGGAGGCGGCCCTTCGCGAGCGGCTGGGCGAAGCGCCGTCCTTCGTCGCCTTCGAGGGCTACGACACGGTCACCGTCCTCGCCGAGGTGCTGCGTTCGCACGGCACGGACCGGGCGCGGATCGCCGAAGCGTGGCCGCAGGTCAGCGTCGAGGGCACCCGCGGGCGGATCCGGTTCTCCCGCACGCCGGGCGTCGACGTCTGGCAGTGGGCGTGGCCGCCGGTCCAGGTCGTCGACCGGGATCCGGCGGCACCCGACCGCTTCCGCGTCCTGCACTCCGGCTGAGCGGACCCGCGGGCACCGGCCGGCCCGGACGAACGGGCGGCCGACGCCGCGAGGTCAGGAGGAGTACGGGCCGCCGCTGTGGATGTCGACGCAGGCCCACACGTTCGGCGTGTCCGTGAAGGAGCCGCACAGTCGTCCCCAGGCGACCTCGATGTCGGTCCACTCCGCGGTGATCCGCCCGTCGCGGGCGGTGCCGGTCATCCGCTCGTGGACCTCGACCTGGTGGTCGCCCTCGTGGAGGACCGCGGTGGACTGCCTCGCCCTGCCCGGGTTGGTCCAGGTGACCGTCAGGTGCCGTGCCCAGTCGTCGTGTCCGTCGACGGCGATGCACACCTGCGGGCCGGACCAGTTGTGGGTGCAGGCGTCGCCGCTGCGCCGGCCCGCGGCGACGGCCGGTGCGGCGGTGGCGAGCAGGACGGCGGCGGCCGCGGTGGCGAGTGCCGCGGCCCTGGTGACGGCCTGGTGCATGCGAGCCCCTTCCCCTTCTTCTGCCTGCGGTGCGCCCGCGGGGCGTTCCGGCGGGCACGGGGGTGAACGAGCCGGGTGCGGGGTCCGTTGCGGGTGGTCGCCCGGTCGGGCACGCGCGGCTCGGCCGGGCACGCGCGCCGCTCGGCCGGCCACCGCGGACGTGTCCGCTCAGCAGCAGTGGCCGGCCGCCTCGGCCCTGCCGAAGTCTCCTGCGGCGAACGCCCCGGCGGGGATGGTGAAGTACATCGTCCCGGCGTCGCCCCAGCCCCATCCGAGGTCGGCGTCCTCGGCGAGCTGGAGCAGGTGGACGGCAGGGCCGTCGTCGTCGCGGGCGGTCACCGTGGACGTGTACGAGGTGTCGGGCCAGCCGAACGCGCAGTGGTGGCCGGCGGTGTTCCCGTCGAGGTCGTCCATCGCGTCGAGGACGAGCGAGGGTGCGCCCCAGTGCCGGTCCCGGTCGTACGGGAGGTCGTCGTTCTCAAGGTCCCAGCTGTCCGGGAGCATGGTCACCGGGACCGCGTGGACGGGCCGAGCCGGGTAGCGGCGGGCGGGCTCGGGGGCGCTCGTGGTGACGGCCCGCGCGGGATCGGCGGGAATCACCCGCCACGCGTCGGGACTGTACGCGTCCAGCGCGCTGTACTCCTCGTACGGCACGTCGGGATCGAGGTGGAAGAAGTTCAGCAGGCCCGGCCGGACAGGCAGTTGGTCTGCGAGCCAGCCGGCGAGCGCATCGGTGTCGAGCACGGCGTGCAGCGACAGCGGGACGCCTTCCAGGGCCGGCCACGGGACGCCCGGTTCCAGCAGCGCGTCCCCGCCGAGCCGGGACCGCCCGGCGGCGGGGGCCTCCGGCGAGGCCGCGACCAGCCGGAACCCGCGCCGGGCCATCGCCGCGAACCGCTGCCCGGCCTCCGGGCCGAGCCGCTCCTCACACAGTCGGCGCATGACGGCCGGGTCGTCGAACTCCATGCGGCGATCCTCTCAACCCCCGCGCACCGCACGGCCCCCGGCCCCCCGGGGCAGCGTGTCCCCCGGGGGGCCGGGCCGTTTGCGACGCGTGTCAGCGGTCGGCCAGGTGCTCCGCGAAGAACCGGCGGACCGTGCGGCGGACCTCCGGGACCGAGACCGTCGGGCTGACCGTGCCGATCGACGCGCTTCTCGCCGCCGCCGTCATCAACCCGGCCGCCTGGAGCCGGGGGAGCATCGCCGCGTAGTCGGTGAACACCCAGTGGTTGCCGTCGGCGATGCGCGCGCTGCCGACCCGCCGACCCGAGCGCGCGGCCACGGCCGACCAGGAGCGGTCCAGTTCCCGCCGCCGGTCGAACCCCTCGCTGCCGAGCAGCAGCAGGGGCCGGTCCGTCCCGTGCACCGCGACCGGGAACGGTTCGGGGGCGACGCCGGGCCCGGCGGGCGGGTAGTCCAGGTAGCCCTCCAGGTTGATCGCGGCACGCACCCGCCGGTCCTCGTCCATCACCTGGGTCACGGCGCTCCCGCCCGCGGAGTGCCCGTACACGCCGAGGCGGCGCAGGTCGAGCGTCTCGGCGAGCCCGCGCGGCAGGGGGAGGTCGGCCGCCCGCCCGAGCCGGTCGAGGACGACGTGCAGGTCGGCGATCCGGGCGTCGATCATCGTGCGGGCCACGGCCGGCTGGTCCCGCGGGTCGCCGCGGAAGACGGTCGTCCGCACGGTGTCCGTCCGGTACGGCGTGACGTCCGGGAACCGGACCGCCGCGGCGTCGCCGGGGTGGTCGACCGCCACGACGACGGCGCCGTGGGCGGCCAGGTCCTCCGCCAGGGACGTCCCCAGGCCGCGCGGGTCGCCACCGCCCGGGCTGTACACCAGCACCGGCCACCGGCCCGGCAGCGGCGGGGCGCCCTCGAACGCGTGGGACCGGGTGGCGCCCCAGTCCACGCCCGCGGCGGGCAGGTGGAGGGGGCCGAGCGGGGCGATCGCGCCGAACGCCGCCGCGGCCTCGGGCGGCAGCTGCGGAGCGGGAGCCGGGCCGGTGACGTCGCGGGCCGGGTAGAAGACCGTCAGCATGAGTTCCCGCACGGGGATCCCGGAGTCCCAGGGGTCGCGCCGGGAGCCGTCGACGAGGTACACCGGCTGACACCCGACGGGGTGGCGGCCCGTGGGCGCGGGCAGGGTGAGGACGACGTCACCTCCCTGGGTACGGTCACCCCCCTGGGTACGGTCGTCGGCGCGGGCACGGTCGTCGTCCTGGGCACGGTCGTCGTCCTGGGCACGGCCGGTGGCGTGCGCGCGGCCACCGGCGCCGAGCACCAGCGCGGCGGAGCCCAGCAGCACCGACCCGGTGACGGTGCGTCGGCTGATCGAGGAGTCGTTCGTCATGCGGCGCATGCTGCCCCGCCCCGGGCGGCGCGCGCGATCGTTTAGGTTCGAGGCTCAAGGATGGCGCCCGGACACCGTCGGGGCCGACGAAGGGGGCGCCGTGCTCCGGATCCGCTTCACCCCCGACGACCTCGCCCGGGTCACCCTCGCCCCCCGGCCGGCGCCGCTCCAGGAACTCAACGTGGCCCTGACGATGATGTGCCGCCGGGACGGCGACCTGCTCCACGGCGCGTGGCGGCGCCGGGCCCTGCGTGCCCTGCCGAACGCCACCCTCCCGCTCGCCGACCTCGTCCCGGCCGGGCTGGCACCGAGCTTCCTCGACGTGTCGGCGGACTCCCTCCCGGACGCCCTGGAACAGGTCCGCTCGGCCCCGCCCGAGCTGGTCGGCGCCCAACTGGAGCGCGTCTACGCCCCCGTGCGCACGCCCGCCCCGGCGTGGATCCACGACCTGCACCGCGGCGACGCCGAGGCCTGGAGCCTGGTCCAGCGTGCCCAGCACACGGCGTTCCAGGTGCTGCTCGGCCCGGTCTGGGCACAGGTGCAGGACCTGCACCACGCCGAGTTCGTGCGCCGGGCCGTGCAGCTCGCCGAGGGTGGCGTCGGCGCGGTGCTGGCCGGGCTGCTGCCCGGCGCCCGCCTGCGCGACGGCGTCTGGGAGATCCCGGGCGGGCCGCGGGAGATCCACCTCGGCGGGCGCGGGCTGCTCCTCCTGCCCACCTTCCACTGGACCGGTGGGCCGCTGCTGTCCGACCTCCCGGACCGCCCGGTCGTGGTCACCTACCCGGCGGGCGCCGGCCTCCCGCCGCAGCCCGACGGCTCCGCCGGCCCCGAGGCGCTGGCCAGGGTGATCGGGAACACCCGCGCCGAACTGCTGCACCTGCTGGCCGAGGAGCGCACCACGACCGAACTCGCCCGACGGCTCGGCGTCAGCGCCGCCACGGTCTCGGCCCACACCGCAGCGCTTCGCGGCGCCGGCCTGATCTCCACCGCCCGCGCCGGCAAGGCCGTCCTGCACCGCCGCACCGCACTCGGCAGCCTGCTGCTCCGGCCGGGCACCGGGTGACCCCCGTGCCGCCGACCGGTGGTGGTCAGGCGTGCGCGTGGGGGACGGGTTCGCCGGTGACGGCGTCGGTCAGCGCCCGGGTGCCGAGGGGCTGGTGCAGGACGGCGGTGAGCTCGGCGATGCCGCCGTCCTCGCACCCGATGTTCGGTCCCGAGGCGTCGCGGCGCCTGAGCAGCAGCGTGACCTTCGAGCCGGTCTCCCGCGCCACCAGGTCGGGCTTGTAGTCGCAGCCGCTCCAGGCGACCTCCATCGTGATCGTGCGGTCGTCCGCCGCCACGGCGGTGTTCTTCGTGGACGGGTCGGCGAGCGCGATGCGGCGCAGGACGGACGCGTTCCGCCGCTTGTACGGGAGCGGATAGTCGGATTCGGCCTCACCGCCGCCCCACACCGCGTAGCACGCCGCCACCCCGACCCCGATCAGGCCGACCACGGCCAGCCGGCGCCTGTCGCGCACCGTCAGTTCCACGTCCCCGCCCTCCCCCTGTTCCGGAACAGGGTAGGCCTGCCCCGGCGGCGGATCCGACAGCGGCCCGACAGCGGTCCGGCGGCGGTTCCGGCGGCGGTCGGACGGTGGTCGGACGGCGACGGCGTTTCCGCTCAGGACGCCATGGTCAGTCCGGCCGACGCGCCGCCGCGGCTCAGCACGACCGACCGGATGTGGTCCAGGGCCCGGGCGTAGTCGCTGCGCCCGGGGTCGTGGCGGACGGCCTCGGCCAGGTCGAGGACCCGGTAGGGCGGGCCGAGGTCGGTCAGCTGCGGGACGAACTCGGCCTTGGTGACGGCCCATCGCTGCCCCGGTCGCGTCGGCGGGGAGAAGGTGAAGCGGGCGATCGAGCTCCAGTTGCCGCGCGGGTCCTCGGCGCCGGTGTGGTTGAACATGTGTCCGGCGAGCTGGTCGCCCATGCCGTAGACCGTCCAGGTGTCGTTGATCTTCTCGTACGCCTGCGGGATGTGGGCGTGGGTGCCGAGGACCAGGTCGACGTCGGGCAGGCCGGGGCTCTGCTCGGCGGCCAGGTCGCGAGCGAGTGTCAGCTGCTGCTCGTCCGGGGTGTCCTGCCACTCGGTGCCCCAGTGGAGGCTGACCACGACGATGTCCGCCCCCTGCTCCCGGGCGGCCCTCGCGTCGGCGAGGATCCGGTCCCGGTCAATGAGGTTCACCGCCCAGGGCTGCCCGTTCGGCAGGGGGATGCCGTTGGTGCCGTAGGTGTAGGCGAGTTGGGCCACCGTGGCGCCGCCCGCCGTGAGCAGCGCGGGGCGGCCCGCCTCGTCGGCGCTGCGCGCGGAGCCGGTGTGCTTCAGGCCGACGGCGTCCATGGCGTCGAGCGTGTGCCGGATGCCGGCCGGCCCGTCGTCGAGCGTGTGGTTGGAGGCGGTGTCGCAGGAGCTGTAGCCGGCGTCCTTGAGCGCCCGGGCGACCTGCGGGGGCGACTTGAACGACGGGTAGCCGGTGAAGGGCCCGCCGTCGGCGCCGTACACCGTCTCCATGTGGCAGATGGCCAGGTCGGCGGCGCCGATGACCGGTTTGACGCCGGCGAACATCCGGCTGAAGTCGTACCCGTCGCCGCCGGCGTCCTCCTCGGCCTGCCGGATGATCTCGGTGTGCGGCAGGACGTCCCCCGTCGCGACCAGGGTGAACGCCCGCGGCCCGGTCGGGGTCGGCGTGGCCGCGGTGCTCGGGTCCCGCAGCGGCGACGGTACGGCCTGCCGTCCCTGCGGCGCCCCGCAGCCGGTGAGGGCGAGCAGCAGGGCGGTGGCGGCGGTGAGGATCTCTCGGCCTTTCAGACGCATCATCGGCTCGTCCCACGATCGGCTGGTATGAACGCTCCCGACTATGCGAGCCCTCGGCCGCCCGGCGCGGAACCCGCGCCCTGGGATCACCCGACGGGGCCAGCCGCCGCCCGGGAGGACACGGGGCGACGCCCGGGCACACGTCGCCCGAAACCGGTTGATGGCCCCGTACCGGGAGCGGGATGCTGCCCGTGATGAACGCCTTCACGTACGCCGATCCGGCCACGCCGAGGGGCCGGCTCCAGCGCGGCCGGGGCCTCGGCGCCCGCCGCGCGCGGAGCACCCCGGACGACGCCGACCTCGTGTACGAGTGCGTCGTCTCCGACAGCCGGTGGGACCGGCAGACCGAGAGCCGCGACTCCTACCTGGCCCGGCTGGTCCACCGGCTGGACCTCCCGCTGGCGCCGGTGGAGCGGCACCTGTTCGGGTACGACGGCGACGACCCGGACGAGGTCGCACTGGCCCTGCAGGTGCTCGCCCGGCTGCCCGCCCTCGGCCGGGTCGACGCGGCGCCGATCCTGCGGCGGTACGCGATCGAGGGCCGCCACTGGGCCGTGGCACTGGACGCGATCGAGTGGACCGGACCACGGCAGACCCCGGAACTCTGGGCAGGACTCGACGCGGAGGTCGTCGCCCGCCGCGACGACGCCGAACTCGACGCCCACGTGGACGACGGCGCCTGGGTGCCGTGGACCTCCTGGGCGCTGACCCAGCCGCGCATCCGCCGCATCCTCGACGCACGCCCCGCGCTCCGCGCCGAGCAACCGGCCGGACCGCCCGCTCCGGACTACGGCGGGCTCAGCTCCCCGGACCTGGTCGGCCGCATCGGCCGAGCCCCCGGGCCCGACCGGCGCCTGGCCCTGCAGGAGCTGGGCCGACGGGGTGAGGCAACCGTCCTCGACCTCGCCGAGGACGCCGGCCTGCGCAACGCCGCCGGATGGACCCCGGGCATCCCCCAGGCGCTCCGCCGGCTCGGGACCGCCGCCGTCGCGCGGGCCCGCACCTGGGCGGACAGCGGTGACCGAACCCTCGAACAGCTCGCCCTCGGGGTCCTGTCCGAGTTCGGCGACCGCGACGACGGCCCGTACCTGCTGCGTTCACTCACCACGGCCGCCGCCGCGGGCGAGTGGTGCGTGACCGAGGAGCCGGCCAGGGGCCTCGGGCGGCTCGGCCTGGCCGAGGCCACCGACGCGCTGGTGCACGTGTGGGAGACGACCGTCCACTCGTACGCCCGGGAGGCGGTCCACGAGGGCCTCCGCGGTTGTGCGCCCGCCACGGCCGACGCCTTCACCGTGGAAGGACTCGACGACTGCGAGCCGCTCGTCCAGCAGGCCGCGTCCGCCCTTGCCCCGGACACGGCCTGCGCCCGGGCCCGGCTGCGGGAGCTGTCCGGCGACCCGCTCGCCGCGGAGATCCGCGACACCGTGCGTCGCCGTCTCGCGCAGCTCACGGGCCCGGGATCCTCCGGGTGACCTCGCCGGGGCTCACACCACGCACGTGGCCGCGGGCGTGACACCCGGTCAGGGCCTCGGGGTCCAACCGGGCGGGGTGAGGGCGGTGTCGGCGAGGATCCGCTCGACGGTGGCGTCCAGGGTGCTGCTCCGGCCGATGATGTGTTCGAGACCGTCCGGCAGCAGGTCGTGGGCCTGGTACCAGTCGGCCATGTCCTGCGCGGAGAACTCGGCGGCCTGCGGGCGGGTGGCGTGCCGCCGTACCGTCTCGGCGAAGTCGACGTCCAGGTAGTACAGGTGGCTGCGCCCCCGGTGGTCGGCGGCGAGCCGGGTCAACATCGGCCCGTAGCGCTCGGCGGCGAGGATGCCCTCGACGACGACGTGGAAGCCGTGGTCGAGGGCGTACCGCGCCACCAGGTCGATCAGGCCGACGCTCGCCCCGCCGGCGATGTCCCGTTCACGCAGGACGGTGCGGCGCAGCACGTCCTGGGCGACGACGGCGACGCCCCGGCCGTACGCGGCGCGCAGCCGCGCGGCGACGCTCGACTTCCCGGCGCCGCTGGGCCCGCGCACCACCACCAACACGGTCTCCGGGCTGCCTGTCACACCGGGAAGCCTCCCCGTGGCGTACTTCCCGTACACCGCCCCCTCCGGGTGTGACCGGAGGGGGCGGGGTCCCGTGTCGGCCGGACCGGGGCGAGCCGTGGATCCCGGCGCACCCGCCTGTCGGGTGTTGCGTTCGGCTTGTGGGCGGGCCCGGGTGGTGGCCCGGGCCCGCGGGGTGGGGTGGTCAGGCCTTCGTGTCGGCCTTGGTGTCGGTCTTGGCGGCCGAACCGGCCTTGCCGTCCTGGTTCAGCATGCCGCCGAGGGCGCTGAGGTTGCCGCCGCCACCGGGCATTCCGGCGATGGCCGGGATGATCTTGGTGATGGTGTCGGCCGCGATCTGGCTCATCTTCTGCGTGTGTTCGGTGGCGGTCTTGAAGGCCTCCTGGGCGCGTTCGCCGGCGGCCTTGTCGTTGCTGGCGGCGGCTTCGATGCCCTTGGTGAGCACCTGGCCGACGGTGTTGATGCCGCTCATGTCGCGGAACAGGTTGGCGGTGGCGATGGCCTGCGCGGTCTGGAGGCCGACCGGGTCGGGCAGCGCCGCCAGCGGCGTGAACCTGGCCTCGGAGGCGCTCAGGGCGGCGACCTTGGTGTCCAGGTTCTGCGCGCGCGAGGCGGTGGAGACCGGGGCGATGTCGGCCGGGGTGATCTGGATGGGCGAGTCCTTCCAGTTCCAGAACCGGGTGAGGTCGATCTTCTCGGCCGAGTTGGCCCGGCCGAGGACGGCCTCGGCGAAGACGCCCTTGGTGGCGATGGCGACCGTGGTGGTCACCGGCGTCCCGAAGGTGTTGTCGCTTGCCTTGCGGGTCTTGGTCCAGTCCTCGCGTTCCTGCTCGCTGGCGAAGTTCCACCGGAAGCCGAGGTAGTTGCCGGTGGCGGCGATCGGCTTGGGGTCCAGCAGCATGCCGAGCGGAACCGCCGGCGCGGTCGAACCGGACGGCGTGTAGGAGTAGTTGGCGAGGATGCGGCTGAGGGTGAGCTCGTCGGCGTTGGCCCACACGGCCTGGCTGTAGTGGCGGCGGTTGTCGTTCAGGTGGTCCAGGACCGTCTGGGAGACGTTCCCGCCACGCACGTAGAAGCCGAGCGAGGAGACGTAGGTGCGGCTGCCGGTCTTCACCGTTGCACCGAACAGCCCGCAGATGGCCGAGGCGCCGCCGGCGTCCTCGGTCAGGTCGGGGGCCACGGTGGTGGTCTCGGCGATGCCGAAGTTGGCCACGCCCGAGGTCATCGTCAGGCGCAGTCCGGCGAGGCTGCCGCGGGCGGCGGTGCCGGACCAGGCGTCGACGGAGATCAGCTTGTCGGCGCCGCCGAAGGTGTAGGACGCCTGGCGCAGGACGCCGGAGCCGCCGGTGTCGCCGACGCGGGCGGTCTGGCCGGGGAAGACCACCTGGATGCTACGGATCCCGACTTCGTCGTACCAGACGTCGATCCTGGAGGCGTAGGGGGAGTCGACCTTCGGCGGGGCCTCGAATGCTGCCGGGGTCTCCCGTTGCGTGGTGAGGACGCGAATGAGTGTCCCGTCGGCCTTGAGGCCCCAGTAGTCCCCGCTGACGGCCGAGACGACCGCTGTCGTCGAGCTCACGGTCGTCGTCTGCAGGGCGGGGATCTTGGTCGGGCCCCAGCTCGTCGCGCCGGGCTCCAGCACGAGGGCCGCGAAGGCGTCGCCGGATTTGAAGGCGCCCCAGAGCGTTCCGTCGGCGGTGGCGAACAGGCGGCTCGGACTGCCTGTCGCCCGTTCCGTCCAGCCGGTGGCGCTGCGCTCGTAGGTCTTGCCCTGCCGGATGTACCAGACCTTGCTGCCGGCGGCGGCGACCTCGTCGGCCTGGACGTTCAGGGCCTGCCACGGGGTGCTCAGGGTGCGCTGCCAGAGCGTGTTGTCCATGCCGACGACGTAGACGGTGCCGTCGGCGCCGCAGGTCAGGCTCAACGCCCTGAAGCCCGACGGGTCGGTCCGCCAGGTGGTCCCGTCGAAGTACACGACCGTCTGGTCGGTCCTGAGCGCCCAGACGGTGTCCTTGCCCGGAGCGATGCGGTTCAGGCCGCCGCCCGGCAGTCCGGTGGTGGGTATCGGGTTCCACTGTCGGGCCACCGGGTCGAACCGCACCGGGCTGCCGTCGGCCTTGCGCACCCCGTACACACCCATGGGCCCGCCGGCGATGTCGGCCAGATCCACCCCGTCATAAGGCTGCTTCTCCGGTGCCTCCGGCGCGGTGCAGGCGTCGAGCTTGCGGATACTGGTGTCGAAGGGGTTCGCCGCCCGGATCCTCGCCGCCCATTCAGTCGGGGCTACCGACGCGAGCACCTCCTTGTACCGCTGCAGGCTGGAGTAGGTGAAGGTCAGTTCCTGCAGTGGGATGAACAGACAGCGCTCCAGCTTCGTCGGCTTGGTCGTCACGGTGTAGACCTGCACGACCTCGTAGTACTGCACCGACATCGCGTGCATGTGGTTGTAGTTGGTGACGACCCGCGTCATCACCTGGTCCTTCTCCGCCTGCGACGTCTCGCGCACCACCGTCATGTTCCGGCTGCGCGCCGCCGTCGCCAGCTGCTGGGTCCGCGCACTGATCCGCTGCGTCGCCTCCTCCGCCACCGACTTCACCCCGGTCGAACGCGACACCGCCGTCGCGAACCCCGTGTTCTCCGAATTGCTCCAGTTCCCGCCGATACCGAGGTTGAACAACGCGAAGCCGGCACTACCACCGGAGCTGGACGACTTGCTGAACTGGAGCGCCGTGGAGTCGCCGTGCTGCTCCTCGCGGGCGATCGCGTTGGCGACCTCGTTGATCGAGCGGTTCTGGTCGCTGGTGCTGGTGAGCGTGTCGGCCTCGGTGGTCTTCTCGGTGCCGGTGGCCTTGGTGGTGCCCTGCCAGTCGACGACCGCGACCTTGGTGCTCTCGCCGGGCGCGAGGGCGAGGCTGTGCAGGAGCCGGCCGAGCGTGACGCCCTGGGCCGACCAGCTCTGCTCGGTGGTGACGATCATGCCCTCTGCCGGGCGGTCGTAGAACGGCAGGTTGTCCTCGCCGAGGTCGATCGCGCCGGTCAGCTTGCGGGCCGGCTTCGCGTTGGGGATGTCGGTGAGCACCACCGAGCGGTACCGGGTTATCTCCGTCGGGTAGTTGCCGGTGGTCGGCAGCAGGTCCTTCGGGGTCGCGCCGTCCAGCGCCGCCTTGTCCACCTGGATCGCGGGCGACGCGCTCGCCGGGGTGGTCGTGCTCGTCGGGGTGGTGCCAGTTGTTCCGGTGCTCGGGGTGGTCATCACGATTCCTGTCTACGGAGAGGAGGGTGGAAGTCGCTACGGCAAGCTTGGCCGTTCGGCTTGTGGGCGGGCCCGGGTGGTGGCCCGGGCCCGCGGGGTGGGGTGGTCAGGCCTTGGTGCCGGACTTGGCATCGGCCTTGGCGTCCGAGCCGGTCTTGCCGTCCTGGTTCAGCATGCCGCCGAGGGCGCTGAGGTTGCCGCCGCCACCGGGCATTCCGGCGATGGCCGGGATGATCTTGGTGATGGTGTCGGCCGCGATCTGGCTCATCTTCTGCGTGTGTTCGGTGGCGGTCTTGAAGGCCTCCTGGGCGCGTTCGCCGGCGGCCTTGTCGTTGCTGGCGGCGGCTTCGATGCCCTTGGTGAGGACCTGGCTGACGGTGTTGATGCCGCTCATGTCGCGGAACAGGTTGGCGGTGGCGATGGCCTGGGCGGTCTGGAGGCCGACCGGGTCGGGCAGCGCCGCCAGCGGCGTGAACTTCGCCTGGGTGGCGCTCAGGGCGGCGACCGTGGTGTCGAGGTTCTGCGCGCGTGAGGCGGTGGAGACCGGGGCGATGTCGGCCGGGGTGATCTGGATCGGCGAGTCCTTCCAGTTCCAGAACCGGGTGAGGTCGATCTTCTCGGCCGAGTTGGCCCGCCCGAGGACGGCCTCGGCGAAGACGCCCTTGGTTGCGATGGCGACGGTGTTGGTCACCGGCGTCCCGAAGGTGTTGTCGCTTGCCTGGCGGGTCTTGGTCCACGCCTCGCGTTCCTGCTCGCTGGCAAAGTTCCACCGGAAGCCGAGGTAGTTGCCGGTGGCGGCGATCGGCTTGGGGTCCAGCAGCATGCCGAGCGGAACCGCCGGCGCGGTCGAACCGGACGGCGTGTAGGAGTAGTTGGCGAGGATGCGGCTGAGGGTGAGCTCGTCCGCGTTGGCCCACACGGCCTGGCTGTAGTGGCGGCGGTTGTCGTTGAGGTGGTCCAGGACCGCCTGGGAGACGTTGCCGCCGCGCACGTAGAAGCCGAGGGACTCGATGTAGGTGCGGCTGCCGAGCTTCACCGTCGTGCCGAAGAGTCCGCAGATGGCCGAGGCGCCGCCGGCGTCCTCGGTCAGATCGGGGGCCACGGTGGTGGTCTCGGCGATTCCGAAGTTGGCCACCCCCGAGGTCATCGTCAGGCGCAGACCGGCGAGGCTGCCGCGGGCGGCGGTGCCGGACCAGGCGTCGACGGAGATCAGCTTGTCCGCGCCGCCGAAGGTGTAGGACGCGCGCTGCTGGACACCGGAGCCGCCGGTGTCGCCGAAGCGGAACGTGTGGCCGGGGAAGACCATCTGGATGCTGCGGATCCCGGCCTCGTCGTACCAGACGTCGATCCTGGAGGCGTAGGAGGCGTCGGCCTTCGGCTGCGCGTCGAAGGCCACCGGCGTCTCACGCGGCGTCGTCCCGGTGCTGAGGTTCCGGCCCAGCGACCCGTCACTGCGAAGCAGCCAGACATCCGCGCTGGCGGCCGAGGCAGCCTTCGTCGTCGTCACGACGCTGCCGGAGGGAGCAGTGCTGCCGGTGACGGCCCAGGCCGTTGCACCGGACGGCAGCAGCGCGGTCCTGCCGTCGGCCAGGGACGCCCAGAGCATGCCGTCGGCACCCGCGGACAGACGCTGCACGGTCGCCGGTGACGGGGACAGCTCCTGCCAGCCGGTCTCGGTGCGCTCGTACGTCTTCCCCTGGCGCAGGTACCAGACCTTGCCCCTGCTGGTCACGGCGACCTCGTCGGCCTGGGGAACGTTCAGAGGCTGCCACACGGTGTTCAGGGTGCGCTGCCAGAGCGAGCTGTCCCCGCCGACGATGTAGAGCGTGCCGTCCGGGCCGCAGGCGATCCCCAGCCCCTTGAAGCCCTGAGAGTCGGCCTTCCAGGTGGTCCCGTCGAAGTGCACGACCGTCCTGTCGGCCCGAAGCCCCCAGACGACGTCCTTACCGGGTGCGATGCGGTTCAGGCCGCCGCCCGGCAGTCCGGTGGTGGGTATCGGGTTCCACTGTCGGGCCACCGGATCGAACCGCACCGGGCTGCCGTCGGCCTTGCGCACCCCGTACACACCCATGGGGCCGCCGGCGATGTCGATCAGGTCCACCCCCTCGAAGACCTGGCCGCTCGGCGTCTCCGGTGCCACGCAGGCGTCGAGCTTGCGCACGGTGGTGTCGAAGGGGTTCGCCGCCCGGATCTTCGCCGCCCACTCGCCCGGCGCCACCGACGCGAGCACCTCCTTGTAGCGCTGCAGGCTGGAGTAGGTGAAGGTCAGTTCCTGCAGTGGGATGAACAGACACCGCTCCAGCTTGGTCGGCCTGGTCGTCACGGTGTACGCCTGGACGACCTCGTAGTACTGCACCGACATCGCGTGCATGTGGTTGTAGTTGGTGACGACCCGGGTCATCACCTGGTCCTTCTCCGCCTGCGACGTCTCGCGCACCACCGTCATGTTCCGGCTGCGCGCCGCCGTCGCCAGCTGCTGGGTCCGCGCGCTGATCCGTTGCGTCGCCTCCTCCGCCACCGACTTCACCCCGGTGGAGCGCGACACCGCGGTGGCGAACCCCGTGTTCTCCGAATTGCTCCAGTTCCCGCCGATACCTCCGAAACCGAGTGCGAAGCCCCCGCTGCCACCGCTGCTGGACGACTTGCTGAACTGCAACGCCTGGGAGTTGCCGTGCTGCTCCTCGCGGGCGATCGCGTTCGCGACCTCGTTGATCGAGCGGTTCTGGTCGCTGGTCGACGAGAGGGTATCGGCCTCGGCCGTCGTCTCGGTGCCGGTGGCCTTGGTGGTGCGCTGCCAGTCCACGACCGCGACCTTGGTGCTCTCGCCGGGGGCGAGGGCGAGGCTGTGCAGGAGGCGGCCGAGCGTGACGCCCTGGGCCGACCAGCTCTGCTCGGTGGTGACGATCATGCCCTCGGCCGGGCGGTCGTAGAAGGGGAGGTTCTCCTCGCCGAGGTCGATCGCGCCGGTCAGCTTGCGGGTCGGCTTCGCGTTGGGGATGTCGGTGAGCACCACCGAGCGGTACCGGACGATCTCCGTCGGGTAGTTGCCGGTGGACGGGAGCAGGTCCTTCGGGGTCGCGCCGTCGAGCATCGCCGTGTCCACCTGGATCGCGGGCGACGCGCTCGCCGGGGTGGTCGTGCTCGTCGGTGTGGTGCCAGCTGTTCCGGTGCTCGGGGTGGTCATCACGATTCCCGTCTGCGAGGAAGATGAGGGAGTGGCCGACAGGGCCGCCAGGGCGCGCACAGCGCCTGGCCCAAAAGCGAATGACGCTTTCCGGTTCGCGCTCGAAGCTACACAGCGCGCTCACAACAGCGACACGCTTTGGCGAACTTGGCCAGAAACGGTGCGCAGCTCAGCGCCTCCGCCTCATCCGCCTCATTCGCCTCACCCGGATCGCCCGGGTGGCCGGGACCGGATCCTCACGGACGGATCGGTCACGAGGCCGGGTCGGCGGTGCGGGTCTCGGCGGGCGCGGGTGGCCGGGGCTCGGCGTTGCGACGGTGGTAGCGGCGGTCGGTCGCGGTGCAGGCGGCGAGGACGAAGGCGGTGGCGGCGGCCGCGGCGGTGACGGCGAACGGGGAGCCGGGGGCGCCGTGGTCGGCTGCCCAGCCGGCGAGGAAGGTGCCCGCCGACTGCGCCAGGATCAGCGCGCTGACCAGGGCCGCCATCGCCTCGCCGAGCCGGGTGGCGGGCACCGTGCGCTCGACCAGGCCGAAGACGGTGATGATCTGCGGCGCGACGGCGACGCCGAGGAAGCCGATGGCCGCGGTGAGCGCCGCGAGACTGCCGTTCGTGGGGCTGTCGTCGATGAGGTCGCCGCTCGTGAGCAGCAGGACGCAGGAGGCGGCGAAGAGCAGTGCCGCGCCGGCCCGGAGGCGGGCCGGCAGGCCCCGACGGGCGGGCAGCGAGGCGATGACGACGCCCGCGAGGGAGCTGGTGCAGCCCAGGAAGCCGTACACCAGCCCGGCGGCGCCCGGCCGGCCCAGCGCCTCGGTGGTCGCGGTGACGCCGACCTGGACCGAACCGAAGCAGGCGCCCAGCAGGGCCGTCCCGGCCAGCAGGAGGACGTACGGCGTGCTCAACAGCCGCCCGACGGAACGGTCATGGGGGTGGGACGGCGCCGGGACGCCCGGTGCGGCGGTGGGGTGCAGCGCGAACAGGACGGCGCAGACGCCGGAGAGCACGGCTGCGGTGAGCAGGGCGACGGCGGGGGAGGCGGCGCCGGCCAGCACGCCGACCAGGGCCGGCCCGGCGGTGAAGGCGAACTCGTCGACGATCCCGTCCAGCGACAGCATCGCGGAGGTCAACTCCGGTTCACCGGCGGCCAGTCGGACCCAGCGGCTGCGCGACAGCGGGCCCACCAGTGGGACCGACAGACCGGTCAGCGCGGCGGGCGCGATCTGCCAGCCGAGCGCGAGCCCGCGCTCGGAGGCGGCGACCAGCACGACCAGGGCCGCCGCGTTGGCCAGGGCGGCGGCCAGCCCGACCGTCCGATGCCCCCGGCGGTCCGCGAGCCGGCCGACGATCGGACCGCCGATCGCCTGACCGCCCGCCAGCGCCCCCGCGACCAGCGAACCCGACCACACGCTGCCGGTGTTCCGGCTGACCAGCAGCAGGGTGCCGATCGGGCTCATCGCGGTCGGCAGCCGGCCGAGCAGCGACCACAGCAGCACCCGGCCGCCCGTCAGCTGCTTCGCCATGCGGAAGTTCCCGGTCACGGACACGGTCCACGCCCCTCTGCGGAGCCGGTCCGGGCGCCCGCCTCCCGCAACCGGCCCGACCAGGCGACAGCGACCTGCGGGTGACCCCCCGACCGTAGGGGCGGGGGCGGGGCGCGGGTAACCGTCCGATCGTCCGGCCGCGCGGGGCAGCGGGAAGGGGACGGTCGGAGGAGTCACCAAGGGCGGGGGCGGGCGGGTGCGGGGGAAGGGACCCGTCCGGGGAGGCGACCGGCGTCCTGCCGCCGCGGCCGCGGACGTCACCGGGAGTGCCGGGCGGCAACCTGATCGCAGTAGGCCCGGTGGTCGGATCGGTGCGCCGGGGCAGAGGGTGGTGCGGAGGAGGGTCGGGCCGCTGGGTGTCCGGCCGTGAGGTGAAGGCAGACCAAGATGTCACGTGGCCGCGGAAGGCTGGGGAGCACGTCGAATCGCACGGACCGCACGGACCGCACGGACCGCACGGACCGCACGGACCGCACGGGCTGCACGGGTCGCACCGGCCGTACGAGCCGGCGGGTCGGTGTCGCCGCCGTGGTGCTGGGCTGCACGGTGCTGGTGGCCGCCGGCTGCAGCTCGTCGAGTACGTCGTCGACCAGCTCGCCGTCGCGCCCGTTCTCGCCGAACGCGAGCTCCTTCTCGGGCCAGCTCCCCTCCTCGATCGCCTCGGCCAAGTCCTCGTTGCTGGAGTCGGCCTCGGCGGCGGCCTCCTCGGCGGCGGCCGCCGCCTCCCAGGCCGTGTCCTCGCTGTCAGCGGCGGCGTCCTCGTTCGAGGCGTCGGTCTCGGCCCAGGTGGCCGCGGGCCGCGCCAAGGCGCAGGAGGTGCTGTCGAAGACCCAGGGCACGGGCAACGCCCTGTCGGACGTCACGCTCACCGGCCTGCCCAAGGCGCAGGCGGCGGGATTCAACGCCGCGCTGGTGACGGTGGTGAACAGCACGAGCTCGACGGCGTCGTACGCGATCAAGGTGGAGTTCCTCGACGAGACCGGCAAGGTCGTGGACACCTCCTACCTGGGCGTCACGGACCTCGCCCCGGGCGCGAAGGCCACCCCGACCGCGTTCAGCCCGATCGACCGGGACCAGGCGCTGGTCTCCAGGGTCGCCCAGGCCCAGCGCTACTGACCCGCCCGCCGACCGGCGGGACCGTCCGGCTGCGTCGGGTGCCGCGGTCGGGTCAGAAGGTCCCCCGCAGGTCGGCGAGGACGGACCCGAGGCCCGTCAGGAGGCCGTACCCCTGCCGGACCAGGACCTCCCCGATGACGGTGAGGTCGTCCTCCCAGCCGAAGTCGGTCCGCAGGACGCGCCACCGCTCGCACACCGGGTCGGTGCCGGTCTCCGGCTCGTGGCCGAGCGCCCGCAGGCGTTCCTCCCACCGGCGCACGACGTCGCCGTCCGTCTCGCCCGCTCCCGGCCGCAGCAACTCCTCGACCTGGTCGCGCCGTACGTCCGCCACCGCTGTGCCGGACCCGTCGGTGAGGAGGTAGAACGCGGTCGCCAACCCGGCCGCCCCGTCGGCGATCTCACCGCGATGGGGGTCGCTCTGGAAGGCGAAGCGCTTGTCCGGCACGACGGGGACGAGCAGCTCCCGCGTCCGCACCCACGCCGCCTCCCACCCCGCCGGTCCGCCGGCTCCCTGCCACCGCCACGAACGCTCTTCCAGAATGGTCATGCTGCGCATCGTGCCACCGCCCGTCGCCACACTGAAGCCCCGGGCGCGGGCCCCGGGGCCACCAGCCGGGGGAGGGCGGCGGTCCGGTCAGCCGCCGTCGGTGAGTTGCCGCCCGGAGAGGTAGCGGAGGTGCCGGGTGAAGACGGCCTCGGGGTCGGCGCCGGTGCGGGCGATGAGGATCAGGGCGGTCACGGCGGCGTCGCAGGCCTCGGCGTGGACCTGCTCCAGAGTGTGGGACCGGCCCTTGCGCGGGTTCATCCCGAGCACGCCGATGACGGCCTCGGCGACTTCGCCGCTCTCCTCCGCGAGCTTCAGCGCCTGTCCGAGCATCACCTGTTCGGGTGGGCAGTCCGAGAGTGAACTCAGGCGTTCGGCAAGGGACTTGATGATCATCCAGGTGTCCGTCACGGCGTTGGATCCTGCCCCTGTTCGATCGGCTCGTTCAACCCCGGAGGTTCCGGGCGAGCCCGGGGCGAACAGCCCGTTTTCGATTCCGACGGGAAGTCGGGGGCGAGCGGTGTGGGGCCACCGTCCGCGCCCGGGGCGGCAACCGCCCGGGTGGTTGGCATCCCATCCACAAGAGCTCGGACGGCGATCGAAAATTAAGTGTCACCGATCAGTTGGAGACTGGTAGCGTCCCCGACGTGGCAAAGCTGAACCAGATCATCGCCGTTGAAAAGGGCGTCAAGTCCAAGTCCTTCCAGGAGCTCACGCAGGCCCACCAGGACCTGCAGAAGCCCGCGCTGCTGGCCGGCATCTCCCGGACCTACCAGCCCAAGGACGAGGAGGGCGAGCAGCTGCCGCCGGAGTCGACCCGGGTGCAGCTGAAGGCCGAGGACATCCTGCGCTCCACCGCGCAGACCCTCACCCGGCTGTTCGACGTGACGGCCACCAAGGACTGGGCCAACATCGGGGCCAGCGCGGATATCGTGGTGGACGGCCAGGTGCTCCTCGCCCGGGTGCCGGTGCCGTACCTGCTCTTCCTGGAGAAGCAGCTCACCGACCTGTTCACCTTCGTGAAGAAGCTCCCGGTGCTGGACGCCTCGGAGTCCTGGAACCTGGACCCGTCCACCGACTCCTGGAAGACGGAGCCGGTGCGCACCATCCGGACCAAGAAGGTGCCGCGCAACCACGTCAAGGCCGAGGCCACCGAGAAGCACCCGGCCCAGGTCGAGGTCTACTACGAGGACATCGCGGTCGGCTACTGGACCACGGTCAAGTTCTCCGGTGCGCTGCCGGCCCGCCGGGTGAACGAGCTCGCCGAGCGGGTCGAGAAGCTCCAGCAGGCGGTCAAGTTCGCCCGCGAGGAGGCCAACGCCGTCGAGGTCACCGACCAGCGGGTGGGTGACGCCGTCTTCGGCTACCTGTTCCGGTAGCCCCATGATCGCCCGCCCGGGGAGCCGGGCGGGTGCGCCGGGCACGTCACCTCGTCCGCGGAGTCGGACGGGTGCGTCGCACGGCGCGAAAAGCTGACACTGATGTTGAAGCTGACCCAGGGGTCACAGTGGAGGTTCGAATCCTTCCCCCGGCGCCACAGGCCGGGGTAGCCCAAGCGGCAGAGGCAGGCCCCCTGAATCTCAGACTCTCGCTCCAGTCTCAGCATTCGCCGCCGAACACCGGATCGACCGGGTGCGGACGAATATCGACGAATGCGGGTTCAAGTCCCGTCTGTGCCGCTCCGTGGCACGGTAGTTCAAAGGCAGAACGCGTCGGTTTCAATCTGATCCGCGACCCTTAAACGTGTCGGTGTGAACAATTGGGCGGCACACAGGGGCCCGGGAGCAGGCTACGCTCCCGGGTCCTCTAGCTTCCGCGATCACGACGAACCGTCACCTATGGTGATGGGGTGATTGCTGCACGTGGCCCGTCGGGCCGGCAAGGACCGCTGGGAGGGACGCGACCCCCGGCGCCCGGCGACGCGGTGATGTTCGGAACGGAGACCGCCCGGGAAGGCGAGCTGCGGGAGGCCCTGCAACGGCTGGCCGCCGGCACCTGCGCCGTCGTCCGGGTGCCCGAGCTGCTCCGGGCCGACCTGGCCGGCCTTCTCACCCGCATCGAGCAGACCGACTTCGAGGCCTACGACGAGGAGCGGCTCGACCCGCCCATCCTCAAGTTCGGTCCCGCGCTGTACGACCACTACACCCGGGGCCACGTCCGGGACGCCTACTGGGAGAAGGCGGAGCGGGCCGGGAAGGCCGTCCGCGACATCCACGGCGGGAACGACCCGGCAGCGGCCGTGCTGCACCGGCTGAGCACCGAACTGGGCATCCCGGTGCGCCCTGCGACCATCGGCGGGCGCCCGCTGCACGTCGGAATCCTCCGCGAGTTCCCGACCGGCTCGAAGATCCACTACGACGAGGTGGTGCGGGAGTTCCCCGGCCGCCTCGACGACCCGCCCATCGTGCAACTCGCCTTCAACCTGCACCTCACCGTCGCCGAGCACGGCGGCGCGCTGACCGTCTGGCGGCACCGCTGGGTCCCCGCCGACGACGCCCGCAAGGGGACGGCTACGGCTGGGCCCCCGAGGTCGTCGCCGATGCGCCCTCGGCCACCACGACGGCCGAGCCCGGCGAAGGAGTCTTCTTCGACTGCCGCAACTTCCACCGGGTGCAGGACTTCGAGGGCGGCCGCCGGATCACCCTCTCCTTCTTCCTGGGATTCACCATGGCCGGCGAGATGGTCGCCTGGTCCTGACGCACCCCGCCCCGGGCACGGGCACGGGTGCGGCCCCGGGCCGCGACCGCCGGCGGCCCGCTGCCGGTCTCTCCGCCGCCCGTCGTCCCCGGCGGCCGGTGGTCGGCGGGAACGACGGAGGGCAGGGTGCCCGGGTCGGTCACTCGAAGCGCGTCGGGTCGCCGGCGCCGATGCGGACGATCTCGGCCGTACCGCCGGAGAAGTCGACGACCGTCGTCGGCTCCGTCCCGCAGTCGCCGGAGTCGACCACGGCGTCCAGCACGTGGTCCAGCCGCTCCTTGATCTCCCAGCCCTGGGTCATCGGCTCGTCCTCGCCGGGGAGGGTCAGGGTGCTGGAGACGAGCGGCTCGCCGAGTTCGGCGAGCAGGGCCCGGGTGACGACGTGGTCGGGGATCCGGACGCCGACCGTCTTCTTCTTCGGGTGCAGCAGACGGCGCGGCACCTCCTTGGTGGCGGGGAGGATGAAGGTGTAGTTGCCCGGCGTCGCCGCCTTGACGGCGCGGAAGACGTTGTTGTCGATCTGGACGAACTGCCCCAGCTGCGCGAAGTTCTCGCACATCAGGGTGAAGTGGTGACGGTCGTCGAGCCGCCGGATCGTCCGGATCCGTTCGATGCCCTCGTGGTTGCCCATCTGGCAGCCCAGGGCGAAACAGGAGTCGGTCGGGTACGCGATGAGGGCCCCGGAGCGGAGGCTGTCGGCCACGGTGCTGATGGTGCGGGCCTGGGGGGTCTGCGGGTGCACGTCGAAGTACTTCGCCATCCGCCGACCCTACGGGATCCACCCGGCTGGGGCACCGCATCGCGCACCGGTGCGGTGTGGGGCGGCCGGGCGCACCGACCGTTCGGGGTCGGCCCGATGGCCGGCGCACCGCACCCGGGCGCCCTCCGACCGGGCTCAGATCCGGGCGATCACGGCGTAGCGCTCGTCGTCCACCGGACCGCCCCACAGGTCCGCGTTCCCGCTGAGCGGCTCGATCCGCAGATCGGCGACCAGCGGACGCACCACGGACGCCAGGTGCTCCGCGGCCACCCCGCCGTTCCACGGCAGGAGTTCCGCCCCGGCCACGTACGGCACGCCGGCCTGCCCGGATTCGCGCCACCGGCCCTCGACCAGCACCAGTCGGCCGCCGGGCCGCAGCCGGTGCACCCACTCCCGCAGCGCGGCCTCGGGGTCGGGCAGCGTCCACACCAGATGGCGTGACAGCACGACGTCGAAGGCCTCACCGCCGGTCGGCGGCGCAGCCGCGTCACCCACCAGGAAACGGCCGGACAGGCCGGCACCGGACAGTTTCCTCCCGGCCTGCTCGACCATCCGCGGAGACAGGTCCACGCCGGTCACCCGGTGCCCGGCCTCCGCCAGGAGGAGGGACAGCGAACCGGTTCCACACCCGACGTCGAGGACGTCGAGCGGGCCCGACGGCACCCACGTCCGCAGCAGCCGCGCCCACGCGGACCGCGTGTGCCCGGCCCTCAGCCCGTGATCGGGCTCCTCGTCGAATCCCGCCGCGGCGGCGTCCCAGTACTCGGCGATGGCGGCGCGCGGGTGCCGACCGGCGTGGTCACTCATGACCGGCATCCTCGCACCCGGCACTGACACACCGCCGGACGCCGGGCCCGGGACCGGGACCTCCGTTCCGCTACGGGACCGGCCCTCGGCGAACGGCGCCGCCGGTGTCCGGTGATCCGAACATCGGCAGGCAGGGCGGCAGACCACGGATCGAGACGGGGACCCGCCGGTGCGCCTCCCAGTGGGCACGCGTGAGTCTCAGGCGCCTGTTGACCGCCGGTCGGCCACGGACCACGTGGCGCTCGGTGCCGTCGGGTTCGTAGCCGTGCTTGCGGGACACGGCGAACGAGGAGGCGTTGTCCTCGAAGGCGCCCGACCTCGCCTCCCGCGCGTTCAGGCCGGCGAAGGCCAGGTGCAGGACGGCGGCACGCATCTCGGTGCCGATTCCCCGTCCGTGGTGCCGCGCGCCGAGCCAGGACGCGGTGGTGACCTCCCGCAGGACGGCGAAGTCGCGGGCGGCGACGGTCTGCAGGCCGACGACCCGGTCGTGCTCGAAGACGGCCAGGTTCAGGGCCCAGTCGTCCGGCGACCAGTTCCCCCGGCGCAACCAGTGGTGCTGCACCACCGAGCGCGCCCGTTCCGCCGGCGGGAGATCGGTCCACGGCACGATGAAGGGCATGCGGTCGGGCTCGTGGACGCCGTCGGCCGCCAGCGCGGCCAGGGCGGCCAGTTCCTCGCCGTCGGGCAGTCGGAGTTCCAGGCGGGCCGTGTTCAGGCGCAGCCCCAGCAACGGCCAGTGGTCGATCGGCATGCGCCATTGTCGGAGACGACGGCCGTTCCGGTCACTCGGTTTCCGGGCTCGGCCGGGCCCGGCCCTGTGCGTCCGCGCCCGGACGCAGGCAGCGTCCCCGCCCGACGACCCGCTACCCGGCGTCGCCCAGCGGTGGCCCGGCCCGGCGCCCGGCCGAGGTTCCGCCGCTCGGGTGGGCGCCGGTGGTCGGTGTCGTCAGTGGACCTGTTCCGTGGCGCCGGTCGCGGCGGCGCGTTCGATGGCTGCGAGCAGCCGGTGGTGGGCGGCGGCCGTGTGGAAGTCGGGGCGGGGCGGGCGTCCTTCGGCGATCGACCGGGCGATCTCCTCGTAGACGGCCGCGACGTTGGCGACCGGACCGGCGGCGGGGTCGAAGGGGACGGTCCGGCGGTCGGCGGGCACCTCGACCTGCTCGCCGTCGATCCTGATGTCCCAGTCGGTCCAGTGCATGTACGTGTCGGGCCGGGTGGGAGCCGCCGTCAACGTGCCCTCGGAGCCGACGAGTTTGACGAGGAAGCCGTCCGGGCTCCCACTGCCTCCGTGCACCGCGACGGACGCCGTCGCGCCGTTCTCCAGGATGCCGTGGACCAGCACCTGCGCGGGCACCCCGTTGGGCACCGTCCGCCCCGTTCCCTCGACTTCGACGCGGTCGTGCGGGCGGGGCAGCCTCGCGGAGACCTCGACCAGCCGGCCCGCCATCCGGTCCAGTGCGGCCAGGAAGTGGCCGGCCATGATGGTCAGGAGCGAGGTGCCCGCGGCCGGGTCGGTGGTCCACGCCAGGTCCGGTGCGATGCGGGCGCCGCCCAAGGGGGCGCCCGAGGCGATCAGTACGGCCGATTCGAGCCGGCCGATCCTGCCTGCGGCGACCAGGTCGGCCACGTGGCGGGCGTCGGGGGACTGGTATCCCTGCAGGTTGACGGCGTGGACGACGCCGGCGTCGGCGGCCGCCCGGGCGAGGTCGTCCGCTTCGGCGGCGTCGACGCCCAGCGGCCACTCGGAGAGCACGTGCTTGCCCGCCGCCAGCGCGGCCCTGATCACCGCGGCGTGGCCGGAGGCCTTGACCGACACCACGACGAGGTCCACGTCGGGGTGGGCGGCGAGCGCCGCGGCGTCGGCGAAGGCGAGTGGCACGCCGTGGGCGGCCGCCGCCCGGTCGGCGGTGGCCTGGCGGGTCGTCGCGACGGCGGTCACCTCGAACCCGGCGAGTCCGGCGAGTGCGGGCAGGTGTGACGCGTCGGCCCAGCCGCTTGCTCCGACGACCCCGACCTTGATCATGTGTCCTCCCTCGTTTAGTACCGATCGATACAAAACTAGAGCGGGCGGCAGGCGGAGTTCAAGGGGTAATGTACCGACAGGTAAAAAACTTGAGGAGGTACGGCATGCCAGGCGGTCGCCCGCGCGCCTTCGACGCCGAGGCCGCGCTCGACCGGGCGCTGGAGGTCTTCTGGCGGCAGGGCTACGAGGGGACGTCCCTCGCCGACCTGACCGCGGCCATGGAGATCAACAGGCCCAGTCTTTACGCGGCCTTCGGCAACAAGGAGCAGTTGTTCCACAAAGTGCTCGACCGCTACTTCACCAGCCCGGGAGCCTTCGCCACCGAGGCCCTGGAGGCGTCAACCGCCCAGGGCGTCGTCGAGCACCTGATCCTCGGGGCCGTCGAACTGACCACCGGGCCGCAGAGCCCCCACGGGTGCCTGAGCGTCAACAGCGTGCACGCCTGCGGGCCGGACTCCGAGCCGATCCGCCGGGAAGTGATCGCCCGTCGGATGGCCGGCGAGGCCGCGCTCCGCCGCCGCTTCGAGCAGGCGGCCGACCTGCCGGCCGACATCGATCCGCGCGTCCTCGCGCAGCTGGTGTACACCGTCACCGACGGCATCGCCGTGCAGGCGGCGAGCGGCTGCACCCGCGAGCAACTGCGCGAAGTGGCCGACCTGGCGATGCGCACGCTGTTCCACTCGCCGGGCTGATCCGGTCCGGGAAAGGACGAGCCCGGCTGTGTCGTGCGCGGGTTGCGAGTGTGGACTCGTGCGCGTTGACTGAAATTTCAGTTAGGGGCAGGATGTGGGCGTCCCGCCCGCCCTGCCCCGGGCGCGTGCCGACGGTCCCGCCCGATCGGCCGCAACCGACTGCCCGGGGCGGCCCGACCCCGCACGAGGCACCGATGGACAAGCCCGCAATCACCCGACGCCGACTCCTGCGCTACGGCGCCGCGGCCGTACCCCTGGTGGCGTCCGGCCCGCTGCTCTCCGGCGCCGCCCGCGCCGCGAGCCCCGCGCCGGCGCTGCGCATGCCCGCAGAGACCGACCCGCACACCCGCACCTTCATGGCCTGGCCCGAGCCGACCTCCGCCTGGGGCGCCCAACTCCCCGCCGTGCAGCGGGACATCGCGAACCTCGCGAAGGAGATCTCCCGCTGGGAGCCGGTCGTGATGGTGATCAACCCGGAGTCGGTGGCAGCCGCCACCCCGCTCTGCGACACCGGCGCGACCCCGTCGTCCCGGGGCATCACGTTCCTCCCGATCTCCAACGACGACCTGTGGATCCGGGACTTCGGCCCGACCTTCCTGGTCGGCCCGGGCGCCATCGCCGGCCTGGACACCAACTTCAACGGCTGGGGCAAGACCGGCACCGGCTACGAGCAGGCCTTCGCCAACGACGCCAAGGCGGCCGCCGCGCTGCTCGACCGGTACCGGATCGACCGCGTCCGGGCCCCGTTCACGGGGGAGGGCGGCTCGCTGGAGACCGACGGGCAGGGCACCCTGCTCGCCACCGTCAGCTCGCTGGTCAACCCCAACCGCAACCCCGGGCTGAGCCAGAGCGACGTCGAGCAGCGGCTCAAGTCCTCGCTCGGCGTGGAGAAGGTGATCTGGCTCGCCGGCCTGGCGGGCCAGGACATCACGGACAGCCACATCGACTGCGTGGCCCGGTTCAGCGCCCCCGGGCGGGTCATCCTGGACAGGCCCGGACCGGGCTCCACCCCGATGTGGGTCACCGTGTACAACCAGGCCAAGCAGGTGCTGCAGAGCGCCACCGACGCCCAGGGCCGCCCGCTGACGATCATCGAGCTGCCCGGCCCCGACCACGAGAAGATCCAGGGAACCGGATCCGCGTTCCTGGCGAGCTACACCAACCACTACACCGCCAACGGCGCCGTCCTGATGCCGCGGTTCGGGGACGCGGCCGCCGACGAGGCGGCGCGCGCGATCCTGGCGGCGGAGTACCCGGGCCGCGTGGTCGTCCCGGTGAACATCAACGCCATCGCCGCCGGCGGAGGCGGCATCCACTGCGCGACCCAGTCCCAGCCGGTCGTGCCCGCGGCGGTCTGACGCCCGCGACCCGGCCGGGACCCGCCCGCGACCCGGCCGGGGATCCGGCCGGGTCGCGTCGGGGTCAGGCCTGATCGGCCGCGGTGGCGATCAGGAGGGCCTCCAGGTCGTGGAGGAAGGCCGCGACCGTGGTGCGCCCGAAGTGGAGGGTGTCCGCGGTGAGCCGGAAGTCGATGGCGCCGTCGGCGTCCTCCAGGCAGAGGAAGAAGGCGTCGAACTGGCCGTCCGGCTGCTCGGGCCAGGACAGTTCGCTGCTGTCGCGCAGGGCCTCCAGGCCTTCGGCGGGGACGGTGTCGGGGGCGGGTCGGTGGTCGTAGCGGCGGTCGTTGAAGCAGTAGCGGAAGGTCTCCTCCCGCTTCCTGCCGTGGTCCAGGAACATCCGGTCCAGGGCGATCGGATGGCCACCGCAGTGGGAGTAGGCGCGGACCGTCGACTTCCAGGTGCGGTCGAGCACCTCCAGGGGGCTCGCGTCGGCGAGGTCGAGCGCGAAGAAGGCCTCCTGGAACTGGTTGCCCACCATCCGGCGGGTCCGGCGGTTCAGGCGCCGCCTGGAGATCAGGGAGAGCGAGACGACCTCGGATCCGGCGAGCGGGCCGATGAGCCTGCAGACCGTGCCCAGGATCACCGTGGTCGTGCTCAGGCCGGTGCGGCGGGAGATCAGGCCCACGGCGTGGTACGCGGCCCGGGAGCGGAGCCTGCCGCCGAGGAACCTCGGCGACTCCGGTCCGTCCGGATTGTCGGGGAGCTTCTGCAGGTCGGCCGACCGCAGGAGGCCCGACGCGTAGGCGACGGTCCTCGCGGTGAGGTCGGCGGCCTCCGCGGTGGCCTCCCAGGCCGCCAACTCGGCCGGCTGCCAGGCGTCCTCGGGCAGTGGCGGCACGGCCTCCGGGCCTTCGGTGAGGTAGGCCGTGAACTCGTCCATGAGCGGGACCCAGCCGGCGCCGTCGATCGACATGTGCGAGATCACCAGCAGCATCGACCGGACGCCCCCGTCCGCCACCACCAGGCCGCAGCGGACCGGGAGTTCGTCGTGGTAGTCGAAGCTCTCCCGCATGAACTCGTCGACCAGGCGGTCGGTGGCGGCCGGGACCTCCTCGGCCGGGACGTCCACCCGTACGGCGGTCACCGCGCCGGTCCGCGGGGCGCGCTGCAGGAGGGTTCCGTCGGGGGCGGTCTCGAAGGTCGTCCGCAGGGACTCGTGGCGGCCGGTGAAGAAGGCCAGCGCCTGGACGCAGGTCTGCGGGTCGACCCCGTCGAGCTGCAGGACGGAGTGGTTGTTGAACGCCGCGTCGTGGGGGGCGGTCTTCCGGATGCAGAGCCAGAACTCCAGCTGCCCCCAGGTCGCCGGCGCCCGGACGGCCCGTTCGGCGGCGAATTCGGCGCTGAGGAGCGTTCTGTTCACGTGGTCTTCCTGTTCGACGTCGGTCGGAGCGGTCGGAGCGGTAGGGGCGGTCGGAGCGGTCGGAGCGGGGCGGGCGGAGCGGTAGAGGCGGGCGGGGCGGTCGGCGGTCAAGGCCGTCGGAGCGGCGGTCAGCGGCGGTAGGGCTTGCGGTAGACGGAGTCCTCCAGGATCAGGAAGTCGAGGTCCATCGCCCGGAACGCGCGGAGCGCGTCGTCCGCGCTGTCGACGATGGGCTCGCCCTTGCCGTTGAACGAGGTGTTGAGCAGCACCGGCGGCGCACCCTGCCGGTCCAGCTCGTCCAGCAGCGCCCCGACCACGGGCGCCTCGTCACCGGCGAGCAGTTGGGGCCTGGTCGTGCCGTCCACGTGGACCACCCCGGCCGCCGTCGCGCGGCCCTCGGGCGTCACGGGGGCCGCGCCCAGCATGTAGCGGGAGAGGTGTCCGACGTCCCCCCAGAAGCGCGGGCCGTGGGCGGCCCGGGTGACTCCGGCGAACGGCCGCCACCGCTCCCGGTCCTTGATCCGGTTCACCCGGTCCGCGACACCCGCGTCCCGGGGCACGGCGAGGATGGAGCGGTGGCACAGCGCGCGGGCCGACCTCCGCCCGCCCCTCGGCGATCGCGCCCACCTGCCCGTCCAGCAGCAGGCCCGCGACCTGCTCGACCGACAGCTCCGCGCGGACCAGGCCGTACGCGGCCGGCGCGGGGCCGTGCGGGTCGCGCACCGGGCTGCCGAGGTACGGGTCGAGCGGGGCGGGGGCGGCCGTGGGCGGGCGCACGCTCCAGGCGGCGCCGAGCGCGACACCGGCGTCGTGCGGCACGGGCGGTACGAACACCGGCCCGGGCAGCAGACCGTTGGTGGAGCAGTTGAGCGCCACGCCCCCGGCCAGGCACAGCTCCTCGACGCCCGCCGCCTTGCGGGCCAGCGCCGCCAGCGCGGTGACGCACTCCTCGACGGCCCGCTGGGCGGTGTAGGCGACCAGCACCGCGCGGGGGTCGTCGGCCAGCCGCTCCTCGGGGAGGTCCGGGCCGGTGGCGCCCGCGATCCGGGAGTACAGCCCGCGCCACGCGGCGACGGTCGTCTCGTACTCGGCGCGGATCTGCGCGGCGGTGGCCCGCTCGGAGCCCCCGAGCGGGCCGGAGCCCCCGAGCGCGCCGCCCGTCCCGAGCGCCCCGCCACCCCCGAGCGCCCCGCCGCCCCCGAGCGGTCCGGGGAGCGCCAGGCGGAACCCGTCGCCGTCGACCTCGGCCAGCGGGCCCGTGGACAGGCCCGCCGCCCGGCCGTACGCGGCCAGCCCCATGGTCTTGCCCGCGTTCAGGAACGAGAACCCCAGCCAGGTGCTCGCCGCGTCGTACAGGTAGCCGAGGGACGCGCTGCGCGGCCAGGCCCGCTCCAGGCGCGGCGGGGCGTCGCGCGCGAAGGTCCACACGCTCGACGACTCGTTCTCCCCGTTGCCGTCGACGACCAGGACCGCGGCCCTCTCGTACGGCGACGCGTGGAACGCCGAGGTCGCGTGCGCCAGGTGGTGCGGCACCCGGACGACCTCCGGGAGCCGGTTGCCGAAGGCGAGTCCGACGGTGTGCTCCAGGAACTCCCGGTCGTCCCGGAACCGTCCGGGGAAGAGCTGTTCGGCGTCCCAGCCGATCGCGACCACGTCCAGGTCGGCCGCGGTGATGCCGGCCCGGGCGAGGCAGGACTCGGCGGCCAGCCGGGGCTTGCGGTAGATCGAGTGGCGGCGCCTGCTGAGCCGTTCCTCCTCGCAGAAGGCGACGACCTCACCGGAGCCGTCGACCAGGCATGCCGCGGCGTCGTGCCAGCCGGTCGGGGGCGCGTTCACGCCGAGGATCCACATGGCTGCCCCCTAACCGGCGTCGCTCTGGAGGGCGTGGCTGTTGGAGAAGCCGCCCATCGTGTAGTTCACGGTCGCGCGTTCGGTGCAGACCACCTCGACGCCGGCGCGCGCGAGCTGCAGCGCGAAGACGAAGTCCTCCGTCCACTCCAGCTTCTGGCGGGCCGGCGAGAAGGTCTCGGGGAAGCCCGTCCCGGCGTGGAAGCGGCGGCGCACGAGGTACTCGCTGGTGTCGATCCGGGCCAGTACCGTCCCGCCGGAGGCGAACCTGTCCCGGACGACGTTCGAGCCGGGCGTGAAGACGCCGTGCTCGCACAGGTAGCGGTAGCTGAGCGCGCGCCGCTCCGGGTCGGGGTCCGGGTGCCAGGGGTCCTCGCCGTCCGGGACGTAGGGCTGCCCCGCCGGGTCGACCAGCAGCCGCCAGCTGTGCGCCACCTCGACGTGCGGGTTGTCCGTCAACGCCCGGACCAGGCTGCTCAGGTGGTCGGGCGCGAAGGTGTTGTCGTCGTCGAGCTGGCCCACGAACTCCCCGGTGGCCAGGGCGATCCCGCGGTTGCGCAGCCGTCCGAGCCGGGCGGAGCGGTACTCGGGCGCGGCGGGCCTGGCGACGTTCTCGATCACGATGCCGGGCAGCACTGCCCGCAGCTGCGCCAGGTGGTCGGGGTCGCGCAGGTGGTCGGCGTCGTCCCCGACCACGATCTGCTCGACCGCGACCCCGGTCTGGGCGGCGACGGAGCGCACGGCCCGCAGCAGGGCATCGGGACGGTCGCGGGTCAGCGTGACGACGGAGACTTCGGGGAGGGTCATGGTGCGGTCCTTCGCATCGGGTGGGGGGTGGTCGCCTGCGGGCCGGGTGCGCGCAGGAGGGAGATCGCCCGGTCGGTGGCCCGGAGCACCCGGGCCACGGCGGCCCGGCTCATGCCGATCTGGCGCATCCGCAGGACCGCCTCGGCACGCAGGAGTTCCGCGACCGCGACGACCTGCGCGCGCTGCTCGGCCGGCATCGGCTCCTCGGCCTCGACGCAGACGGCGAGCGGCATCGCGGTGACGAGGACGTCGGTGATCGCCTCCTCGTGGCCGCGGCTCAGGCCCTCCCGCAGGGCCTGCATCCCGAAGGCCACGTGGCGGGACTCGTCGCGGGTCATCGCGACGAAGCCCGCCCGGATCCCCGGGAGCGTGCCGCCCGCCCGCAGCGAGCCCACGAGCGTCCGCTGCGCGTGCAGGGCGAGAATGCCCTCGGTCACCAGGTGGAAGACGGTGACGGCGCGCAGCCAGTCCTCGTAGCCGGGCATCGGCCGGGCGATCCGGCCGATCAGCTCGGCCTCCAGCGTGCTCAACTCCCTTTGAGCTGGTGAGAGTTGACTCCATCCCTCGGGGAGGGCCGCCTCCAGGTCGGCGGGCATGCCGAGCACGTCGACGGCGATCCGCCGGACGAGGTGGGTGTGCCGGGACTCGTCGGCGAGCTGGGTACCGACGTACACCAGGGAGTCCTCGTCGGGGCAGCCGGTCAGGATCGGCCCGAGGAGTTCCAGGCCGGTGTACTCCCCGATCAGGAAGTTGACGATCAGCTTGTGCACCCGCTGCCGGACGGGGTCGGGCAGCCGCGACCAGTTCGCCGCGTCCCGCTCCAGCGCGATCTCGTCGGCGGCCCAGTGCTGGCGCTCCCAACTCCGGTACAGGGCGCGGCTGCTCGGGCGGGTGTCGATCACCGAGTCGGCATGCCCGAGCACCGCGGGCAGCGGCAGGTCCGGCATCGTGCGCAGCTCGGCCTCGTCGAGCAGCATCGGACTCCAACGGGTCATGACCACTCCGCCTCTCTCGATTCGTCCCCCGCGGGGTCGTGCCGCGCACCGGGCTCCGGTCCGGCGGGCACCCTGCCGTCGGGCGCCGGGCCGCCGGGAACCCTGCCGTCGGGCGCCGGGCCGCCGGGCACCCTGCTGACCACCAGGGAGGCGTAGTTGCCGTAGAACCCGAAGCCGTCGACCAGCACGTGCCGCGCCCGGCCGGTGCGCACCGGATCGACCGCCACGTGCATCCGCTCGGCGGCGATGGGCTCGGTCAGCCCCGGTGTGCCGGGGGCGATCCCGGTCCGCAGGAAGCCCACCGCCGCCGCGACGGCGGGCATGGTCGAGGCGTGCAGCAGGTGCCCGATCGCGCCCTTGTGCGAGCCGACCGGCACGCCGGACCAGCCCAGGCGGGCCGCGGTGGCGTCGAGCGCGGCGAGCTCCGCGGCGTCGCCCTGCGGAGTCCCGGTGGCATGGGCGTGGACGTAGTCCACCTCCGTCGTCCCGGCCTGGTCGAGCGACTCGGCGACGCACGCGCCGATGGCCTCCGCCTGCGAGTCGGCCACGCTCCCGCCGCTGATCAGGCAGGCCGCGCCGGTCAGCGCGATCCCGGGGTCGATCCCCCTGGCCCGGGCGTGCGCGAAGGTCTCCAGGACCACCGCCCCGCCGCCCTCGCCCAGGGTCATGCCGTCCCGGCGCACGTCGAACGGCGCCGCGCCGCGCCCGCTCTGCGCCCGGACCAGATCCATGCTGGAGAAGTCGTACGGGTTGAGCGTGACCACCCCGACCACCAGGGCGACGTCGGCGCCGCCCGACAGCAGCCAGTCCCGGGCGAGCGCTAGGCCGAACGCGGAGGAGGCGCAGGCGTGCGGCACCTGCACCACCGGGCCGGTCGCCGCGCCGGGCCGCGGGCTCTCGAAGTCCCGGGCGAAGGCGGTGGGGGAGGCGCTGACCGGGGTCTGCCCGGCGATCACGGTGAGCGCGCCGTCCGGGAGCCGGGGCAGCCGGGCCCGGCGCAGCGCCTGGGCGACGACCGTCTCGGTCAGCCGGCTCTTGAGCCCCCCGACGGGCGCGCCGCACACCGACCCGTCGATCTGCGCGGCGACGCGCTCGCGCGGGTCGCCGGCCCGGGCCGGATCGGCGAAGCGGGTCAGCGGGCCGATCGCGGACGCCCCGGCGAGGAGCCCCGCCCGGAAGGCGCCCGGCCCCACCCCGAACGGGGTGACGAGTCCCAGCCCGGTGAGGGCGACCCCGGTCACGACCCGGCTCCCAGCACGTCCGCGTACAGGGCGCGCAGCCCGCGCCGTTCCACCTTCCCCGAGGCGGTGCGCGGGAGTTCGGCCGCCAGGTGGACGGCCCGGGGCCGCAGTTGCGGCGGCAGCGCGCCGCGGCAGGCGGCCAGCACCCGCGCCCGGAGCGCCGCCCGGTCCGCGGCGCCGTCGGCGGGCTGGACGAACGCGTGGATCTCGTCCCCGCGTGCCCGCCCGGGCCGGCCGAGCACGACGGCCTCGGCGACGCCGGGGACGGTGCGGATGACGTCTTCGAGGATCGCGGGTGCGACCGTCTCGCCGTGCACGATGAGGACCTCCTTGATCCGGCCGGTGATGGTGAGGTGGCCGTCCGGCGACACGGCTCCGGTGTCCCCCGTGGGGAGCCAGCCGTCCTCGGTGAACGGCGCCGGGAGCAGCGCACCGGTGGCCGGGTCCACGTAACCGGTCATCAGGCTGGGGCTGTTGACCTGGACCTCGCGGTCCGGGCCGTGCACCCGCGCCCTCGTCCCGTCGAGGAGGCTGCCGACCGAACCGGGCCGGATCCGGCCGGGCACGTTGATCGCCACGTTCGGGCCGGCCTCGGTGAGCCCGTAGCCGTCGTGCAGCCCGACCCCGGTACGGCCGACGAACCGCTCGTGCAGACCGGGGGCGAGCACGTCGCCGCCGCAGCCGCGGATCCGCAGGCCCGCCAGGGCCGCCCGGGTCTCCGGGTGGGAGCCCGCGTCGGCCGCGAGGGCGCGGTACATGGACGGCACGCCGTCCATCGAGGTGATGCGGGCGTCCCTGATCCGCCGGATGATCCGGCGCACCTGGAACCCGCTCTCGACGTACAGGTGGGCGCCGGTGCTCCGGCACACCTGCAGCACGCTGTAGGCGTAGGAGTGGTGCAACGGCAGCGGCAGAAGGAGCCGGTCCCGGGCCGAGATCCCGAGGTGGGCCGCGGTCGCGTCGCCCTGGTACGCCAGCGCCTGCCGCGACAGGGCGACGGCCTTGGGGCGGCCGGAGGTGCCGGACGTCCACAGCACCGCGGCGGTGCGCTCGGGCAGCGGGCCGCCGGGGCGGTCGTGCGCGGCGCGCACCCGCGCCGTCGCGTCCACCACCGCCCAGGCCGGCTCCGCGTCCGTCGCGGCGTGGCCGCCCAGCAGCACCGGGGCGTCCAGGCGGTCGGCCGCCAGCATGGTGGCCACGGTCGTCACAGGATCACCCGTCGCGGGCATCACCGCCCGCCCGGCGCCCACGCCGTGGCCCGAAAGCTCCGCCGTCAGCCGGTCGGTGAGTTCCACCAGGTGGGCGCGCGGGACGTCGGCGCCGTCCACGGTCAGCGGGAAGAAGGTCATCACGGCCGCTCCGGGGAGTCGGGGACCAGGACGGGGGTCGAAGCGGAGGCCGAGCCGAGTGCCGAGCCGGAGGCCGAGTCGAGTGTCGAGTCGAGTGTCGAGTCGGGGGCCGGGTCGAAGATCCGGCGTACGGCGGTGGGCACGTCGCTGTCGTCGACCCCGATCGTCAGCAGGGCCATCCGTCCGTCGACGTTGAGCCGGCGGGCCTCGTCGAGGGCGGCGACCAGTTCGGCCGGCGTCGTCGGCCGAGCCGTCCACCCGCCGAGTGCGGCCACCGCCGCGGTGGCGTGGGAGGGCGCCGGGAACCGGGTGACCTCGGTGGAGGCGCCTTCGAGGTCGCGCAGGTAGCGCGGCCAGCCGAACCCCCGGTTGTCGAACACGAGCACGGTGAGGCCGCAGCCGTTCTCGGCGATCGTCGGCAGCGCGGCCAGGCTCATCTCGAAGGCGCCGTCGCCGCAGACCAGGACGGTCGGCCGCTCAGGCCGGGCCACCGCCGCCCCGAGGGCCGCGCCGAGGCCGAAGCCGACCATGGTCTGCTCGCCGGGCACGACCAGGGTGGTGCGGTCGCTGACCGTCAGGACCGGGTACTGGTAGCCCCAGATGTCGTGCAGGCCGTTCTCCTGCACCAGCGTCAGATCACGTCCGAAGACCTCGGTGAGGGCGCCGAACGCGTGCCGCGCGGTGAGGCGCTGCGGCTCGTCCGTCGGGGGTTCGTCCGTCGGGGGTTCGGCGGACCGGGGGACGGTCGGCTCGGCCACGGCCACCGGCCCCGCCGCCGCCGCCGCGACGAGTTCACCGAGCCGCCCGAGCGTGAGGGCGGCGTCGCCGAGCAGCGGCACCGCCGGTTCGACGACGGTCGAGAAGACCGCTGACTCGCAGTCCACGTGGACGAACCGCTTGTCGTCCAGGCGGGTCCAGCCCGTCCTGGCCGTCTCCTCCAAGCGGGAGCCGACCAGCAGCACCACGTCCGCGGCGTCCAGGATCCGCTGCGCCGACGGGCCGGCGTAGAGCCCGACGAGCCCGCGGGCCAGCGGGTGCTCCTCGTCGATCACCCCCCGGCCGGACGCCGTGGTGAACACGGGGGCGCCCAGCCGCTCCGCCAGCGCGCGCAGCGGCGCGCCCGCCCCCTTCGCCCCGCCGCCGGCGACCACCACCGGGGCGGTCGCCGCGCTCAGCAGCGCCGCGGCCCGCTCCAGCGACGCGTCGTCGGCGACCGAACGCACCCGGGCGACGGGCTCGCCGGTCGGCGCGTCGTCCACCGGCTCCGCGGCGAGCACCTCGGCGGCGATCTCCACCAGGACGACGCCCGGCGTCCCGTTGACCGACAGGTGGACCGCCCGCCGCAACGCCCAGCGCAGCTGCTCCGGGCTCTCCACGAGTACCGACCACTTGACCAGCGGGCCCGCCATGGCGGCCTGGTCGAGCTGCTGGAACCCGCCCCGGCCGAGCCCGGCGACCGGGATCCGCGTCGTCACCACCACGACCGGACAGCACAGGGAGGAGGCTTCGAGCAGCCCGGTGAGCGCGTTGCTGAAGCTCGGCCCCGAGTCCACGGCGACGACGGCCGGACGGCCGGAGACCGTCGCATGGCCGATCGCGGCGCAGGCGGCGACCCGCTGGTCCCGCACCGGCAGGGCGGTCAGCCCCGGCCGGCGCCCGGCGGCGTCCAGCAGGCCGGGTTCGTCGGACGGCAGTCCCGTCACCAGGGCGCAGCCCGCGTCGGCCAGGACGGCGGCGACCGCGTCCCACTGGCTGCGGTCAGCCATGACCGGCCTCCTTCGTCGTGAGGGTGGTTCGGGTGGTCCGGGTGGTTGGGGTGGTTCGGGTCGTTCGGTGGGGGACGGCGCCGAGCGCCGCCGGGGCACCGGCTGCGGTGGCGAACGTCGTCAGGGCGCTGTCCGGGGGTATCGCGTCCGGCGTGCAGGAGTCCGCCGCCCAGGGGTTCGGTGTCCAGGGGTCGGATGTCCAGGGGTCCGCGGCCCAGGGGTCCGCGGCCCAGAGGTCCGGCGCCCCGGAGTCCGGTGCGCAGGGGTCCGGCGCCCGGGAGGTCGCCCGGTCGGTCGGTGCCGCGGGGGGCGCCGCTGCGCCGCCCCACAGCCGGACCGCGACCGCCCAGTAGGCCCCGTGCTCGTCCCGGGGCAGGTCGCAGACGACGACCGAGGGCGCCCGACCCGCTCCGACCAGGGCGGTCGCCCAGCGCAGTGCCTGCCCGGCGGCGTCGTCCCGGCTGGTGACGAGGTGGCAGCGGCCCTGCCAGCCGGAGGCCGTCAGGAACGGCTGGAGCACTCCCGAGGGTTCGAGCCCGGTGGAGTCGGAGGGCCGCATCCGGTGCCCGGGGTCGTCGTGCCGGCCGGTGAAGCGGTCGGCCGAGGCCCGGGCGTACTCGGTCAGGGCCACGATGACGGGCACCGCGCTGTCAGCCGTGCCGTCGAACGCGCGGGTCAACGCGCAGGCCAGGGTCCGGGCGGCGGCCGGGTCGACGATGCCGAGCCGGACGGCCGCGGGCACCTCGAACGGGCCGGTCGCGCAGGCGTGGCCGGGAGCGGCGGTGTGCAGGGAGGTCGCGCGGAGGTTCATCGCCGGCCCGTTTCCGCGGACACCAGGAGCGGCCTCGTCTCGATGCGGCCCCCGCGCCGGACGCTGTTGGCCTGCCGGCCGTACCCGCCGAACGGCTGGTTCCCGTCCTCGATGTCGAAGGTCGTCCGCTCGTGGCAGGTCACCGAGGTCCCGATGCGCTCCCCGCGCAGCCCCGGCTCCCCGAAGACGGAGACGTACATGCCGCGGGCCAGCTCGGCGGGCGAGTTCAGCCAGGCCTCGACCTGTTCGGCGCGGTCGTACTCCATGAGCACCAGGACCGGGGAGAACAGCTCGGGCGGGTGGAAGGCCTCCTGCCAGGGCAGGCGCAGCAGCGTCGGCTCGACGGCGCCCGTGGCGGGGTCGACGCGGCCGCCGCGCAGCACGTGTTCCCGGTGGGCGTCGAGGAACTCCGCGGCTCCGGCGACGGCGTCGGGGTACACGAGGGGGGCGACGACCACCTCCGGGTCCCGGCGGTCGCCGACCGGCAGTTCGGCCAGGGCGGTGCCGAGCCGGTCCGCCGCCTCCCGGGCGACCGACCGGTGCACGAAGACCAGGTCGGGGGCGAGGCAGTCCTGCCCGGAGTTGTACGTCCTGGCCTCCAGCACCGCGCGGCAGCCGCGATCGAGGTCGGCCCGCGGGCCGAGGACGATCGGGTTGGGGCCCGAGCCGAAGGCGAGCAGGGTCGTGCCGGGGCCCAGGGCGGAGCCCACCGCCTCGGCGTTGTCCGGCTGCCCGGTGAAGACCACCAGGTCCGACCGGGCGCATTCGCCGGTGAAGGCCCGCTGGGAGGCCCCGGTGAGCTCGACCCGGCCGGCGAGCCGCGCGAGGTGGGGGCGCAGGATCTCGTGAACGGCCGCGGCGGTGTCGCCGGTCCGGGCCGAGGGCCGGATGAGCACCTCGTCGGTGTAGAGGGACGGGATGATCCCGAAGAGGACGTAGGAGTAGAGGACGTTGTTGGACGGCAGGAACGTCGCCAGCCGGTTCAGCCGGCGGGGCGCGTACTGCTGGAGTTCCCACGCGGCGCCGGACAGCGCCCGCACCGATCGGAAGATCTCGTCCTCGGCGCTCTGCCGGACCGCGAGGTCCGTCAGCACGTCCGCCAGTTCGTGGCGGGCGCCGAGGAAGGCGTGGGTGAATGCGGCGACGTCGGCCGTGCGGGCCACGGTGGTCGCGGTGGTCGCGGTGGTCGCGGTCAACGGAGTTCCCCTCCCCGAGGTGTCGTCGGCCGGTCGGGCACCCCGGCCGGAACGGCCCGGGCCAGGGACTGCTCGACCCAGGAGACCGTCGCGGCCAGTCCTGTTCCGAGGTCCACCCCGGGCTGCCAGCCGAGTTCCGCCCGGGCCCGGGAGATGTCCGGCCGCCGGATGTACGGGTCGTCCTGGGGCCGGGGGACGAACGTGATCCCCGAGGCCGTCCCGGTGATCCGGCGGACGAGCTCGGCGAGTTCGAGGATCGTGGTCTCGACGGGGTTGCCGAGGTTGACCGGCCCGGTGGCGGTGCCGTGCACGGCCCGGACGAGTCCGTCGACCAGGTCGTCGACGTAGCAGAACGAGCGGGTCTGCCGGCCGTCCCCCGCGACGGTGAGCGGCTCGCCGCGCAGCGCCTGGTGGATGAAGTTGGGGATCGCCCGGCCGTCGCCGGGGCGCATCCGGGGGCCGTAGGTGTTGAAGATCCGCACGATGCAGGTGTCGCCCCCGAGTGCCCGCCGGTACGCGGTGGTGGCGGCCTCGGCGAAACGTTTCGCCTCGTCGTAACACGACCGGGGGCCGACGGGGTTGACGTTCCCCCAGTAGGACTCCGGCTGCGGATGCTCCGCCGGGTCCCCGTACACCTCCGAGGTCGACGCGAGGACGAACCGGGCGTCCTTCCGCACGGCCAGCTCCAGGCCGTGGAAGGTGCCGAGCGATCCCGCCCGCAGCGTCTCCAGCGGGAGCCGCAGGTAGTCGGCGGGGGACGCGGGCGAGGCGAGGTGCAGGACGGCGTCGACCCGGCCGGAGATCTGCAGCGGGTGTGCGACGTCGGCCTCGACGAAGGTGAAGTTCGGGGCTCCCACCAGGTGTTCGACGTTGGCCGGGGAGCCGGTGGAGAGGTTGTCGACGCAGACCACCTCGTGCCGGTCACCGACCAGGCGGTCACACAGGTGGGAACCGAGGAAACCGGCACCGCCGAGCACGACGATACGTGTACGCATGATCCTCCTTGTCTCCAGTCCGGCCCGTGTGCCTCGGCGGCACCGGACCTGGCCGTTGCGGTGTTTGCTGTGCGTGCTGTTGCACGTGTTGCGTGTGTTGCCGTGTGGGCGCGTGGGGCCGCGCGTGTTGCCGTGGGTGTCGGCGGGACGGTGTCGCGGCGGCCGCCGTGCGCGGCCTACGGACGGACGAGCCGGTGCGGGAAGGCGTCCGTCCCCACCAGGTCGCCCTCCTCGACCAGGGCGAACCGCCCGTCGGGCCCCGGGCGCAGACCCGCGCGCAGGAAGACGTCACCGGCCGCCGCGTTCCGCCCGGTCGGGACGAACCGGCCGCCGACCCCGGGGCGCGCGCGGCCCGAGCGGTGCAGGGCGGCGGCCAGGAACACCGGCCCGATGTCGAGCCCGATGACCCGGCAGCTCACCGCCAGGCAGGTGACGTCGTCACCGGTGAGGGCCAGCACACCGGTCAGCCCGTAGTCGGCGAAGCGGTCCCGCACCCGGCAGACGAACAGCGCGCCGTCCGGGCCGCCGAGCAGTGCCTCCAGCTCCCGCGCACCCGGCCGCCAGGCCGTCGTCGTGTACTGGTTGGTGCGGTTGAACAGCTCGGCCAGCCTGGGCAGGTCGGCCGCGACCGCCTCCCGCACCTCGACCTCCACGTCGAGCTCCCGGATGAACTCGACCGGGTCGGCGGCCTCGACGCTCCCGCGGGCGAGCATCGCCCGGGTGGTCTCCGACCGGTTCCGCGCCTCCGCGCCGGCCGGGGGACGGTCCAGCAGCGGCGAGTCGAGGAGCTGCCGGCGGAAGGTGTGCGGCTCGCCGTCGAGGATCCGGACGTCCGGCAGGGCGCGGGCCACCTCCCAGCGCTCCACCGGATTGTCGTCCAGGAACAGCAGCGCACCGGGGGCGAACCCGAGCTCCGCCGCGATGTCGGCGACGTTCGCCGACTTGCGGCTCCAGTTGATGCGGTGCGTGACGAAGTCGTCCGGGCCGAGCAACATCGGGTGCTCCGCGGCCCGCCACGCGTCGAGGGTGTACCGCTCGGTGCCCTTGCTGCACGTCGCCAGCAGCAGCCCCCGCGACTTGAGCAGCCGCAGCGTCTGGTGCAGTCCGAAGTGGACCCAGCTGCTCGTCGAGTCGGAGTCCGTCCAGCCGAAGCCGTCGTCGGCCGCGATCCCGGGCCACAGCGTGCCGTCCAGGTCGGTCACCACGCACTTGATCTCGCCCTGCCGGGTCGCCGCCTCGTACAGGTCCAGGTACTCGGCCGCCAACACCCTTCCCAGCGCCGGGCGTTGGTTGGCGATCTCGATGCGCGGGTCCTGGTCCCCGCCGTGGTGCCCGAACGGCACCAGGTGGTCGTCGAACAGCGTCAGCGCGCCGTGCCGGGCGACGAGCCGTTCCTCGTCCAGGAGCAGCAGCCGAGGGTCGGCCCGCAGCAGCTCGTCCACATGGCCGTTGAGCTCGGCCAGCACCTCGCGGGTGTTGAGGTCGACCGCGTGCTCGAACCTGCCGTACGGGGACAGCGCCGACGGCGCGACGTTGTGCACGACGGCGAGGCCCGAGTCGGGAAGGCTCTCGGTCAGGGCGGTCACCCAGCGGGTGAACAGCTTCTTGATCCGGGTGAGCGCGACCCGGCGCTGGGCCGGATCCTGGGCCGGCGCGGCGTCCCACAGCCGGGTGAGGTGCGGGAAGATCCCCAACTGCAGGATCACCAGATCGGCTTCCACGCTGCGCAGCCGGGCCGTGCTGTCCGGCCAGACCGTCTCGAAGGAGATGTCGAGGCCGCGGGCGTATCCCTCGTGGAGGAGCTCGTCGCGCGCGAAGTCGAGCACGCAGCCGCCGAGGCCGACGACCCGCACGGGGCGGACGGCCCCGGAGTCCGTGCGCCCCAGCCGGGCCAGCGTCGGCGCGTCGAGCGGCCGTGCGCTCCAGAACGTCGACCGGTCGTACGGGCCCGCCTCGGGGAGGCCGTCCCGGAGGAAGAGCTCCCAGCGGCCACGCTCGTCCTCGTCCGCGTCCACGACCAGGTGGCGGGAGCGCAGCAGCCGCAGCAGCCCGGCGCGCTCGTCGTCCCGGCCGAACTCGGCGCCGCCGCGGGGCTCGCCGGCCCGGACGCACGCGTCGCCGTTGCCGGGCTCGCCGGCCCGGACGCACGCGTCGCCGTTGCCGGGCTCGCCGGCCCGGACGGACGCGGTGCCGCTGCCGGGATCGCCGGCCCGGACGAACTCGTCGTCGGTGAACTCCCGGCCCGCGAAGGCGTGCAGCCGCTCCGCGACCGGCCCCGGCAGCGAGATCCGGGCGGCGCTGACCGCGTGGGAGACGACCGTGAGCCCGGCGAAGCGGCTGAAGGTCGCGTAGTTGCTGAGCCTGTTCACAGGGCCGCCCCCGCGGGGATCCGGTACCAGCGCGCGGTGAGCAGCACCGGGACGGCGATGAGGGCCGCGGCGCAGACCGCCGCGGCGGACCCGGACCAGGCGGCGACCGTCGCGCCCAGCCCGGCCCCGGCGAACCCGAAGGCCTCGGTGAGCGGGATCAGCGCCGCGTAGTAGTAGCCGGCGACCTCCTCGGGCACCCTGGTCTGCGCCTCGGCGAAGAACACCGTCGTCGCGATCGACTCCAGCACGCCGGCCGCGCACATCATCAGCAGGGCCAGGACCGTGGAGCCGGTGGCGGCCACCGCGACCCAGGCGACGGCTTCGAGGACGTTCCCGGCGACGTAGAGGGAGCCGTTGCGGAACCGGGTCAGGCGCCCCGCGACCAGCCCGCCGACGACGCCGCCGAGCGCCATCGCCCCGGCGAGGTAGCCGTAGAAGCCGGGAACGTCGTGGAACTCCACCGCGCCGAGCTGGATCAGGGCGAACCGGCCGACCGACACCGCGCAGACGTAGGTGAAGGCGGTGAGGGTGAGGCCGCGCATGAAGCGGTCCTTGCCGATGGTGCGCAGCAGGCTCCGGGTGTTGTCGACGTACGCCTCGCGGGCGAGGGCGCGCCAGCCGGTGGGGCGCGCCGGGTCGCCCTCCGCTGCGGCGTCGCGGTCCGCCGCCGCGTCCGGTTGCGCGGCGGGGCCGGGCACGGCGTACATGAGGGCTCCGGCCAGCAGGCCGAGGAGGGCGGCGGCGAGGAACACGACGCGGACCTCGCCGAGGGCGAAGGCCAGGGCGACCAGCAGCGGGCCCAGGACGGAGGGGACCCGTTCTGCGGTCACGATCAGGCCGTTCCCGCGCAGTTCGTCGCCCTCCTCGATCACCGACGACCGCAGCACCAGCCGGACCGGGCCCTCGATCATCGTGGCGATGCCGACGGCGACGCCCAGCACCTGCAACTGCCAGAGCGCGTCGGCGAACGGGATGACGGCGACCAGGACGGCGGAGCCCACCGCGCTCACGACGGCGAGCCGCCGCGGTTCGAACCGGTCGATCATGCTGCCCGCGATGGGCCCGAACAGGACGCTCGGCACCACCTGGAGCGCCAGTGTCAGGCCCACCGCCACGGAGAAGCCGTAGTCCTGGACCAGGAGCAACGGCAGTGCGATGGTGCACATCGCGGCGCCCAGGTCGACCAGGAACAGGCTGCCGACGAGTGCCGCGAGGCCCCGCGACCGTGGTTGTGCGGACACAGCGCCGCCGTTCATCGAACCCCTGCCTTCGTCTCGGCCCATTGCGATGGTGGCGAGCATGTCCCTATCTGAAATTTCAGTCAAGAACTTTCCGGGTATGGATCTCCGAGATCGACTTCGACGGGCCCTCAACTGACGAGATCGGCAGTACAGATGGGCCGGAACGACGAAAACCGAAGCTGCGACCCGCTGCCGCCATCGGATCGCTTGACGGCCTGACGTGAGCTCAGCAATGATCCACTCCAGCCGGGTTCGCCCTGCGCTGCGGACATCTCCGTCCCGCAGCGGCAGGGCTGACATGTCGTCAGAATCGGACGAAGCCGTGTCGTCGGGCGCGAACGGCCCGGTGGCGGGGTCCAGCGGGCTCGGGGGCGAGGTCCGCCGCGCTCGGGGGCAAGTCGCTGTCGCGTACGGTTCGTCCACGCCCCGTTGTCCTGAACGGCGCGTGCCGGGCCCGCCCCGGCGCGCCTAGGTTCACCGCCATCCGCACGACCGGCGACCTCAGGAGCGATCCACGTGAACTGGCTGATCCACGACTACCGCGAGGACGACCTGGCCGCCGTCGTCCATCTGATCGACAGCACCGCCGGGCTCGGGCAGGAGTCCGTGTTCTCGCTCGCCGAGTGCATCGCCGCGCTCACCGCGCGCCAGCCCGCGGTCGTCGCGGTGCACGACGGCGCGCCGATCGGGGCGGCGCTCGCGCAGGTCGCGGCGGCGGGCGAGCGGGCCTGGGTGATGCGCGTGGCGATCGCCCCGGCCTGGCGCGGGCGCGGCCTGGCCAGCGCGCTGCTGCGGGAACTGGAGCGCCGGCTGGTCGAGGCCCGTGTGCGGCGGATCGCCTACGTACTGCCGGAGGAGGAACTGCTCGGCGAGGGGCTGCGCAACGCCGGGTACGAACGGCGGCCCGCCGCCGCGTACTTCGAGAAGACCGAGCCCGCCGCGGGGCCCGCTGCCGGCACCCTGGACGAACTCGGCGGGCGCGTGCTGAGCGGCGACCTGTGGGACCGGGTGGCCGGGATGACCGCAGAGAAGGAACTGATCGAGCGGCGGGTCGTCCTGCCGCTCGCGCAGCCCGAGCGCGCGGCCCGGCACGGCGTCCGGCCGCCGCGCGCGATCACCCTCTTCGGGCCGCCCGGCACCGGCAAGACGACCTTCGCCCGCGCCATCGCCTCCCGCCTCGGCTGGCCGTTCGTCGAGCTGCTGCCCTCCCGCCTCGCCGACGAGGGCAACCTCGCCGCCGCGCTGCGCAGCGCGTTCGCCCGGATCGGCGAGCTGGAGCGGGTGCTGGTCTTCATCGACGAGGTGGAGGAGATCGCCCCCGTACGCGGCGGGGCCGGTTCGGCCGGCGCGATGCACGGGGTGACCAACGAACTGCTCAAGCTGATCCCCGGCTTCCGCGAGCGGGACGGCCGGCTGCTGGTCTGCGCGACCAACTCCGTGCGCTCGCTCGACCCGGCGTTCCTGCGCACCGGCCGGTTCGACTACGTCATCCCGATCGGCACCCCCGACCCGGACGCCCGCGCCGCGATCTGGTCGCACCACGCCCTCGACACCGACCGCCTCGACGTGGACATCCCCGCCCTGGTGGCCGCGAGCGAGCGCTTCTCTCCCGCCGACATCGAACACGCCGCACGCCTGGCGGCCCAGACCGCCTTCGAGCGTGACGACGCCGTCCCGGGGGCGACCACCGCCGACCACCTCGCCGCGATCGGCGCCAGCCGCCCGACGGTCACGGCCGCCATGATCGAGGACTTCCACACCGACATCGGCACCCACGCCCGTCTGTGACCCCCGGCCGGGGGCCGGGCGGAGCCGGGTCAGTCCTGCGGCTCGGGACCGTCGGAGTGGGTCCGCGTGGGGTGGGCCCGAGTGGACGTGGGCATGGACGTGGACGTGGACGTGAACGTGGACGTGAACGGCCCGGCGGCCCAGGGCGGCGCCTGGCCGGGCGGGGCGATCGGCCCGTCCGGGATCCTCACCTCGGCCACGTCGTCCAGCGGGGCGACGGTCAGGGCGACGCCCTCGTCGTGGACGAGCGCGCCGAGCTCGTCCGCCGCCAGCCGGTAGGCCACCGCGTCGCCGACGGTGTGCTGGTAGCCGAGGACGTCGGTCAACTGCCGTGCCCGTTCGGCACGTTCGTCCCCGAGGTGCTGCCACAGGTCCGGCGGCAGCAGGACCTTGGACTTGGCGAACCGCTGCCCGATGTCCACGAAGTTCCGGATGCAGGCGTCGCGCTTGTCGTAGAGGTCCTGGGAGTAGCGGTACTCGTGGCCGCTGAACTCGATCCACGTCCGGTCGTCCGCCGCGCCGAACGACGTCGACACCGTCGCCGCGACGTCCAGCTGGTACGTCTCGTCGTCCGGCCGGTTGGTCAGGCGCAGGCGCGACCCGGCGGCGATGGGCTCGATCGCGTAGGACACGACGACCTTGCGCGCGGCCGTCTGCAGGTCGAGCCGGGGGTTCGCCACCTCCACCACCTCGGTGAAGGTGTGCTGCCCGGACGCTCCCGTGAGCGGCACGCCGTCAACGGTCCAGGTCACCGTCACGGGTACGCCGCCGGGCGGGTAGGTCGCTTCGAGGACGGCCTGCTGCCGCCGCGCCAGCTCGCGGTACTCCCAGGTGCCCTCGACGCACAGCTTCTGGCCCGGCCCCCAGGTGGTCGCGCCCGTGCTGCGCACCTCCTCGCCCACGGTGTCCGTGCGGTTGGTGAACCCGATCGGCACCGGGCCGACCCTCCCCGGGCGCAGCCGGATCGTCACCGTGTGGTCCTCGGGGGACCGGCCGACCACCTCCATCCCGAAACCCGGGCCGTTGAAGACGCTGCCCCAGGACCCGAAGGCGACCGGCAGCCGACGCAGCCCCAGGTAGGTCGTCGCGAAGGTGCCGGGGTAGTGCGTGTCGCCGCTGCTGCCGCGGCCCCGGGCGACGATCAGGGCGGGCGACCCCTGGCCCCGGTCCCAGTCGGCGTCCTCCCGGTACTCGATGACGTAGTTCGTCCCGTCGGCCGCCAGCACCTCCACCGCCTGCGGCGCCGTCCGGGGGACCCTGCCGAGCCAGTGCCTGCTGCGCAGGGTGAACTCGGCGGGGCCGGAGGCCGCGGCCAGGTTGTAGGTGTCGGCCTGGATCCAGCCGCGGCCCAGCGCCGTCGTCGCGTTCAGGCTCGGGCCGAGCGCCGAGTACTCGGGTCGGCCGTCGCGCGGGGCGGCCGGGAAGTAGGGGCCGCCGATGTTGCCGTAGGCCATCGCGCTCATGATGCAGTACGGGTGCGCGTAGCCCCCGTAGTCCTCCCCGGGGTCCTTGAACGCCGGGTCGCCGAACGAGTGGGACAGGCCCAGGGCGTGGCCCAACTCGTGTGCCAGGAAGTCGAACCGGTCGCCCTGACGGGTCACGATCCCGTGGTGCTCGCGGTGCCGGGAGGTGGCCCGGGTCGACCCGCCGTCGGTCGGGTAGCCGTTCCGGACGCCCAGCACCACGACGACCACGTCGAAGGACGAGAAGTCGATGTTCCGGTCGTCCTCCATGGCCCGGATCACCATGTCGACCGTCCTCGTCCGGCTGGACAGATCGGGCGCCGGATCCTCGAAGACGGCCCAGTCGAAGACCTCTCCGTCGAGCAGCATGTCGTTGTCGGTCTGCTTGAGCCAGTACGCCGCCTGCCCGTGCGTCGGGCTGAAGAGGTAGGAGACGTACCAGGGGGCGTCACCCGGCACGTTGATCGGCTGTCCGGCCGGGAACATGGCGAGCAGGACGGCGGTTCGGACGACGGGCACGATCGCTCTCCCTCGGCGCGGGAACGAGCGCAACTGTCGCACGGGCGGGGGGCCATGGCTTCACACCGGAACCGTCCGGCGTGTTGCCGGGCCGGGCACCGGGCGTGGTGCCCGGCCGTTGTCGGGGTGGTTCAGCGGGCGCTGCCGAGGTTTCGGTCGCCGTCGGTGCCTTCGAGCATGAGGGTGGTCTCCTCTATGCGGCGGAAGCGGCCGTCGGGGGCGAACTCGCCGAAGAGGTAGACCTCCATGCGGACGGTGGTTCCGTCGGTCTTGACGACGGTCATGGTGTGGCGGTCGGCGTAGAGGTTGCCGGCGGTGAGTTCGTCGTGGACCTCGACGGAGCCGTCGGCGACGACGGTGCGCAGGTGGGCGATGTGGTCGAGGAACTCGGCGCGGTCGGCCCATTCGCCGTCGGTGCGCTGGCGGTAGTCGGGGGCGAAGTGGCGGTCGGCGGCTTCGTCGAGGTCGAGGCCGGGGGTGAGGAGGAGGTCGGTGAGGGCGGCGCGGACGTCGGTGTGGGTCACGGGGATTCCTTCGGTTGGGTGCGGGGGCGTCCCGCTGCGGATCGAACGAAGATGCGTGCCTGAAGCACGCTTATGACTGTAGCGGAAAAGCGTGCTCGGCGCACGCTAATCTGGTGGGGTGAAGCACTCGCCCTCGCACTCGACCGGACACGACATCGCCGACGCCCTCGGGCTGCTCCTGCGGCGCAGCACCCGCGCCCGCCTCCACACCCACCTGACCGAGGGGCTGGGGGAGGCGATCGACGACCTCACCTACCCCGTCCTCAGCGGTCTGGCCCGCACCGGCGCGTGCAGCGCCGCCGACCTCGGCCGCGAGATCGGACTCGACCGCACCACCGTCACCCGCCGCGCCGACCGCCTGGAACAGGCCGGCCTGCTCCGGCGCCGGCCCGACCCGGCCGACGGCCGCGTCACCCTGCTCGACCTCACCGACGACGGCCGCGCCGTCATCGAGGCGACGAGGCAGCGGCTCGCCGCCGGCATCGAGGACGCCCTCGCCGACTGGCCGCAGGACGACGCCCGGACCTTCGCCCGCCTGCTGCGCCGCTTCGTCGACGAGGGGCCCTTCGCCGGGGACCACGACTGACCGGCGATTCCGGTTCCGCCGGTCTTCCGCCGGCGCCGCATAGGATCACCGGCATCCGGCGGCCCGAGGTGCCCGCAGCCCTCCGCCGTCTGCCCTCTGTCCTCTGTCGTCTGCCCGCCGGTCGTCCGCCGTCGGCGTCACCGAGAAAGGATCCGCCGTGACCTACGCCGTGGACTTCGAAACCGTGTCGACCGTCGGCCTGGAGTCGTCGCCCGTCGCGGACGCGCTCGCCGGTCTGCGGGCCAACGAGGCCCGCTACTTCAAGAACAAGTACGACCACGTCTTCACGGTGGAGCCCGCGGCCGACGCCGCCGAGGTCGTCGACTGGGTGCATAGGATCCTCCGGGAGGAACGCGAGATCGTCATCTCGTCCCGGCCCCTGGAGGCCACGGCCTTCCAGGTGGAGAACATCCGCATGGCCTACGTCTTCTACGAGAGCGGCCTGTCGATCAACGTGATGTACACCGTCGACGACGGCGGGAAGCGGGCGGTCGGGTTCAAGCTCTCGGACGGGATGGAGGTCCCGGAGGAGCTCGCGTCGCGGTTCAAGTTCGCACGGCAGAAGTCCAAGCTGGCCGGCACCATCCGCGGATCGTTCTTCGTCATCAAGAACGAATACGGCAGCCTGTAGGGCGTCGGATGGGCCTGGGGCGACAGGAACGGCGAGGAATGGGTCGGTGGGCTCTGGCGGGTTCGGTCAGGCGAGTTTGACCGAGGCGTTCATCAGGGTGAGCGCCGGTCACCGTCCACAGGCGGCCGTTGGACTGAGGCTGGCCGAGTGCAGGTCGCGCAGACGTCGCTCCAGCGGTCCTGCGGAGTCTCGCGTACCTGAGGAAGAGACCGGGCAGCTCGATCACGCGTCCGGTGAGTCAGTTCCGAGGCGCACAGCTTGAGCGAGTTGTGGTGGAACTTCATCAGCCCATCCGGTGAGAGGGTGTTCGATACCGTTTTACGCTGCCGCGGACGGTTTCGGGCGGAGGTATTGCCCGGTTCTGTCCGGGCTGGCGGTCAGGCGGCTGGTCATGGAGTTCACCATGGCCCACTGAATCATCGAGTGTGACCGGTTCGGCAGTTCCTCGTAGTCGCGGTGGAGCTGCCGGTACCGGGACATGATCCCGAAGGTCTGCTCCACGCGCCAGCGGACCGGTTGGACGACGAAGCCCTTCTGCTCCTTGTCCCGGGCCACGACCTCGACGTCGATGGCGCGTGCGGCGCCGTGTCTGACGACGGCGTTGTTGTAGTCGGCGTCCACCCAAGCCTTGGTCACCGTGGGCCACTGGGCGGCGAGGGCGTCCAGGACCTGCTTGCCGCCGTCGAAGCCCTGACTTGCGGCCGGGGCGTTGGGCGAAGCCTTCACCGACTGGGCGTCGATGATCGCCGCTGTCGGCAGGATCCGGCGGCCCTTCTTGGTCCGTAGCTGGTCACGGAGCGTGTCATGGATCCGTTCGGTGGTGCCGTCGCGTTCCCACTCCTTGAAGTAGCCGTAGACGGTGGTGTGGGGTGGGCGGCCGCCAGGCGGAGGTGGCCGGTCCGCCGTCTGTGTTGCACCCGGAGCTCAGGGTCCGCTGGGCTGGGGAGGGCTTGTCGAGTCTCGTGTTCGGGCATGTGTGCCAGAGTTCAATCGGATCAATGCTGACCTCTTGCCGACTTTTTCTGGCGAGTCGTCGGGCTTGGCGTGCTGACCGTCCGGCTGTCGGCATCGAGGCCAGAGGCCCATGCCGATGAGCCGATTGCAGTGTGGCGGACCCAGAGCCGCGTCGGTCTCGGCCTGCCGTAGCCGGGCACCAACCCCGCGATCTGGGACCGGTTGAACACCCACGTCTCCCATGCCATGCGCGATCTGATCAACGCGCGGGACTGGCTGACGGTGTTCATCCTGCCCGCATACGCGCCCGAGCTGAACGCGGTCGAGTACCTATGGGCCCGCGTCAAGCGCAGCCTGGCGAACCTCGCCAGCGTCGCTCTGGAGCGACTCGCCGCGCTCGACCGCAATCGCCTTGAAGCGCCAAGGTCAGTATCCGTGGCCGGTGTTCGCCGGCGGAGCGCTACATGCTCGCCACCGAGGTGGGCCAGGCGTTTCGCACGACACATCGTCATGCCGCCGATGCTCTGAGCGTGTGAAGACCCCGGAGCGGCTGGCGGACATAGCCGGAGAACAGTGATCAAGGCCATGAATCGGGCGGATGACTTGTTGGCGCCCGCACTGCTGGTAGCCCCCTCTCTCAGCTGGGAAGTTGGCCATTGACATGTCCTTCGACGGCTGGCTACTATCATGATCGTTTGTTAAGGGGGCGTAACGCCAGGTGTCAAACTCGCCGGAGATTCTCCGGTGAGGGCGTCTGGGGTGACGTGCGCCATATTAGGCGCTTTGTTTGCGTACATGCGTATGCGCATGAACGTTCGGGGGTGGGGAAAGTGGCCCTTTTTGAGGGTGCGGGTTTGAGTAGTCTTTCCGGTGTCGGATATGCCCGGGATGTAACTTTTCCCTGACGTCTCGTAGGCGTCAGAGGGTCTCTGTCGATAGCCAGGGTTTCATCAGTTCTCTGCGTTCGGCTGTCGGTTTGCTCGCTGACGTGACTGTTCGGCTTCTGGTCGGATGATGCCTGCTGCCGATTCACCCAGGAGATCTCTCCCGGGTGGCGCCACTCTGTGTTCTGGGTTGCGTGGAATCCCTTTGTCAAGCCGACTCTGCGGGCTGGATTTCGATTTGTTTTTAGTGGCGACTATTCTGCCTGCCTTGTAAAAATAGTCGGAATGGTTGGCGACCTAAATGAGATGTATGCGAATAGTGAGGTTTCATGTCTAGCCCGTTCGACGATCCCCATGGTCGCTTCTTCGTTGTGTCGAATGACGAGGGGCAACATTCGCTCTGGCCGGAGTTCGGGCGGCTGCCAGCCGGCTGGACTGTCGTGCACGGGGCGGCGGATCGCTCGTCGTGCCTTGACTACGTCAACGCGAACTGGACTGACATGCGGCCGCTGAGTCTTGTCGCCCACATGGCCGAGGCGGTTCCGCGCCAGGGCGAGGAGCAGGGCTGATGACTGCCGAGCAAAAGGCGAACGGCCAGTCAGGTTCTGGGCCGCGGAGCGCGATCCGAAAGCGGCTCGTTTCACAGTCGCGGCTGGACCAGATGTCCCCGGAGAAGCGGGCCCTCCTGGAGAAGCGGCTCGGCGGGCGTCGTCCCAAGCCGGCCGACGACTCCATTCTCCCCGTCCCGCGCACGGCCGAGCTGCCGCTCTCCTCAGCGCAGCGGCGCCTCTGGTTCATGGACCAGGTGAGCCCCGGAAGTGCTCTCTTCAATGTGTCGGTGGCGCTCCGCTTCGCAGGCCCACTACGGCTCGACGTGCTCGCGCAGGCGGTCCATCAGCTGTTCCTCCGTCACGAGTCGCTGCGGACGGTCTTCCCGCCCGCCGCGGACGGCTCCGACAACCCTGTGCAGCGGATCCTCCCGGACATCGTGGTGGACCTCGAGCCGGTGACGCTGGCCGACGGCTCCGAGGCCGGGATCCGGGCGGCCGTGGAGGCAGAGGCGGCCAGGCCGTTCTCCCTTCAGTCCGGACCGCTCTCGCGCGCGACCGTGCTCCACTGCGCCCCCGACGACCACGTGCTCGTCCTCACCATCCATCACAGTGTCTGCGACGGCTGGTCGATGGGCCTGCTGGTCGACGAACTGCTCGGGTTCTACACGGCCGCCGCCCAGGGCGCCGAGGCGGCCCTCACCCCCCTGACGCTGCAGTACGCCGACTACGTCGGCTGGGAGGCCCGCCCGGAGCGCGCAGAGGAGCTCGCCGCAGGCCTTGAGTACTGGCGCCGGACGCTGAGCGGTGCTGTCCCGGTCATCGAGCTCCCCGCCGACCGCGCCCGGCCGGCCGTTCAGAGCTTCCGCGGCGAGCGACACCGCTTCGCCCTTCCGCCGGAGATCTGGCCGGCGGTGAAGGAGATCGCCCGCGCGGAGCGCGCGACCCCGTTCAATGTGCTGACCGCCGGATTCGCTGCGCTGCTGGCGCGCTTCTCGGCCCAGGACGAGGTGTCGATGGTGACGCCGGTTGCCAACCGGCCACGCGTCGAACTCGAGAGCATGGTGGGCTTCTTCGCCAACTCGATTGCTCTGCGGGTCGATGTCTCCGGCTCCCCGACCTTCCGCGAGCTGGTCGGCCGGGTGCGCGACCTCACCCAGGAGGCCATCGCACACGGCGAGGTGCCCTTCGACCGCGTGGTGGAGGCGGCGGACCTGCCCCGGGACCTGAGCCACTCGCCCGTCGCCCAGGTACTGTTCGCCCTGGTCGAGGACCCGGCGCTGGATCAGGAGCTGGGCGACCTGCGGGTCACGGTCGTTGACCACCACAACGGCACCGCCAAGTACGACCTCAGCCTGGAGGTCTGGCCGGACGCGGACGACTTCCTGCACGGTGTCTTCGAGTACGCGACGGACCTCTTCGACGAGACGACCGTGCTCCGCACGGTCTCCCACCTCGGCATCCTGCTCGGGAGCTTGACCGGCGAACCGGACACCAGGATCGGGAACGCCTCCATGCTGTCCGAGGACGAGCTGCGGGACACCGTCGTCAACTGGAACCGCACGGAGAGCCCGCTACTCGGCGGCCTCCACGCCGTCGAGCTCTTCGAGCAGCAGGTGTGCCGCACGCCGGGTGCGACCGCGCTAGTCTCCGGCGAGCGAACCCTGACCTTCGCCGAGCTGGACCGGCTTGCGGACCGTCTCGCCGCCCGGCTGCGCCGCGAGGGCGTCGGGCCGGAGACACGGGTCGCGCTCTTCCTCCAGCGTGACATCGAGCTCGTGGTCGCCGTGCTGGCCGTGCTCAAGGCCGGCGGCGCCTACGTGCCCCTCGACCCCAAGGACCCGGCCGAACGCATCGCGTACATGCTGGCCGACGCGGACGCGCGGGTCGTCCTCAGCAGCAACCGCCACACGGGAGTGCTCCCGGCGACGGACGCGCATGTCCTCACCGTGGAGGACGTGCTGCCCACCGAGGAAGGCGGCGAGCTGTCCGAGGCCGAGCGCGGCGCTCGACCGCAGGCGGACAATGCTGCCTACATCATCTACACCTCCGGATCGACCGGCCGCCCCAAGGGCGTTGTCATCACGCACGGCGGTCTGGCGAACTACCTCGCCTGGAGCCTTGGTGCCTACCGGGTGGCTGATGGCGGGGACTCCGTGCTCGTCTCGCCGCTGCGGTTCGACCTCTCGGTGACCACCCTGTTCTGCCCGCTCCTCGTCGGACGCTCGCTGACCCTCGTGCCCGAGGGCGAGGAACTCGACACCCTCGCGGGCGTCCTCGGCGACAAGCTCGACCTCGGTCTGCTGAAGCTGACCCCGGCCCACCTCGACGCACTGGACACGTCGATGCCGCAGGCCGGGATCGAAGCGGACGGCTACCTGGTCGTCGGCGGCGAGTCCCTGCACGGGAGCACCGTCGCCGCCTGGGGCAGGCGCGCCCCCGGCTTGCGCGTGGTCAACGAGTACGGGCCCACCGAGACGGTCGTCGGCTGCTGCGTCCACGAGGTGACCGAGAGCACCGACCTCTCCGGCACCGTGCCGATTGGCCGACCCATCGCCAACACGCAACTCTACGTACTCGACGCGCACTTGATGCCCGTCGCTCGCGGTGTGGTAGGCGAGCTGTACGTCGGCGGCGCGGGCGTCGCGCGCGGCTACTGGAACCGGCCGGACCTCACGGCGGAGCGGTTCATCCCCGACCCGTTCGGCGCGCCCGGCGGGCGGCTCTACCGGACCGGGGACCTCGTCCGACTGCGGCCGGACGGCGAGTTGGAGTGCCTCGGGCGGGCCGACACCCAGGTCAAGATCCGCGGCTACCGGGTCGAGCTGGAGGAGATCGAGGCCGCCCTGACCCGGTTCCCGACCGTTCGCGAGGCCGTGGTGCTGCTCCGTGAGGACACACCCGGCGAGCGCAGGCTCGTCGCGTACATCACGGCGGCGGATGCCGGGGAGGTGCCGGCGGCCGAGGAGCTGCGGGCCGAGCTCCGGGCCGACTTGCCGGAGTACATGGTCCCGGAGCTGTTCGTGGGGATGCACGCCCTGCCGCTGGCCCTGAGCGGAAAGGTGGACCGCCGCGCGCTGCCGCGCCCGACCGTGGAGGCTGCGAGCGGCGCCACAGGAGGCGGCCTCGGGTCGCCGGTGGAGCGGGTGGTGGCGCGGGTGTGGGCCGAGGTTTTGGGTGTGCCGTCGGTGGAGCGTGATGTGGCGTTCCTGGAGTTGGGCGGGCATTCGTTGTTGGCGGTGCAGGCGATGGCGCGTCTGCGTAAGGAGTTGGAGCTGGACCTGCCGTTGTCGGTGTTCCTGCAGGCCACGTCTGTCGCCGATCTCACGGCGCGGATCGAGGGTGCTGCGGTGTCGCCGGTGGAGCGGGTGGTGGCGCGGGTGTGGGCCGAGGTTTTGGGTGTGCCGTCGGTGGAGCGTGATGTGGCGTTCCTGGAGTTGGGCGGGC